>JBOIEQ010000091.1:0-17023 GCA_050741255.1 Burkholderiales bacterium | reverse complement strand
GCATAGGGGTGCTATGCGGCCTCCTCGCGCCTAGCATCCGGGCCCTTTTGGCTCAACGCCGCGCACGTTTAGGTCCATAACAGGCTCTAGGCGCGTACAACAAAAAAGCCCGGTCGCCCGGGCTTTTTTGTCACCAACCGGAGGTTCAGTCCAGCGGCTTGATGTTCGTCGCCTGCGGGCCTTTGGGGCCGGAGCTGACGTCGAACGAAACTTTCTGGTTTTCCTTCAGGCTTTTGAAACCGTTCCCCTGGATTGCCGAAAAGTGCGCGAAGAGGTCCTTGCCACCGTCATCGGGCGTGATGAAACCGTAGCCCTTGGCGTCGTTGAACCATTTCACAGTGCCGTTTGCCATGCTGTAAATCCTTAAAAAAAACATCGAACGAAATAACAACGGAGGTTGCCCTCCAACCTGCGGGACCTATCAAGGGGAAAGCGGGGACCTAAAGGACCGCTGCAATAACTTGTGGTCATTGAGGCGGGGACTAACAGATCAGCGATTTCGCTGCGCTTGTGGAATCCTGCGAAATGCGTTATACGCAGCCGCCCATGACAAGTCAAGGGGTATTTTTCGGCCTGAAAATGACTGCCGCGGCGGGTAGTTAGCGCGTGGGCAGGGGCGCCGCCGGCGGGAGCCGGCCGAGGGCACGCCCGCCTGCCGGCGTCGGCACGATCACCAGCATTTCCCCCGGCGCCGGTACCAACCCGGTCAGCGCGGTGATATTGACCTGGTGGGTCACCAGTACCAGGGTGCCGGGGCCGCGGAAGGCGGCGATGCGACGACGTACCTCGTCGGACGAAGGGTTGCCGCCGGCGGGATTGTCGAAAAAGGAATTGAGCGCGGGCCACGGCCGCGATGAGCCGAATGCAAGGTGCGCGGTGTCGCGGCAGCGACACCATTCCGAGGCGAGCACTTCATGCACCGCGATCTTGCGGCGCCGGAACTCGGCGCCCAGGTTCTGCGCGTCGTGGCGGCCGCCGGCCGACAGGTTGCGCTGGGTGCGGCAGTCGTCGAGGCGGAAGCCGGGCGGATCGCCGTTGCCGGGCACCGTGGCCGCATGGCGCAGCAGCACGACATGGCCGCCCTGCTCCAGCGCATTCCAGAGGCTCTCGCTGGCACGTGCCGCAGGCGCGGCTAACAGCAGAAGCGTGGCGGTGCCCGCGATTGCGACACAGGCGACGCGGCGCGTGCGTTTCATCGTCTCGGCAGGTTCGCGAACAGCAAGGGAAGCCACGATTATAGGGCGCCCGCCAGCGCAGCGGCCTCGGCGCGGGCGAACGCGATGAAGCTCCCGGCCACGCCGCCGATCCGCTTGCCTTTGGCGTATACGAGGTGCCACGCTTCCTTCATGGGCAGGCCCGTCACGTCGAGGATCGCGAAGCTCTTGGAATCGGTGCCTATGCCATACGTATGCCGCGGCAGTATGGAAAGTCCGAGACCGGCGAGGATGGCCTGCTGGATCGCCTCGTTGGTGGACAACTCCATGCGCACGCGCGGCACAACCCCATGCGCCTCGAACAATGCCTGCACGGCGCGGTGAGTGCCCGAGCCGGGTTCGCGCATCAGGAAAGGCTCCCCGGCGATTCGTGCGAAGGGGATGCGGCGCGCGCGGGCGAGCGGGTGATCGGCCGGCGCGAACACCACCAGCGGGTTGGCCAGCAGCGGCTCGGTGACGACTTCGAGGTCGGCGGGCGGCTGGGCGAACACGTACACGTCGTCCGCGTTGGCCGCCAGCCGCTCCGTCAGCACCTGGCGGTTGTGGATCTGCAGCGAGATGTCGATGCCGGGGTGCGCCTTGCTGTACGCGCCGAGCAGTCGCGGCGCGAAGTATTTCGCCGCCGTGGTGACCGCGAGCCGCAGGCGGCCGGATTTGAGGCCGCGAACTTCGGCGAGTTGCGCCTCCACCTCGGCGAATACGTCGAACACCCGGTGACAACCGTCGTAGAGCGTGCGTCCGGCGTCGGTCAGATGCACGGACTTGCCGACCTGCTCGAACAGCGGGGCGCCGACGGTTTCAGCCAGCTTCTTGACCTGCACCGACACCGTCGGTTGCGCGAGGTACAGCTCCTCGCCGGCCCGCGTGAAACTGCCGAGGCGCGCGACGGCTTCGAACACGGACAGTTGCGGCAAGGTACCGTGGCGCAGATAGCGCCGGATCCTGGTTTGTGGCATGGCGGTCGTACCTTTTCGTGACGTACTCTGTCGAACGAAAAAGCCGTGCCCGAAAGCACAGCGGCCTTCACCTCGCCGGTAGAAGGCCGCACGCTGAAGCACATCACTTGCGCGCGAGCCTTCGCCAGCTGGGCAAAGGTCTCGCTTGCAACCGCCGGTTGCCGTTGCGACCGGGGCATCCGCCGCGAGGCGGAACTTCCCGTAATGACGATCGCAACACTGCGATCCCTGAAACTGAAACGACAGGACCGCACAAGCTACTCCCCTTTGGAGGGACCGCACTGATCTCCAAAAAACCGATGGAAATCAATGCGACGGCGGATTCTAGGCAGGGTCCGGACGAAAGCGCAAGCCCTCAATCCGCCTCGATCATTGCATTTCGTAATGATAACGATTGCACTGTTTGGCTATCCCGTGCATTGCAAGTCTTCATTTCCGTTCCTGAATTTGCCCACCCAGAATCCGCCTGCGCTGGGGCAACACCGTGATGATGTCCATAGCGCAATGCGAATCCCTCAAAGGGGAGTAGCTTCCGGCGCCGGCCCCCGCCGCTACAGACGGGGACTGGCGCAGGCGATGGAATCGTCAATACGGGTTGCAGGCCGGACCCCGGTTCCATTGGCAGGACAGCGGTAGGGCTGCACGCCGTCCTGTAAGCAAGACCTTTGCCGTCCCGGCAAGGCGTCTTTCGCCCGCCGGGGCGCGGGGTTGATCCAACTCTTGCTCTGGAGGGCTTTAAATGGAACTGTTCTCGGCGGAATTCTTCTCGGCGCTGCTGGCGATCATCGTGATCGACCTGGTGCTCGCCGGCGACAACGCGATCGTCATCGCGCTCGCCGCGCGCAAACTGCCGGCACACTTGCGCACCAAGGCTGTCATGTGGGGCACCGTCGGTGCGATCGGGGTGCGTACTGCCATGACGCTGGTGGTGGTGTGGCTGCTCAAGATTCCCGGGTTGCTGGCGGCAGGTGGTGCGCTGCTGGTCTGGATTGCCTGGAAACTCCTCAAGAAAGACGAAGGCGATGCCCACAACGTCGACTCCGCCCACACGTTCTGGGGCGCGATGAAGACCATCGTGATCGCCGACGCGGTAATGGGGCTGGACAACGTGCTGGCGGTGGCCGGCGCCGCGCACGGCAGCTTCATGCTGGTGGTGATCGGCCTTCTGATCTCGATCCCGATCGTCGTGGGCGGCAGCCAGCTGATCCTGAAATGGGTCGAGCGCTTTCCATCCATCGTGTATATCGGCGCCGGCGTGCTGGCGTGGACGGCGGCCAAGATGCTGCTGTCGGAACCGCTGTTCAAGGCGTTTCTCGCCGCGCACCCCTGGCTCGTCTGGGCGACCTACGTCGTCATCGTTGGCGGGGTCGTGGCGGGCGGTTTCCTCAACAACCGCCGCGTCCTGAGCGCGCGCATCGACGCGCTCGCCATCCCTTCGACAGGTATGCCGGATGCCGACATGAAGTCGGCCCCGGAAGTGACTGTAATTCCCGTTGGTTCAACCCGCATCCAAGGAGGCGCCATGCAGAAAGTCCTGTTGCCGATCGATTTTTCCCGCAATGCGATTCATGCGGCCCGTCACGTCGCGGGCCGTATCCTGGGAGGTGAGCCGCTGGAGGTGCACCTGCTGCACGTGCGTCGCCCGCTGCCGCGGCACATCGCGCGCTTTGTTTCGGGCAGCGACCGCACGGCCTACCACCAGGCCGAATCCGAACGCGTGTTCGAGCCGGTGGAGGCGGCGCTGCGCAAGCACGGCATTGCCGCCCAGCGCCACGTCGAGCGCGGGGAACCCGGCGATGTCATCAACGCCCTGGCCGCGAAGCTGGGCATTCAGCAGATCGTCATGGCGACTGCCCGCCGCAATTCCCTCTCGCGCCTGCTCCAGGATTCGGTCACGAACCGGGTGCTGGAAGGCGCCGCCGTGCCGGTGCAGCTGATCGCCGGCGACAACGTGTCGCGGCTGGAGCGCTGGGGCGTTCCGGCAGGGCTGGGCACCGCCATTGCCATCGTGGTGATGGCCGAGGAGTAAGACCTCCGCCAGGCGTTCTGGCGGCATACCCCGCCCCGCTTATGAACGGAAAACGGTGAGGGCTGCGCCCGGTGACCTCCATCACCGGGCGTTTTTTTGTACCGGGTCAGAAGCGGGGTTTCTTCGCCGCGCGCGCGTAGCGCTTCACGCCGTCCGCGATTTCCTTCTTCGCGGCGGCCGCGCCAAGCCAGCCGGCGAGCTTCACCCACTTGCCGGGCTCCAGATCCTTGTAGTGCTCGAAGAAGTGCGCGATCTGCGCCAGTTGCTGCGGCGGCAGGTCGCGCGGACCGCGCACGCGGCGGTAGAGCGGCGAGAGCTTGTCGATCGGCACGGCGAGCAGCTTGGTGTCCGCACCGGCCTCGTCGCGCATCTTCAGCATGCCGATCGGGCGGCAGCGCACGACCGCGCCGGACACGAGCGGGTGCGGCGCCATCACCAGCACATCCACCGGATCGCCGTCGCCGCACAGCGTGCGCGGGATGTAGCCGTAGTTGCACGGGTAGCGCATCGACGTGGACATGAAGCGATCCACGAACATGGCGCCGGTTTCCTTGTCCACTTCGTATTTCACAGGGTCCGCATGCATCGGGATCTCGATGATCACGTTGCAGTCGTCGGGGAGCTTGCGGCCGGGGCCGACGCGGTCGAGGTTCATGGGCGCTTTCCCGCTGGAGAAGTCGGCGCATTATAGCCAGCGGCTGCCGGCGACCGCGCGGGTCGGCGTGCTAGCATTCCCGCATGTCCCGTTTCCATCTCGGTCACGCCCGCGGCGACGACTGGCAGCTCGCCGCCCGCGCCTGCGCGGCGCAGCTCGCCGGCAGCGGCGGCACGCTGGGCTTCGTCTACGTGACGGACCACGTCGCCGATCATTTCGACGACGTGCTGCAGATCCTCAAGCAGTCCACCGGCGTGGCCGACTGGACGGGCACGGTGGGTCTTGGCGTGCTCGCGACCGGCAGCGAATACCTGGATGAACCGGCGGTGGTCGCGATGACGGGCGATTTCGCGCCCGGCGCCTACCGTTTCTTCTCGGGTATCGACAGCGTGGCGGCGCTGAAGAACGCCGATCTCGCCTGCGCAGACGGCGCGGCGCATTTCGCGGTCGTGCATGCGGATCCGGCGAATGAAGACGTGGTGCCGCTGGTCACGAAGCTGGCCGAGCGCATGGAGAGCGGGTTCGTCGTCGGCGGACTCACCAGTTCCCGCCGCCGCAACCTGCAGGTGGCCGGGCGGGTGCTGGAAGGCGGGCTGTCGGGCGTTGCGTTTTCCGACCAGATCACGGTGGCGACGCGGCTCACGCAGGGCTGCTCGCCGATCGGGCCGCGGCGCACCATCACGCAGGCCGAGCGCAACATCATCGTGACGATCGACGACCGGCCCGCGCTGGAGGTGTTCCGCGAGGACATCGGCGAGCGCCTCTCGCGCGAGGTGGAAAAACTCGGCGGCACCATCTTCGTCGGCCTGCCGATCAAGGGCAGCGATACCGGCGACTACCTCGTGCGTCACTTGGTCGGCATCGACCCGTCGAACAAGCTGATCGCGATCGGCGACTATGTGAAGCCTGGCGCGCAACTCATGTTCTGCCGGCGCGATGCGGAGGCCGCCGGCGAGGACCTGCGGCGCATGCTGGAGAGCATCCAGCAGGGGCTGTTCGCCAAGCCGCGCGGGGGCGTCTACTACTCCTGCCTCGGGCGCGGCGCCAACCTGTTCGGGTCCAACTCGGAAGAGCTGCGCACCATCGAGAACGCGCTGGGCGACATTCCGATCGCGGGCTTTTTCTGCAACGGCGAAATTTCGCACAACCGGCTCTACGGCTACACCGGCGTGCTGACGCTGTTCGTGTGACCCGAGCGACATGCTGAAGACCTTCACCATCCCGGGCATCGACTGGCTCGATACCGTCGCACTCGTCTGGTTTCTCGTGCTGTGGATCGGCTACACGCAGTACGCGGACTGGCGCGCCTACAAGACGGTCAGCCTGTCCTCGCGCATGGGCCGCTGGCGCCGCGAATGGATGACGCAGATGGCGCTGCGCGAGAACCGCATGGCGGACGTGCAGGTGCTCATCAATCTCGCCCGCAGCGCCCAGTTCTTCGCCTCGACCAGCATGCTGATCCTCGGCGCCCTGATCGCGCTCCTCGGCTACACGGAGAAGGCGGTGGACGTGGTGGCGGAACTGCCGTTCACGCGTGCCGGCAGCGCGCGGCTGTGGGAGATCAAGATTCTGCTGCTCCTGCTGGTGTTCGTTTACGCCTTCTTCAAGTTCTCGTGGTGCATCCGCCAGTACGGCTTCGCCTCCATCATGATCGGGGCCACGCCGCAGGCCAAGGACGTGTGCGACGAGGACAAGGCCCATCTGGAACGCACGACCCGCGTGCTCGATTTTTCCGCGGGCAATTACAACAACGGGCTGCGCGCCTACTACTTCGGCGTGTCCGCGCTGGGATGGTTCCTGCACCCGCTGCTGATGATGGCGGGCGTCGTCATCGTGATCGGGGTGCTGTGGCACCGCGAGTTCCGGTCCGGCACGCTCGACGTGCTCGCGCAGACCTCCCAGGGCGAGATCCTGCCGCCGCGTTGACCGGCAGGTCAGGCGGCGGGTGCCGTTTCCCGGAAGGCGGTCGGCGAGCGGCCGAACGATTCGCGGAAGCTGCGTGCGAAGTGCGCGCCGTCCGCGAAGCCGCATTCGAGGGCGATCTCCGTCACCGGACGGCGCGAATGCAGCAGCAGCCATCGGCCGTGCGTCAGCCGGAGCGCCATGCCCAGCGCCTGCGGGGATTTGCCGAGATCGGCGCGGAAGCGCCGCTCAAGCTGGCGGACCGACACGCCCAGTTCCTGCGCGAGTCCTGCCACCGCCAGGCGGCCGCCCGCCTGTTGCTCCATCATCAGCAGCGCGCGCCGCACCAGCGGATCGTGCGCATCCCCCGCGATCGAGGACACCGGCTGCGGTGTGCCGGGCGGCAGGGCCTGGTTCTCCTGCATGATGCGCAGACTCTTGATGGCCTGCGCCTTGCCGCAGTGGCGGGCCACCAGATACGCGGCGAGGTGGGCGGCGCTGGTGCCGCCGGCGCAGGTCAGGCGGTCGCGGTCGACGACGAAGATTTCATCCGACACGACCTCGTGCTGCGGAAACTCCGCGATGAAATCCTGGTGGTGAAACCAGCTCACGCAGCACCGGTAGTCGTCCATGAGGCCGGCCCGCGCCAGCACGAAGGAACCGGTGCAGATGCCGGCGAGCGGGATGCCGCGCCGCGCCGCGCGCCGCAGGAATGCGGTGGCGGCGGCGCTGACCTGCTGGCCGCCGTGCATCAGTCCGCCGAAGACGACCACGTAGTCGTAGCCGTCCGGCTCCCCGAATTCGGTGAGGGCGCCGATCTCGATGCCGCAACTCGCCGTGACGGCGCGCCCGGAATCGCCCAGCAGCGTCCACCGGCAGTCTAGCGGGCGGCTGCGGTCGTCCTCGTCGGCCGCCAGTCGCAGGCAATCCACGAAGGTGGCAAGTGCGGTGAGCGTGAAGCGCGCGACCGGGACGATGGCGACATTCAGCCGGGGCGCGGACGGGGCAGACGGCGAAGGCGGAAGGGCGCGGTGGCGGGACACGATGGCGGGCGGGAGCAAGGGTTTAATCGGATGTCGCATTCTAACCCTGGCATGTCGTATTTATTATGGCCCCGAGGCGTGCGTCGTTCCACCATGAATTTATTGTTTGTCCACCCTGGGATACCTTCATGAAGAAGACGCACAAGCCGACCCGTGGACCGAAGCGGGCGTTCCCCATGGTGGCGGTGCCGGCCGCGCGGTCCACCGGCAAGCCGCGCACCACGGGGCTGACCATGATCGTGGACTGGGGCCTGCCGCCCGGGCACCAGGCGGACCTGCTGTCGATGTCGGGCGAATACCTCGATCTCGCCAAGCTCGCCGTCGGTTCCGTGCGCGTGTATTCCGAAGCGCAGTTGAAGCGCAAGGTGAAGATCTACCGCGATCATGGCGTGAAGAGCTTCATCGGTGGCGGCGTCATCGAACGCTTGTACGCGCTGGACGGCGGCGACGCGCTCATGCCCTTCTTCAAGGAAGCGCGTCGCGTCGGCATCGAGATCGTCGAGATTTCCGACAACTACATCGCGCTCGACAGCGCCGAGCGCAAGCGCCAGATCGAACTCGCGCGCAAGGCGGGCCTCACCGTGTTCGGCGAGATCGGCTCCAAGCACAACCACAACGACCCTGACGAACTGATCGGCCAGGCGCGCGACTGCTTCGATGCGGGCGCCGAGATGGTGATCGTCGAGGCTTACGAACTGGTGGAAGACCGCAAGCCCAAGGCGGCGTTCATCCAGCAGTTGCGGCAGGGCATCGATTTTTCGCGCGCCATGTTCGAGATGCCGGGGCCGTGGATCTCGGGCATCAACGCCGCCGAGGTGCAGGACCTGAAGAAGTTCCTGATCAATGAATTCGGGCCGGACATGTCGCTCGGCAACGTCATGCCGGAAGACCTGTTCGAAACGGAAATGTCGCGGCAGGGCCTGGGCGTCGTGCAGCCTACGCAGGTGACCTGGCGCTGAACCGACGGTCCAATGAAGGCAACAGGGGGGGCATCATGAAACGAGCGTTCACGGTGGTAGCGGGGGGGGTGCTGGCGCTGGCCGCCGGTTGGGCACATGCGCAGGCGTTTCCGTCCAGGCCGGTGAAGATCGTGGTGCCGCTGGGCACCGGCAGCGCCTCCGACGCGATGACGCGGATCGTGGCGCAGAAGCTGGGCGAGGTGTGGGGCCAGAGCGTGGTGGTGGAGAACCAGCCCGGCGCGAACGGCATCACCGCCACCACGACGGTCGTGCGCTCGCCGGCGGACGGCTACACGCTGCTGGTGCTGGCCGCGAACCACGTGATCAACGCGAGTCTCTACGCGAAGCTGCCGTACGACACCCTGCGCGACGTGAAGCCGATCGTGCGCATGGGTTTCACGCCGCTGCTGCTGGTCGTGCATCCCTCGCTGCCCGCGAAGACGCTCAAGGAATTCATCGCGCTCGCGAAGACGCAGCCCGGCAAGCTCAACTACGGCTCGGCCGGCAACGGCAGCCCCACGCACCTCTCGGGCGAACTGCTCAAGTCCATGGCAGGCATCGACATCGTGCACGTCCCGTACAAGGCGGTGGGTCAGGCGCAGACGGATGTCGTGGGTGGCCAGCTCGAGTTCCTGTTCGTCGTGCCCTCGTTCGCGATTCCGCAGATCGACGCCGGACGCCTGCGCGCGCTGGGCGTGGCCTCCCTCAAGCGCATGCCGCAGGCGCCGCAGATCCCGACGCTCGACGAAGCCGGCGTGAAAGGGTTCGAGGTGCTGGCCTGGATCGGACTCGGCGCACCCGGCAACACGCCGGACGACATCGTGAACAAGGTGGCGGCGGACACGCTGAAGGTACTCGCCATGCCCGACGTGCGCGACCGCATCACCGCCCTTGGACTGGAGGTCTCCACCATGCCGACGCGCGAATTCCAGGAATACGTCGCCGCCGAGCAGGCGAAATGGGCCAAGGTGGTCAAGGCCGCGGGCGTTAAACTGGAATGAGACTGGAGTGAGACTCGAATGAACACCCGGAAGTACCCGCGATGAAACTCACTCTGCTCGGCACCGGCACGCCGACGCCGTCGCTCAAGCGCGCGAGCTCGGGCTACATGCTCGAGATCGGCGGCGACGTGATGCTGTGGGACCACGGCCCCGGGACGTACCACCGCATGATGGAAGCCGGCAAGCGCGCAGTGGACGTGTCGCACGTGTTCTTCAGCCACCTCCACTACGATCACTGCTCCGACTACGTGCGGCTCTTCCTCACGCGCTGGGACCAGGGCGCCGACAAGATTCCCGAACTGAAGGTGTTCGGACCGCCGCCGATCCGGCGCATGACGGAACAGTTGTTCGGCGAGGACGGCGCGTTCGGACCCGATCTCACCGCGCGCATCAAGCACCAGGGTTCGATCGATGTGTTCGTCGCGCGCGGCGGCGTGCCGCCGCGAAAATGGCCGAAGCCAGAGGTCACCGAGCTCACGCCCACCGACAAGGTGCAAGGCAAGAACTGGACGCTGACGGTCGCGCCGGCTTCCCACGTCCAGCCCTGGCTCGAGTGCTACGCCTACCGACTCGACAGCGACGAAGGTTCGGTCTGCTATTCGGGCGACAGCGGCGGCGTGCCCCCGGCGCTCATCAGCCTCGCCAAGGGTTGCGACGTGCTGATCCACATGAACCACTACTTCAGCGGTACCGAGCCGACCGACATCTACCGCGTGGTGTGCGGCAACCACGAGGACGTCGCGCAGGTCGCGCAGCAGGCCGGGGTGAAGACGCTGGTCCTCACGCACTTCCTCGAACAGATCGACCAGCCCGGCGTGCGCGAGCACATCCTGCGCGAGATCGGCAAGGTCTACACCGGCAACATTATCTGGGGCGAAGACCTCATGCAGGTCCCCGTCAAGGGACCCAAGATGTTCCGTATGGAATAAGACGGGTGTCCCGCAACATCACGGTCCTCGGCGCCGGCATCGTCGGCGTCGCCACGGCCTGCAGCCTCCAGCGCGACGGCCATCAAGTGACGCTCGTCGACCGCCTGCCGCCCGGCGAATATTGTTCCTTCGGCAACGCGGGCTTGCTGTGCCCGTCGTGGTGCACGCCGCTGGTGCTGCCCGGCACGTGGCGGCGCGTGCCGCAGTGGCTGCGCGATCCGCTGGGGCCCCTGACGGTGCGCTGGGGCCACCTGCCGAAGATGCTGCCGTGGTTCGCGGCAGCGTTCGGCACGCTGCGCGGCAAACGCTGGCTGGCCATTGCCGGTGCGCTGCGCAAGCTGACGTCCGTGACCTTCGACGCCTACGCGCCGCTCGCCCGCGACGCTGGCGCATCGGACCTGATCCGCCGCGACGGCTATCTGATCGCCTACGAACGCGAGGCTACGTGGCAAAAGGACGCGCTCGACTGGGAGACCCGGCGGGCGCTCGGCGTGCGCATGGAAACGCTCGACGGCGCGGCGCTCCGCGCGCTGGAGCCCGAACTCGGAAGCCATTATGTCCGCGGGCTGCACCTGCCGGACGAAGGGCACGTGGCCAATCCGCTGGGGCTGACACAGCGGTTGACCGGGCATTTCGTCGCGCGCGGTGGAAGCCTCCTGCAACGCGACGTGCTGGACCTCGACGTCGGCGCCGACGGACCGCGGGCGCTGATCACCGACGGCGAACGCGTGCCCGTCGAAACCCTGGTGCTGTGCGCGGGCATCCACTCCAGCCGCTTCGCCGCGCAACTCGGCAGTCCGGTGCCGCTGATGACGCAGCGCGGTTACCACTCACACATCGAGGATCCGGGCATCGCGGTGCGGCGGCCCACCATGTCCGGCGAGGGCAAGTTCTTCGCGACGCCGATGGAGCACGGCCTTCGGGTCGCCGGCACCGTGGAGTTCGCGGCCATGGAAGCTGAACCCGACTACCGGCGCGCCGACGCGATCCTCGCGCGGGCACGCGCCATGCTGCCGAAGCTCGGCGGGTCGAAGGTGACGCGCTGGATGGGACACCGGCCCTGCCTGCCGGACTCGCTTCCCATCATTGGGCCCTCGCCGCGCTTCGGCAACGTCTATTACGCCTTCGGCCATGGCCACCTCGGCCTGTGCACGGCCGCCGTCACCGGCCGGCTCGTGGCGGAAATGGTCGGCGGCAAGCCTGCCGGCATCGATCCCGCGCCGTATCGCGTGGACCGCTTTTGAAGGAAGGATCATCCAGATGAGACTGCGCCTGCTGGGCACCGGAACGCCCACCCCTTCACTGAAGCGCATGTGCTCGGGTTACGTGGTGGAAATCGGCGACGAGGTGCTGGTGTTCGACCACGGCTTCGGGGCGCACCACCGCCTGCTCGAGTGCGGCATCAAGCCGACGCAGGTGACGCATTTCTTCTGCAGCCACCTGCACTACGACCACATGGGCGACTACCCGCGCCTGCTGCTGACGCGCTGGGACCAGGGCGCGGGCAGGATTCCGGACCTGAAGGTGTACGGCCCGCCGCCAATTCGCGAGGTGACGAAGTCGCTGTTCGAAAAGGGCGGCGCGTTCTGGCCCGACCTCGTGGCGCGTACCGAGAACCTGTGCAGCGTGCAGATCTACCGTGCGCGCGGCGGCACGGGCGAACGCAGGAAGCCGCAACCGGACGTCACCGAACTGCATCCGAACGACGTCGTGGACGGCGGGAACTGGAAAGTGACGACCGTCGGCGTCGCGCATTTCGGCCCGCAACTGATCTCCTACGGCTTCCGTCTCGACACGCCGGAAGGCTCGTTCGTCTATTCCGGCGACAGCGGGCCCTGCGCCTCGATGGAACGGCTGGCCAAGGACTGCGACGTGCTGGTACACATGTGCCACTACCTGTCGGGCACCGAACTCGGGCCGGAGTTCGCGGAGTCCTGCATGGGGCACAAGGAACTCGCGCGGCTTGGCGCCAAGGCCGGGGTGAAAACCATCGTGGTCACGCACGTCACCGAGCAGATCGACCAGCCGGGGGTGCGCGAGCGCGTGCTGCGCGAGATGGGCGAGCTGTACCAGGGCAACCTGATCTTCGGCGAGGACCTGATGGAGATCCCGGTGCGCGGCCCGCGGGCGGCGAAACTCGACTAGGCAACGGACCGTTCACGTGAAACGCATTCCCCACATTGACGTCATCTACACGCACACCGAGGGCGAGCCCACGTGCATCGTGCATGCCGGTGTGCGCTATCCGCACGGGCTGGACATCGTGGGCAAGCGGCGCCACCTCGAACAGCATTACGACTGGCTACGAAAATCCCTGATGCAGGAGCCGCGCGGGCACCGCGACATGTACGGCGTATTCCTGACGCCGCCGTCCTCCGCCGACACCGACGCGGGCATGATCTGGATCGACGCCACGCAGTATTCCCACATGTGCGGCCACGGGACCATCGCGCTTTCGATGGCGATGGTGGCCTGCGGCCTGATGCCGGCGACCGGTGACCTCACCCGCATCCGGTTCGAAACCACCGCCGGCCTGGTCGTCTCCGAGGTCAAGGGCACGCCGGACCGCGTCGAATGGTGCCGCTTCGAAAACGTGCCGGCCTACGTTGCCGAGCGCGACATTCCGATCGAGCTGCCGGGTTACGGCGCGCTCAAGGCCGACATCACCTTCGGCGGCAATTATTTCGCGCAGGTGGACTGGCGCGGCCGCACCCCGAAGATCGCGCCCGAGAACGGTTCGTTCTTTTCTGCCATGGGCCAGCTGGTCAAGCAGCAGATCAATGCGAAGGTGAAGCTGAAGCACCCGGTGCAGGACCACCTCACCGATCTCAATTACATGACGTTCTACGGCGAGCCGACGCTGCCCGGGGCGCGCTACAAGTGCGTGCACGTCTTCAGCGCCGGCCAGCTCGACCGTTCGCCGGGCGGCACCGGCACCTGCGCGATGATGGCGCTGTTCGAGGCGCGGGGCGAACTGAAGCTGAAGGAATCGCTGTTGTCCGAAGGCCTGCTCGGCAGCGGCACCTTCGAAGGCAGCCTGATCGGCGAAACGAAGCTCGGCGCGCGGCGCGCGCTGGTGCCGACGATCAAGGGCAAGGCCAATCTCACCGGCAGCGCGAAATGGATCTTCGATCCCGATGATCCCGTCGGCGCGGGCTTTCTCATTTCCTGATCGGGGGCGACATGAACTGGATACGGCAGGGTGCGCGCGTAGTGCTGCTGGGAACGTGCTTCTCCGCCATCGTCGCGGCTGCGCAGACCTATCCGACGAAGCCGATCCGGATGATCGTGCCGTTCCCGCCGGGGGCGGGCGCCGATGTCGTGGCGCGCACGCTCGCGCAGAAGGTGACGGAGGCGCTCGGCGTGCAGGTGGTGGTGGACAACCGGGCCGGCGGCGGGAGCACGCTTGGCGCAGGCATCGCCGCACGGTCCGCGCCGGACGGCTACACGCTGATGATGGGCTCGATCGCGAGTCTCGGCACCGCACAGGGACTTTACAAGGACATCACCTACGATCCGCTCAAGGACTTCACGCCGATCACGCTCGCCGCGCGCTCGCCGAGCGGCTTCCTGACCGCCAACGCACTGCCGGCGAAGTCGGTGAAGGAGGTCATCGCGCTCGCGAAGGCACAGCCCGGCAAGTACAACTACTCCTCGTCCGGCAGCGGCTCGCCCAGCCACCTCGGCATGGAGCTCTTCAAGGGTGCGAGCGGCGTGAATTTCGTGCACATCCCGTACCGCGGTCCCGCGGAAGCGCTCAACGCGCTGGTGATGAACGAGGCGCAGGTCGAGATCCAGAGCATGCTGTCCGCGACACCCTTCGTGCAGAGCGGCCGCATCCGGCTGCTGGCCACCACCGGTGTGAAGCGCCTGGCCGAGTATCCCGACGTGCCGACCGTCGCGGAAGCGGCGCTGCCCGGTTTCTCGGTCTATACGTGGTTCGGCGTCGTCGCACCCGCGGGTGTGCCCAAACCCGTGCTCGACCGCCTGCACACCGCGCTGGTGCGCTCACTGGAGTCGCCGGAGATGCGCAAGCAGTTTGCCAACCAGGGCGCGGAAGTCGTCGCCAATACACCCGCCGAATTCGGCGCCTTTCTCAAGGAAGAAGTCGTGAAGTGGAACAAGGTGATCCGTGATTCGGGTGCGAAGGTTGACTGAGCGCGGGCCGGAGCATCGCACGTGACGCGGTTTTCGCTGTTCTCGCTGGCGCGGCAGGCGCTCGGCGGCCATGCCGGCTGGGCGCGCCAGTGGCGTTCGCCTTCGCCCAAGCCCGCGTACGACGCCGTGATCGTCGGCGGCGGCGGCCACGGCCTCGCGACGGCCTACTACCTGGCGAAGGCGCACGGGCTGACCAACATCGCCGTGCTGGAGAAGGGCTGGATCGGCGGCGGCAACACCGGCCGCAACACCACGGTGATCCGCTCCAACTACCTGTGCGACGAAAGCGCGGGGCTCTACGAACACGCGCTGAAGCTGTGGGAAGGCCTGTCGCAGGATCTCAACTACAACGTGATGTATTCGGCGCGCGGCGTGATGATGCTCGCGCACAACGAACACGACGTGCAGGTGTCGCGGCGCCATATTTACGCGAACCGCCTGAACGGCATCGACAACGAGTGGCTCACGGCCGCCGAGGCCAAGGCGTTCTGTCCGCCGTTGGTGATCGATCCGGGCGCCCGCTATCCCGTGCTGGGCGCGGCATTGCAGCGCCGGGGCGGCGTGGCGCGGCACGACGCCGTGGCGTGGGGCTATGCGCGCGGCGCCAGTGCGCTCGGCGTGGACATCATCCAGAACTGCGAGGTGCTGGAGATCCGCCGCGACAACGCCGGCGCGGTCGAGGCCGTGGTCACCAGCCGGGGTGTGATCCGTACGCCGAAAGTCGGCGTGGTGGCGGCGGGGCATACGAGCGTGGTGATGGGGCGCGCCGGACTGCGTATGCCGCTCGAAAGCTTCCCGCTGCAGGCGCTGGTGTCCGAGCCGGTGAAGCCGGTGTTCCCCTGCGTCGTCATGTCGAACTCGGTGCACGCCTACATCAGCCAGTCCGACAAGGGCGAGCTCGTCATCGGCGCCGGCACCGACCAGTACGTGTCGTACAGCCAGACCGGTGGCCTGCACATCGCCACGCACACGCTGGAGGCGATCTGCGAGCTGTTCCCGGTGTTTACGCGCCTGCGCATGCTGCGCAACTGGGGCGGCATCGTGGACCTGTCGCCCGACCGCTCGCCCATCATCGGCAAGACGCCGGTGGAAGGCCTCTACGTGAACTGCGGCTGGGGCACCGGCGGCTTCAAGGCGACGCCCGGGTCGGGGCACGTCTTCGCGCACACCATCGCGAAGGACGCGCCGCATCCCATCAACGCCGCTTTCACGCTCGACCGGTTCCGCACGGGACGACTGATCGACGAGGCCGCGGCCGCCGCGGTGGCGCACTGACATGCTGCTGATCCGTTGCCCGCATTGCGGCGAGCGTCCGGAGATCGAGTTCCGCGGCGGCGGCGAGGCGCACCTCGTGCGGCCGGCCGATCCGTCGCAGCTCGACGACGACCAGTGGGCGGCCTTCCTGTTCTACCGCGCCAATCCCAGGGGCGTGCACGCCGAGCGCTGGCTGCACACGCACGGCTGCCAGCGCTGGTTCAACGCGGTGCGCGACACGGTGAGCGACCGCATCCTCGCCACCTACCGCAGCGGCGAGCCGCGGCCCGCGATCGAGGAGGGCAAGGCGTGAACGCCCCCGACCGCCTGCAGCCCTATCGGTTGCCGCAGGGTGGCGCGATCGATCGCGGCGCACCGCTGACCTTCACCTTCAACGGCGAGCGTCTGACGGGCTATGCGGGCGACACACTGGCCTCCGCGCTGCTCGCGAACGGCTGCGCCTTCGTCGGCCGCTCGTTCAAGTACCACCGCCCGCGCGGCGTGCTGGCGCACGGCTCGGAGGAACCCAACGCGCTGGTCACGCTGCACGGCGACGGCGCGCGCCAGGACCCGAACACGCGCGCCACCGTCGCCGAACTGCACGCGGGGCTGCGCGCGACCTCGCAGAATCACTGGCCGTCGCTCGCCTTCGACGTCGGCGCGGTCAACGACCTGCTGTCGCCCCTGCTGCCGGCGGGCTTCTATTACAAGACCTTCATGTGGCCGCCGTCGTTCTGGCGCAAGGTCTACGAGCCCGCGATCCGCGCCGCGGCGGGGCTGGGGCGCGCGCCCGACGGCCCCGACCCCGACCGCTACCAGCAGCGCCACGCGCATTGCGACGTCCTGATAGCGGGTGGCGGCCCCGCCGGGCTGGCGGCCGCGCTCGCCGCGTCGGAAGCCGGCGCGCGCGTGATCCTCGCCGA
>JBOIEQ010000090.1:0-17095 GCA_050741255.1 Burkholderiales bacterium | reverse complement strand
GTCATCGACCTGCTTCATGACGGTGACGCCTTCCTCGACGTTCTCGAACTTCACGTGGCCCGCGTACTCGGTGATGATCGGGCGGGTGTGCGGATCCCAGGTGGCCAGCAACTGGCCCGCCTTGACGGTCTCCGCATCGCGCGCGAGCACGGTGGCGCCGTACGGCACCTTGTGGCGCTCGCGCTCACGCCCGGCTTCGTCCTGCACCAGCACCTCGCCATTGCGCGAGATCGCGATCAGTTCGTTCCGGGCGTTGGTCACGTAACGCATGCCCGCTGAATAACGCAGGATGCCGGCTGACTTGCTTTCGACCTGGCTGACCACCGCCGTCCGCGACGCCGCGCCGCCGATGTGGAAAGTCCGCATCGTCAGCTGCGTGCCCGGCTCGCCGATCGATTGCGCGGCGATCACGCCGATCGCCTCACCGATGTTGACCAACACGCCACGACCAAGGTCGCGGCCGTAGCAGGTCGCGCAGAGACCGTAACGCGTTTCGCAGGTCAGCGGCGTACGCACCTTGACTTCGTCGATGCCGGAGGCCTCGATCGCGTCGACCGCGTCCTCGTCCAGCAGCGTATTCGTCGCAAACATGACCTGGCCGCTTTCCGGATACACCACATCGGCGGCGCACGACCGGCCGAGGATGCGTTCCCGCAGCGACTCGACCACTTCGCCACCTTCGACCAGCGCCCGCATCAGCACGCCGTTGCCCGTGGTGCAATCGTCCTCGGTCACCACCAGATCCTGCGTCACGTCGACGAGGCGACGGGTCAGGTAGCCCGAGTTCGCCGTCTTCAGCGCCGTGTCCGCGAGACCCTTCCGGGCGCCGTGGGTGGAGATGAAGTACTGCAGCACGTTCAGGCCTTCGCGGAAGTTGGCCGTGATCGGCGTCTCGATGATCGAGCCGTCCGGCTTGGCCATCAGCCCGCGCATGCCTGCCAGCTGGCGGATCTGCGCCGCGGAACCCCGCGCGCCGGAGTCCGCCATCATGTAGATGGAGTTGAACGACTCCTGGCGGGCGGCCACGCCCTTCTTGTCCACCACCGGAAGATAGCTCTGCTGCTTCTCGTCCCAGGCGTGAACTTCCTGCGTCGCCAGTTCGTCCATCATGGCTTTGGCCACGACGTCGCCGGCACGGCCCCAGATGTCCACCACCTTGTTGTAGCGCTCGCCCTGGGTCACGAGGCCCGAGGTGTACTGGGTCTCGATCTCCTGCACTTCCTTCTCGGCCTCGGCGATGATGGCCGCCTTGTCCTTGGGCATCAGCATGTCGTCGACGCAGATCGACAGACCGGCGCGCGTCGCCATCGTGAAGCCGGTGTACATCAGCTTGTCGGCGAAGATCACCGTTTCGCGCAGGCCGCAGCGGCGGAACGAATGGTTGATGAGCTTGGAGATTTCCTTCTTCTTCAACGCCTTGTTGATGAGCTCGAACGACAGGCCCACCGGCAGGATCTCGGACAGCAGCGCGCGGCCCACGGTCGTTTCGTAGCGGGTGACCTTCTCGATCTTCTCGCCGGAGGCGTCGTACTCGCCTTCCTTGATGCGGACCTTGATCTTGGCGTTGACGTCGATCTGGCGCGACTCGAACGCGCGCGACACTTCGGCGATGTTGACGAAGGCCATGTTCTCGCCACGGGCACCGGACTTCTCGCGCGTCACGTAGTAGAGGCCCAGCACGATGTCCTGCGACGGCACGATGATCGGCTCGCCGTTCGCGGGCGACAGGATGTTGTTCGACGACAACATCAGTGTGCGCGCCTCGAGTTGCGCTTCCAGCGAAAGCGGCACGTGGACGGCCATCTGGTCGCCGTCGAAGTCGGCGTTGAATGCCGCGCACACCAGCGGATGCAACTGGATCGCCTTGCCCTCGATCAGCACCGGCTCGAAGGCCTGGATGCCGAGGCGATGGAGCGTAGGCGCGCGGTTCAGCATCACCGGGTGCTCGCGGATCACGTCCTCAAGAATGTCCCAGACTTCCGGCACTTCCTGCTCCACCAGGCGCTTGGCGGCCTTGATGGTGGTGGCGAGCCCGAGGAGTTCGAGCTTGTTGAAGATGTAGGGCTTGAACAGCTCCAGCGCCATCTTCTTCGGCAGACCGCACTGGTGCAGTTTCAACTGCGGACCGACCACGATCACCGAACGACCGGAATAGTCCACGCGCTTGCCGAGCAGGTTCTGGCGGAAACGACCGCCCTTGCCCTTGATCATGTCGGCCAGCGATTTCAGCGGGCGCTTGTTGGCGCCGGTCATCGCCTTGCCGCGACGGCCGTTGTCCAACAGCGAATCCACCGCTTCCTGCAGCATGCGCTTCTCGTTGCGCACGATGATTTCAGGCGCCTTCAGTTCGAGCAGTCGCTTCAGGCGGTTGTTGCGGTTGATCACGCGACGATAGAGGTCGTTCAGGTCCGAGGTCGCGAACCGGCCACCGTCGAGCGGCACCAGCGGGCGCAGTTCGGGCGGCAGCACCGGCAGGACTTCCAGGATCATCCAGTCGGGCTTGATGCCGGACTTGTTGAAAGCCTCCAGCACTTTAAGGCGCTTGGCGTACTTCTTGATCTTGGTGTCCGAGGTCGTGGCGCCGAGGTCCGTGCGCAGGGTCTCGATTTCACCCTTGAGGTCCAGCGCGCGGAGCAGCGCACGGATGCCTTCCGCACCCATCGAGGCGCTGAAATCGTCACCGAATTCCTCGACCTTGGCGAGGTAATCGTCTTCGGTCAGGAGTTGCGCGCGCTTCAGCGGCGTCATCCCGGCGTCGGTCACGACGTAGGCTTCGAAGTACAGTACGCGTTCGATGTCGCGCAGCGTCATGTCGAGCACCATGCCCAAACGGCTCGGCAGGCTCTTCAGGAACCAGATATGCGCGACCGGGCTCGCCAGCTCGATGTGGCCCATGCGCTCGCGGCGCACCTTGGACAACGTGACTTCAACGCCGCATTTCTCGCAGATCACGCCGCGGTGCTTTAGCCGCTTGTACTTGCCGCACAGGCACTCGTAGTCCTTGACCGGTCCGAAGATCTTGGCGCAGAACAGACCATCCCGCTCCGGCTTGAAGGTGCGGTAGTTGATGGTCTCCGGCTTCTTGACCTCGCCGTACGACCAGGAACGGATCTTCTCGGGGGAAGCGATGCCGATGCGGATGGCGTCGAATTCTTCTTCCTGCGTGACCTGCTTGAAAAGATCGAGCAATGCTTTCATGCGGTGCTCCGAAAAATAGTTCCGATGAGCGAGAGGAAATGCGTGTTTTGCGTCGTGCCGTCGATCAATACCGTTCGTGCACGAGATCGATGTCGATGCCGAGCGAACGGATCTCCTTGACCAGCACGTTGAACGACTCCGGCATGCCGGCCTCGATCTTGTGCTCGCCCTTGACGATCGACTCGTAGACCTTGCGGCGGCCCTCGGTGTCGTCCGACTTGACGGTCAGCATCTCCTGCAACGTATAGGCGGCGCCGTAGGCTTCGAGCGCCCACACCTCCATCTCGCCGAAGCGCTGCCCGCCGAACTGCGCCTTGCCGCCCAGCGGCTGCTGGGTGACCAGGGAGTACGGGCCGGTCGAGCGCGCGTGCATCTTGTCGTCCACCAGATGGTGCAGCTTCAGCATGTGCATGTAGCCCACCGTCACCGAGCGGTCGAAGGCCTCGCCCGAACGCCCATCGAAGAGCGTGACCTGGCCGGAACGCGGCAAACCCGCCAACTCGAGCAGGTTTTTGATCTCGGCTTCGTTGGCGCCGTCGAACACCGGCGTGGCGAATGGCACGCCTCCGCGCAGGTTTTCGCCCAGGTGCTTGAGTTCCTCGTCGCTCAGGCTGTCGAGGTCCTCCGGGATGCCGCCACTCTTGTTGTAGACGGTCTCGAGGAACTTGCGCAGCCCGGCCAGCTTGGCCTCGGTCTGCATCATCTCCCCGATCTTGTGGCCCAGCCCCTTGGCGGCCCAGCCCAGGTGCGTCTCCAGGATCTGGCCCACGTTCATGCGCGAGGGCACGCCCAGCGGGTTCAGCACGAGGTCCATCGGCGTGCCGTCGGCCATGTGGGGCATGTCTTCCACCGGCGTGATCTTGGAGATCACGCCCTTGTTGCCGTGGCGGCCCGCCATCTTGTCGCCGGGCTGCAGGCGGCGCTTGACCGCGATGTAGACCTTGACCATCTTCTGCACGCCGGGCGGCAGTTCGTCGCCACTGGTGAGCTTCTTCTTTTTCTCTTCGAAGGCCTTGTCGAACTCGATCCGCTTGCGGGCGAGCCCTTCCTTCAGGCTCTCCATCAGGAAGCTCACTTTGTCGTTCGCGGTGTCGATTTCGAACCACTGGGTGCGTTCGACTTCCTGCAGATAGGCCTTGGTAACCTTGGTGCCCTTGACGAGCTTTTTCGGGCCCTTGTTCGCAGTCTTGCCGACGAGCAGGCGTTCCACGCGTCCGTAGGTATCGTCCTCGACGATCCGGAACTGGTCCGCCAGGTCGAGCTTGTAGCGCTTCAGTTCGTCGTCGATGATCTGCTGGGCGCGCTTGTCGCGCTCGATGCCTTCGCGGGTGAAGACCTGGACGTCGATCACCGTGCCCGACATGCCCGAGGGCACGCGGAGCGAGGTGTCTTTCACATCGGAAGCCTTCTCGCCGAAGATCGCGCGCAGCAGTTTTTCTTCCGGCGTCAGCTGGGTCTCGCCCTTGGGCGTGACCTTGCCGACCAGCACGTCACCGGCCTCGACCTCGGCGCCGATGTAGACGATACCGGACTCGTCGAGCCGCGCGAGCTGCTGCTCGGACAGGTTCGAGATGTCGCGGGTGATCTCTTCCGGCCCAAGCTTGGTGTCGCGCGCCACCACCGACAGTTCCTCGATGTGGATCGAGGTGAAACGGTCGTCGGCAACCACGCGTTCGGAGATGAGGATCGAATCCTCGAAGTTGTAGCCGTTCCACGGCATGAAGGCGACCAGCATGTTCTGGCCGAGCGCGAGCTCGCCCATGTCGGTCGAGGCGCCGTCAGCCACCACGTCGCCGCGGCCGATAATGTCTCCCACCTTCACCAGCGGACGCTGGTTGATGTTGGTGTTCTGGTTGGAACGCGTGTACTTGGTCAGGTTGTAGATATCGACGCCCACCTCGATCTCGGCGTTGGCATCCTCTTCATCCGCCCCGCCGCGCACTTCCTCGTCGTTCACGCGCACCACGATACGGCTCGCGTCCACATAGTCCACGACGCCGCCGCGGCGTGCCTGTACCGCGGTACCGGAGTCGATCGCGACCGTGCGCTCGAGGCCGGTGCCGACCAGCGGCTTCTCCGCGCGAAGGCAGGGCACCGCCTGGCGCTGCATGTTGGAGCCCATCAGCGCGCGGTTGGCGTCGTCGTGCTCCAGGAACGGGATCAGCGAGGCCGCCACCGACACGATCTGCGTCGGCGCCACGTCCATGTACTCGATGCGGTCGGGGCTCGCCAGCGTGAATTCGTTCTTGCTGCGGCAGGACACCAGTTCGTCGGTGAACTTGCCGGTCTTGTCGAGCGCGGTGTTCGCCTGCGCGATCACGTGCTTGCTTTCCTCGATCGCCGACAGGTAGTGGATCTCGTCGGTCACGCGGCCGTCCTTCACCACCCGGTACGGCGTCTCGAGGAAGCCGTACTTGTTGGTGCGGGCGTACAGCGCCAGCGAGTTGATCAGGCCGATGTTCGGGCCTTCCGGCGTTTCGATCGGGCAGACGCGACCGTAGTGGGTCGGGTGCACGTCGCGCACCTCGAAGCCCGCACGCTCGCGCGTCAGACCGCCTGGCCCGAGGGCCGAGACGCGCCGCTTGTGCGTGATCTCGGACAGCGGGTTGGTCTGGTCCATGAACTGCGACAGCTGCGAGGAACCGAAGAATTCGCGGATCGCGGCCGACACGGGCTTGGCGTTGATCAGATCATGCGGCATCAGGTTTTCCGACTCCGCCTGCGACAGGCGCTCGCGCACGGCGCGTTCCACCCGCACGAGGCCCGCGCGGAACTGGTTTTCCGCCAGTTCGCCCACCGAACGCACCCGGCGATTGCCCAGGTGGTCGATGTCGTCAATCTCGCCGCGACCGTTGCGTAGCTCGACCAGGATGCGGATCACTTCCACGATGTCCCTGGGGGAAAGCGTGAAGCGCTCTTCCACCACGGCTTCCAGCTTGTCCTGGGTGATCCCCTTGACCTTGAGGTCGGCGTACATCTTCTCGACGCGCGCCTTCGCCTCGACTTCCGTGGACACACCTTCCAGGCTCGCCTTCTGCAGGCCGAGTTCCGGCGCGCGGCCGAAATACTCGGCCAGGGCACCCCAGGCCTCCGAATTGCGGCCGAGACCGCGGTCGATGAAACGCACCTGCCAGCTCAGTTCGCCGGGCACGCCGATGCGGCGGTTGAACTTCATGCGACCCACGGCCGACAGGTCATAGCGGTCTTCGGAGAAGAACAGGCCCTGGAACAGCGTGCGCACGGCATCGTCCGTCGGCGGCTCGCCGGGACGCATCATGCGGTAGATGGCGACCTGGGCCGCGGTCTGGTTGGCCGTTTCGTCGATGCGCAGCGTCTGCGAGATGTAGCCGCCCTGGTCGAGGTCGTTCGTGTAGATCGTCTGGAACTTGGTCACGCCGGCGTCACCGAGCTTCTTCAGCAACTCTTCGGTGATCTCGTCGTTGGCATTCGCCAGCAGCTCGCCGCTCTCCTTGTCCACGACGGCATGTGCGAGCACGCGGCCGATCACGAACTCCTGCGGAACCGCGAGCTTGGTGAGATTCGCTTCCTGCATATCGCGCACATGCTTGACCGTGATGCGCTTGTCCTTGGCGACGATCAGCTTGCCGGTCTTGGTCACGAAGTCGAAACGCGCCATCTCGCCGCGCAGCCGCTCCGGCACCAGTTCGAACTCGATCGCGTCCTTGCCGAGGTGGAAGGCGTCGAAGGTGAAGAACTCCGCGAGAATCTGTTCCGGCGTGTAACCGAGCGCCTTCAGCAGTATCGTCACCGGCATCTTGCGGCGGCGGTCGACGCGGAAATAGAGGTAGTCCTTGGGGTCGAACTCGTAGTCCAGCCAGGAACCGCGGTAGGGAATGATCCGCGCCGAAAACAGCAGCTTGCCCGAGCTGTGGGTCTTGCCGCGGTCATGCTCGAAGAACACGCCGGGCGAGCGATGCAGCTGCGACACGATCACGCGCTCGGTGCCGTTGATCACGAACGAGCCGGTGTCCGTCATGAGCGGAATTTCGCCCATGTAGACCTCCTGCTCCTTCACTTCCTTGACCGTGGGCTTGGGCGCTTCCTTGTCCATGATCGTCAGGCGCACCTTGGCACGCAGGGGTGCTGCGAACGTCAGGCCGCGCTGCTGGCACTCCTTGACGTCGAACGGCGGCTCGCCGAGCACGAAGCTCACGAAGTCGAGGCGCGCATTCTTGGAATGGCTCTCGATCGGGAAAATCGAGGTGAACGCGGCCTGCAGGCCCTCGTTCTTGCGCGCGTCGGGGGGCGTGAACTCCTGCAAGAAGGCGGCGTAAGAATCCAGCTGCGTCGCCAGCAGGTACGGCACCGGCAATACGGTGGCGCGCTTGGCGAAGCTCTTGCGGATGCGTTTCTTCTCGGTGAACGAGTAAGTCATGCGAACTCCTTGATTCCTAGGACCGCGGTTCGGGACAGGATGCACTGGACACCGTTTTCGCCCGCCGGTTCACCGGCCGGGCCATCCGTTGTCCGCTGCGCCCTGCGCAGACGAAAAAAGCTTCCGGCCGGCCTTTGACCGCCGGCCGGAAGCCGCAATGCCTTACTTGATCTCGCCTTGCGCGCCGGCGTCGATCAGCTTCTTGAGAATGCCGTCGGCATCGGCCTTCGACACGCCTTCCTTCACGGCCTTCGGGGCGCCATCGACCAGGTCTTTGGCTTCCTTCAGACCCAGGCCGGTCACTTCGCGCACGGCCTTGATGACGTTGACCTTGTTGGCACCAATGACAGTGAGGTTGACCGTGAACTCGGTCTGCTCTTCCGCCGCCGCCGCGCCGCCACCGGCCGCCGGGGCCGCCACAGCCATCGCCGCCGCTGCGCTGACGCCGAACTTTTCTTCCATCTTCTTGATGCACTCGGACAGCTCAAGCACGGTCATGCCCGAGACTTTTTCGATGACTTCGTCGATTACTGCACTCATGTCTGACTCCTGGATTGTTTGAGACTGGTTAAATCGGTCAGGCGGTCTGCTTCTGGTCGCGGACGGCGGCAAGGGCGCGGACGAACTTGCCCGGCACCTCGTTCATCGTGCGCACCAGCTTGGTGACCGGTGCCTGCAAGGTACCCATCAGCTTGGCGAGCAGTTCGTCGCGGCTCGGCAATTTGGCGAGGTCGGCCACCTGTTTCGGTGACATGACCAGATTCGCCATCGCGCCGCCCTTGATCACGAACTTCTCGTTGCCCTTGGCGTACTCGTACAGCACCTTGGCCACCGCCACCGGATCGCTCGAAATGCCGTAAGCGAGCGGGCCGACCATCTGGTCGGACAACCCCTTGAACGGCGATTCGGCGACCGCGCGGCGTGCCAGCGTGTTTTTCAACACGCGCAGATAGACGCCCGAGGCACGCGCTTTTTTGCGCAGCTCGGTCATCTCGCCAACCTCGAGACCGCGATACTCGGCGAGCACGATGGCCTGGGCCCGCGCAACCTCCGCGGAAATCTCGGCCACCGCCGCCTTCTTCTCTTCGAGATTGAGACTCAAGGTCTACCTCCGTTACGTTTCAAGGCACGCCGGACTGAAGGAGGAAACATTCGCCCTTCCACCGGCATCCCTTCCACCACGGCGACCATCCAGGAAACTGCAAATCCTGTGCTGGGTGCACCGTCTGCGTAGCGTTCAGGATCGAGGCACGGGATTGGGATTCAGAACCGCGAATCCCTGCCCAGGCTCTTTCCTTCAATTAAGCTCCGGCAGCGCCTGAAATCGGTACTCGATTTCCGCAACCGCCTTCTGCCCCTACGGTCTTTGACAACCCGCCCGCCCCGCCAACAATCGGCGCGGCCGGCGGCCCAAAGTTCCTTACTGCGACAGACTGGCCTGATCGATGCGCACACCGGGCCCCATCGTGCTCGAGACGGAAACCTTCTTCAGGTACACGCCTTTCACGCCCGCGGGCCGCGCCTTGTTCACCGCATCGAGCAGCGCCTTCAGGTTTTCGGCCAGTGCTTCCACGGTGAACGAAGCGCGGCCGATCGTGCATTGCACGATGCCCGCCTTGTCCGCCCGGTACTGCACCTGGCCCGACTTCGCGTTCTTCACCGCGAGCGCCACGTCCTGGGTCACCGTGCCGACCTTCGGGTTCGGCATCAGGCCGCGGGGGCCAAGGATCTGGCCCAGCGCACCGACCACCCGCATGGTGTCCGGCGAGGCGATCACCACGTCGAAATCCAGCTTGCCACCCTTGATCGTCTCGGCCAGGTCGTCGAGGCCCACGATGTCGGCGCCGGCGTCTTTGGCGGCCTTCGCCTTGTCGCCCTGCGCAAACACCGCCACCCGCACGGTCTTGCCGATGCCCTGCGGCAACACGATCGAGCCGCGCACCGTCTGGTCGGATTTCTTGCTGTCGATGCCGAGGTTGATCGCGACATCGACCGATTCGTTGAACTTCGCGGTCGCGGCTTCCTTGATCAGGGCCAGCGCATCGCCCATCGGGTAATTCTTCGCGCGATCGACCTTGCCCTGGATCGCCTTATAACGTTTGGAGAGCGCCATGTCAGACCTCCACTTCCACGCCCATGCTGCGGGCGGAACCCGCGATGGTGCGTACGGCGGCATCCATATCGGACGCGGTCAGGTCGGGCATCTTGGTCTTGGCGATCTCTTCAATCTGCTTGCGCGAGAGCCTGCCGACCTTGTCCGTGTGCGGCATCTTGCTGCCCTTTTCGAGCTTGAGCGCCTTCTTGATCAACACCGACGCCGGCGGCGTTTTCAGGATGAAGGTGAAGCTCTTGTCCTGGTAGGCGGTGATGACCACGGGCAGCATGAGGCCCGGCTCCAGCTTCTGGGTCTGCGCATTGAAGGCCTTGCAGAACTCCATGATGTTCAGGCCGCGCTGGCCGAGCGCGGGACCGATGGGCGGCGAGGGATTCGCCTTGCCCGCCGGCACTTGCAGCTTGATGAAGCCGACGATCTTCTTTGCCACGATGACTGCTCCTATAAGTGGGTGCGAACGGGCTGCGTTTCGACGCCGCCCTCCCCGTTAAAACAACCTGCCGTTACTGCCTGAACTGCAAAACCCCGTCGTTACGCCTTCTCGACCTGGCTGAAATCGAGCTCGACCGGCGTCGAGCGCCCGAAAATCGTCACCGACACGCGCAGCTTCGACTTGTCGTAATTCACGTCCTCCACGTTGCCGTGGAAATCCGTGAACGGGCCTTCCTTGACCCGCACCGACTCGCCCACTTCGAACAGCACTTTGGGACGCGGCTTTTCCACGCCCTCCTGAATCTGGTGCAGGATGTTCTGCACTTCCTTCTCCGAGATCGGCGTCGGCTTGGTCGCGGTGCCGCCGACGAAACCCGTCACCTTGGGTGTGTTCTTCACCAAGTGCCAGGTGTCATCGGCCATGTCCATTTCCACCAGCACGTAGCCGGGGAAGAACTTACGCTCCGAAATCGCCTTCTGGCCGCTCTTCATCTCGACCACTTCCTCGACCGGGACCAGGATCTGGCCGAAGCGGTCCTGCATGCCGGAACGCTCGATGCGCTCCTTCAGCACGCGGGAGACGCTCTTCTCGAAGCCCGAGTAGGCGTGCACGACGTACCATTTCTTGCTCATGACTGCCCCTGCCCCATCAGCAACCGCACCAGCCATAGCAACCCCGCATCCACGATCCACAGGAACACCGCCATCACCATCACGAAGAGGAACACCACTCCCGTGGACTTCAACGTTTCTTCGCGCGTCGGCCATACCACCTTGCGCGTCTCGATCACCGACTCCCGGGCAAACGCCAGGAAGGTCTTGCCCGGTGCGCTGGTCAGGAACACCACCGCGCCGGCCGCCGTGCCCGCGAGCACCGCCGCAAAGCGCAGAATCATCGGGCTCTGTTCCCAGTGATAAAACGCCGCAATGCCGGCGGCGAGCAACAGCACCGCCAGCGCAATCTTGATCTTGTCCGCCATCTGTCCCTTGGGGTGTCGAGTTCAAGTGATGAACACTAAGCGGCACCTGCCGGCACCGCCCAACATCCAACACCCACATTCGACATTCGCCTTTAAACTTTGGCAGGCCAGGAGGGAATCGAACCCCCAACCTTCGGTTTTGGAGACCGACGCTCTGCCAATTGAGCTACTGGCCTAAGTTTTGTGATACGGGTCCCGCACTGCGGAACCCGTAGCCTGTGTCTGTTACTCGATGACTTTAGCGACGACGCCGGCGCCGACGGTGCGGCCGCCCTCGCGAATCGCGAAGCGCAGCCCCTCTTCCATCGCGATGGGCTGGATCAGCGTCACCGTGATCGAAATGTTGTCCCCCGGCATCACCATCTCGGTTCCCGCCGGCAGCTCAATGCTCCCGGTCACGTCGGTGGTCCGGAAGTAGAACTGCGGCCGGTAGCCGTTGAAGAACGGCGTATGACGACCACCCTCCTCCTTCGACAGCACGTAGATCTCGGCCGTGAACTTGGTGTGCGGGGTGATCGAGGCCGGCTTCGCCAGCACCTGGCCGCGCTCCACGTCCTCGCGCTTGGTGCCGCGCAGGAGTATGCCCACGTTGTCGCCCGCCTGACCCTGGTCAAGCAGCTTCCTGAACATCTCGACACCCGTGCACACGGTCTTGACGGTGGGCTTAAGTCCCACGATCTCGATCTCTTCGCCCACCTTCACGATCCCGCGCTCGATACGGCCGGTCACCACGGTGCCGCGCCCGGAGATGGAGAACACGTCCTCCACCGGCATCAGGAAGGGGCCGTCCAGCGCCCGCTTGGGCTCGGGGATGTAGGAATCCAGCGCATCGGCCAGCTTGAAGATCGCGCCTTCGCCCATCTCGCCCTTGTCGCCTTCGAGCGCTTTGAGCGCCGAGCCGATGACGATCGGGGTCTTGTCGCCGGGGAATTCGTATTTCGACAGGAGCTCGCGCACCTCGACTTCAACGAGTTCGAGCAGCTCCTTGTCATCGACCATGTCCGCCTTGTTCATGAACACGATGATGTAGGGCACGCCCACCTGGCGGGCGAGCAGGATGTGCTCGCGCGTTTGCGGCATCGGGCCGTCGGCGGCCGACACCACCAGGATCGCGCCGTCCATCTGCGCCGCACCCGTGATCATGTTCTTCACGTAGTCGGCATGGCCCGGGCAGTCCACGTGCGCGTAGTGGCGCTTCGCAGTCTCATACTCCACGTGCGCCGTGTTGATCGTGATCCCGCGCGCCTTCTCCTCCGGCGCCGCGTCGATCTGGTCGTAGGCCTTCGCCTCACCACCGAACTTCTTCGACAGCACCGTCGTGATCGCCGCCGTCAGCGTCGTCTTGCCGTGGTCAACGTGACCAATCGTCCCCACGTTCACGTGCGGCTTCGTACGCTCAAATTTGCCTTTTGCCATGATGGTTTCCTTCCCTGTTACTTTTTACCCGGGGGATTCTTGTCCGGGCTGTCGCGATTGATGATGCCGTCCGCGATGCTCTTCGGCGCTTCGGCGTAGTGCTTGAATTCCATCGTGTAGGTCGCCCGGCCCTGCGATAGGGAGCGCAGCGACGTCGAGTAACCGAACATTTCCGACAGCGGGACTTCCGCCTGCACGAGCTTGCCCCCCGCGGCCATGTCGTCCATCCCCTGGATGGTGCCGCGGCGGGACGACAGGTCGCCGACCACGTTGCCCATGAAGTCTTCCGGGGTCTCGACCTCGACCGCCATGATCGGCTCGAGCAGGACGGGATTCGCCTTGCGCATGCCGTCCTTGAAGGCCATCGATGCGGCCATCTTGAAAGCGTTCTCGTTCGAGTCCACCTCGTGGTACGAACCGTCGAACAGCGTCACTTTCACGTCCACTACGGGGAAACCGGCCAGCACGCCGTTCGGCAGCGTGTCCACGAGTCCCTTCTGCACCGCGGGAATGAACTCGCGTGGCACCGAGCCGCCCTTGATCGCATCGACGAACTCGAAACCCTTGCCCGCTGCCGACGGCTCGACCTTGAGCCAGACGTGGCCATACTGGCCGCGGCCACCAGACTGCTTGACGAACTTTCCCTCGATCTCGACGCTCTTCCTGATCGCTTCGCGGTAAGCCACCTGCGGCTTGCCGACCGAGGCTTCGACGCCAAACTCGCGTTTCATCCGGTCGACGATGATCTCGAGGTGCAGTTCACCCATGCCCGAGATGATGGTCTGTCCGGATTCCTCGTCCGTATGCACACGGAACGAAGGGTCTTCCTGCGACAGCCGGTTGAGGGCGAGACCCATCTTTTCCTGGTCCGCCTTCGTCTTCGGTTCGACCGCCTGGGAAATCACCGGCTCCGGGAAGATCATGCGTTCCAGGATAATGACCTTATCCAGATCGGACAGCGTGTCGCCGGTCGTGGCGTCCTTGAGGCCGACCGCGGCGGCGATGTCGCCGGCGCGCACTTCCTTGATCTCTTCGCGCTGGTTGGCGTGCATCTGCAGGATGCGGCCGATGCGTTCCTTGCGGCCCTTCACGGGATTCAGCAGCGTGTCGCCGGAGTTCACCACGCCCGAATACACACGGAAGAACGTCAACTGTCCGACGTACGGATCGGTCATGATTTTGAACGCGAGCGCGGAGAACGGGGCTTCGTCATCGCGTTTGCGCGTGTCGGGGTCGCCGTTTTCCTTCTCGCCGCGCACCGGGGCCAGATCTGCCGGCGCCGGCAGGAAATCGATGACACCGTCGAGCATCGCCTGCACGCCCTTATTCTTGAACGCGGAGCCGCACAGCATCGGCACGATCTCGTTCTGGATCGTGCGCACCCGCAGACCGATCTTGATGTCGTCGACCGACAGATCGCCCTCTTCGAGGTACTTGTTCATCAGGACTTCACTCGCCTCGGCGGCGGCTTCGAGCATTTTCTCGCGCCATTCCCGGGCGGCGCCGGCGAGTCCGGCCGGGATATCCCGGTACTCGAACTTCATGCCCTGGGTCGAATCGTCCCAGAAGATGGCCTTCATCTGGATGAGGTCGACCACACCCTGAAAACCTTCTTCGGCGCCGATCGGGACCTGGATGGGTACCGGATTTGCCTTCAGGCGCAGCTTCATCTGGTCGTAGACCTTGAAGAAGTTGGCGCCGGTGCGGTCCATCTTGTTCACGAACGCGAGGCGGGGCACCTTGTACTTGTTGGCCTGGCGCCAAACGGTCTCGGATTGCGGCTGCACGCCGCCCACCGCGCAATACACCATGCACGCACCATCCAGCACGCGCATCGAACGCTCCACCTCGATCGTGAAGTCGACGTGGCCCGGAGTGTCGATGATGTTGATGCGGTGTTCGGGATAGTTGTTGCCCATCCCCTTCCAGAAACAGGTGGTCGCCGCCGACGTGATCGTGATTCCGCGCTCCTGCTCCTGCTCCATCCAGTCCATCGTCGCGGCGCCGTCGTGCACCTCGCCGATCTTGTGGTTGATGCCGGTGTAGAACAGGATGCGCTCGGTGGTCGTGGTTTTCCCCGCATCAATGTGCGCACTGATGCCGATGTTCCGGTAGCGCTCGATGGGGGTCTTGCGGGCCACGGGTGTGTGCTTTCGCTGTCGCTGGTGAGGTGCCGCAGACCGGGGTCCGCGGCACTGAAATCGTTAGAACCGGTAGTGGGAAAACGCTTTGTTGGCTTCCGCCATGCGGTGCACTTCCTCGCGCTTCTTCACCGCGCCGCCGCGGCCTTCCGCGGCCTCGCCCAGCTCGTTCGCCAGGCGCTGGCCCATGGACTTCTCGCCGCGTCCGCGGGCGGCATCCCGCAGCCAACGCATGGCAAGCGCCGTGCGGCGCACCGGGCGCACCTCGACCGGAACCTGGTAGTTGGCGCCGCCGACGCGCCGGCTCTTCACTTCGACCATCGGCTTCACGTTGTTGACGGCCAGAATGAAAACTTCGACGGGATCCTTGCCGGATTTCTTTTTGATCTGGTCGAGCGCGCCATAAATGATGCGCTCGGCGACCGACTTCTTGCCGTCGCGCGTGAGCACGTTGACGAACTTGGCGAGGTCGACGCTCTGGTACTTGGGATCCGGAAGGATCTCGCGTTTCGGAATTTCTCTGCGGCGGGGCATGATAGTTCTCTCTGGATCTGGCGCGTGTCTGGCGTAGCTGGTGGCGTTTAAGCGGCTTTCGCCTTCTTGGCGCCGTATTTGGAGCGGCTCTGCTTACGGTCTTTGACGCCGGCGGTGTCGAGGCTGCCGCGCACCACGTGGTAGCGCACGCCGGGCAAGTCCTTCACGCGACCGCCGCGAATCAGCACCACCGAGTGCTCCTGCAGGTTATGACCTTCACCGCCGATGTACCCGATGACCTCGAAGCCGTTGGTCAACCGCACCTTGGCGACCTTGCGCAGCGCCGAGTTCGGCTTCTTCGGGGTCGTGGTGTAGACGCGGGTGCACACCCCGCGACGCTGCGGGCTGTTCCCAAGCGCGGGCACCTTGCTCTTGGAGCGGGGGGCCTGGCGCGGCTTGCGGGCCAGCTGATTGACGGTTGGCATAAGACGAAAATCCTCGCTATCGTTAGCTTGTTCGCGTGTTTCGCTTGTTCGTTTCTTGGCGGCGTGGTGCCGGATGCTGACGTGTACGCCCGGACAACCCACCCCTTTTACGTTTGCGGCACCCTAAAAAAGCGGGGACGGCGTTGCCGCCGTCCCGTGAGATGCCGCTGCAACTCCGCCCCGCGGTTCGTTGCGCCGGGCGGAAGGAAAAAAGACTGTAAATTTTAGGGGGTTAGCATACCCCTGTCAACCACAGTCCCTGCCCAAAAACAACGCCCGCCGGGGCTTTTCAGGCCACCTGTTCCCTGCTTTCCTCGGCTTCCGGGGTCTCCGGGGCCACCTGGGCACCCTCGGCCTGTTCCGCCGCCGCCACCTGCTTCTTGCGGGTGCGGTGGTAGGCAAGGCCCGTGCCGGCCGGGATCAGCCGGCCCACGATCACGTTTTCCTTCAGGCCGCGCAATTCGTCGCGCTTGCCCATGATCGCGGCTTCGGTCAGCACGCGAGTGGTTTCCTGGAACGAAGCCGCCGAAATGAACGAATCGGTGGACAGCGAGGCCTTGGTGATCCCCAACAGCAGGTATTCGAATGTCGCCGGCTTCTTGTTGTCGGCCGCCATCCGGTCGTTCTCGTCCAGCAGATCGGCCCGTTCGACCTGCTCGCCGGGGATGAAGCGGGTGTCCCCCGCGTCCACGACCTGCACGCGGCGCAGCATCTGCCGCACGATCACCTCGATGTGCTTGTCGTTGATTTTCACGCCCTGCAACCGGTAAACGTCCTGCACCTCGTCGGAGATGTAGCGCGCCAGCTCCTCGACACCCTTCAGCCGCAGGATGTCGTGCGGATCGGCCGGGCCGTCGACGATGCTCTCGCCCTTGTTCACCACCTGACCGTCATGCGCCATCACGTGCTTGTCTTTCGTGATCAGGTACTCGTGCGCCACACCGTCCGGATCGGTAATGACCAGACGCTGCTTGCCCTTGGTGTCCTTGCCGAACGACACCGTCCCGGTGACTTCCGCCAGCACGCCGGCGTCCTTCGGGGAACGCGCCTCGAACAGCTCGGCCACCCGCGGCAGACCACCGGTGATGTCGCGCGTCTTGGAGCTTTCCTGGGGGATACGCGCCAGCACTTCGCCGACCGACACGTCCTGGCCGTCCTTCACGGTGATGATGCAACCGATCTGGAAGGTGATATTCACCGACTGGTCGGAACCCGCCATCTTGATTTCATGGCCGGCGGCGTCGAGCAACTTCACCTGCGGCCGCAGCCCCTTGGACTGAACGGTGCCGCGGCGTTTCGGATCGACCACGACGAGGGTCGACAGACCCGTCACGTCATCGACCTGCTTCATGACGGTGACGCCTTCCTCGACGTTCTCGAACTTCACGTGGCCCGCGTACTCGGTGATGATCGGGCGGGTGTGCGGATCCCAGGTGGCCAGCAACTGGCCCGCCTTGACG
>JBOIEQ010000089.1:0-17186 GCA_050741255.1 Burkholderiales bacterium | reverse complement strand
GTCGTGGTGCCCCTGCGCTGCTCGTCCGGCGCGGCGGCTGCGGAACTCGCTCCTGTCATGAAAACACGACAGGAGCTCAGACAGTCCTCGCCGACGACCCCGCGCCGGCCTGCGACTGCTCGGCGGTTCGTAAGGGGAGAAAATCGCTTGAGGCTTCAGGCTGGAAGGGCCAGTGCCTTGCCCTTCCCCTGTAAACCGCCGAGCAGCACAGGCGTGGACGGGGCTTTCGGCGAGGACTGTTTGAGCTCCCGTTATGCTTTGCTGACGGGAGCGAGTTCCGCAGCCGCCGTCCATGCCGAGCAGCGCAGGGGCACCGCGCGAGCGGCGGTTTGCCGGGGCGGCCTTCTCTTTGCTTACTTTCTCTTGGCCGTACAAGAGAAAGTGAGCAGCCGCCGGGCTGCCCCCGGCGACTTTGCGTCAAACGCTGACAAAGGGCAGAGCCGATGAACATCGCCCTCATCGGCTTCGGCGGCATCGGCGCGATCGTCGCCGAACACCTCGCGCGCGACCGCCAGGTGTCGTTCGTCGGCGTGGCCGCCCGCGAGCGTCAGCGCGAACGCATCCGTGCGGTGCTCGGCGACGTGCCGGTGGTCGACACGGCGGCCGCGCTGCTGGCGCTGAATCCGGAGCTGGTCATCGAATGCGCAAGTCATGAAGCCTTCAGGCACTACGCCGAGCCGGTGCTGCGCAGGGGCATCGATCTCCTCGCCGTGTCGGTCGGGGTGCTGGCCGAAGCGCCGTTCCGCGCGCACCTGTTCGAAGTGGCCACGGAGACGGGCGCGACCCTGCAGATTCCCGCCGGGGCGATCGGCGCCATCGACGCGATCTCCGCCGCGCGCCACGCGGGTCTCACCCAGGTCGCGTACGTGACGCGCAAGAACGCGAAGCTGTGGGCCGGGACGCCGGCGGAAGGGATGATCGACCTGGCCGCGGTGAAGGAAGCGACGCTGTTCTTCGACGACACGGCGGAGCGGGCGGCCATGCTGTTCACGGAAAAGGCCAATGTCACGGCGACACTCGCGCTGGCGGGACTCGGTTTCGAGGAGACCCGGGTGCGTTTCTGGGTCGATCCGGCGGTGACGCAGAGCGTGCACCACATTGAAGCGAAGGGCCCGTGCGGTTCACTGACGCTCGACATGGGCAACAACACGGCATCGCGGGACAACAAGGCGTCGCTGCAGACGGCCATGAGCATCGTGCAGGCGGTTCGCAACCGGACCGCAGTCGTGCGTTTTTGAGCGAATCAATACCACCAGGATGAGGATCACAAGGACATGAACAAGCTGAACGGGGCCGAAGCGATGGTGCGCATGCTGGAAGCGCACGGGGTGAAACACATCTTCGGCCTGTGTGGGGACACCAGCCTGCCGCTTTACGATGCGCTGGCGACGCTCGATCACGGCATGCAGCACATCCTGACGCGCGACGAGCGCTCGGCCGCCTACATGGCGGATGCCTATGCCCGCGTCAGCGGCAAGGTGGGCATCTGCGAAGGCCCCAGCGGCGGCGGGGCAACCTACATCCTGCCCGGCATCGTCGAAGCCAATGAGAGCTCGATTCCGGTGCTCGGCATCACCACCGACATCGCGACGACCTCGCGCGGCCGCTACACGCTGACCGAACTAGACCAGAAAGCCCTGTTCAAGCCGCTGACGAAGTGGAACGGCGTGCTCGACCGCGCTGACCGCGTGCCGGAGACCATGCGCGCGGCGTTCCGCGCGATGACGACCGGCAAGCCGGGCGCCGCGCACCTGTGCTTCCCCTTCGACACGCAGAAAGACGCGGCCGTCGATCCGTCGGACATCTGGGCGCAGCCGGAGCACGGGCGTTATCCGGCGTGGCGCTCGGCGCCGGACCCTGCCGCCGTGACCGCGGCGGCGAGCGCGATCCTGTCCGCCAAACAGCCGCTCTTCGTCTGCGGTGGCGGCGTGGTGATCGCCGGTGCCGAGAGCGAACTCAAGTCCATCGCGGAACGCCTGGGCGCGCCGGTGGCGACGACGATTTCCGGCCAGGGCAGCCTCTCCGAGGACCATCCGTTGTGCGTCGGTGTTGTCGGCAGCAACGGCGGCACGCTGCCCACGCGCGCGGTCGTGGAGCAGGCTGACCTGATCGTGTTCATCGGCTGCCGCGCGGGATCGGTGACGACCGAACGCTGGCGTTTCCCGAGCAAGTCGGCGCGCATCGTGCACATCGATGCCGATCCCATGGTGATCAGCGCCATCTACAGGACGGAAGTCGCGCTGGTCGGCGATGCGAAGCTCGCGCTGGGCGCGATCGACGCCGAGCTGGCGGCGCGCAAGGGCGAGATCAAGCAGGGCAAGGGGCAGGCGCTCGTGGCCGCGGCGAAGAAACAGAAGTTCGACGCCTTCAACCGGCTGGCGACCAGCGGCGAAACGCAGATCCTGCCCGAACGGCTGGTGGCGACGCTGCACGAGGTGCTGCCGCGCGACGCCACGGTCGTGTGCGATCCGGGCACGCCCTGCCCGTATTTCTCCGCCTACTACCCGTTCCTGGAATCGGGCCGTCACTTCATCTCCAACCGTGCGCACGGCGCGCTCGGCTATTCGATGTCGGCCGGCGTCGGCGCGCACTTCGGCCGCCCGCAGACCAAGACGGTGTCCGTGATGGGCGACGGCAGCTTCGGCTTCACCGCCGGCGAGATGGAAACCATCGTCCGCCACAAGGTTCCGCTGATGATGGTGGTGGTCTCCAACAGCGTCTACGGCTGGATCAAGGCCGGCCAGAAGACGGGCTTCGGCGAGCGCTACTACTCCGTGGATTTCACGCGCACCGAGCACGCGAAGGTGGCGGAAGGCTTCGGCGTGAAGGCGTGGAAAGTCAGCGACCCTTCGGAACTCAAGAGCGTGCTGGCGAAGGCTGCGGAGCACGGCGGCCCGACGCTGGTGGACGTGGTGACCCAGCCGCTGCACGAGGCGAATGCCCCGGTCAGTGAGTGGGTGGCGTGACGGACCGAACAGGATCATGAGCGACGCACGCGGCATTCTGCCGGGCGATCCGGTCACACTGACGGTCGATGGTGCACCGATGACGGCGCACCGCGGGCAGACGCTCGCGGCCGCACTGCTCGCCAGCGGGCGCCGGATCCTGCGGCATACCCGGCGCGCGGGGAAACCGCGCGGGCTCTACTGCGCGATGGGTGTGTGCTTCGACTGCGTGATGACCGTCAACGGCAATCCCGGCGTGCGGGCCTGCATGACGAAAGTCGAGGAGGGCATGCGGGTGGTGTCGCCCGTGCGGTTCCAGCCGTACGAGAGGGACGCGTGAGCTTCACCATCGAAACCGACATCGCCGTCATCGGCGCGGGTCCGGCGGGGCTGACCGCGGCGCTGGTGGCGGCCAGGGGCGGCGCGCGCGTCGTGGTGCTGGACGAGTATCCGGAACCCGGCGGCCAGTTCTACAAGCAGTTGCCGTCCGAGTTCACGGTGCCCGACCGCGCGCGGCTCGACCGTGACTACACCAAGGGCGACGCGCTGCTGGCGGAAGTGAAGGCGGCGGGCGTCACGCTGCTGCAGGAAACGCTCGTCTGGGCGAGCTTCGAACCCGGCACGCTCGCGGTCATGCGGCGCGGCGAAAACGGCACCGTGCGCGCCGCGAAGATCATCGTCGCGAGCGGCGCCTACGAGCGCCCGGGCGTGTTTCCGGGGTGGGATCTGCCGGGCGTGATGACGCCCGGCGGCGCGCAGACGCTGGTCAAGGGCCAGAACGTGCTGCCGGGCAAGCGCATCGTGCTGGCCGGCTCCGGCCCTTTCCTGCTACCGGTGGCGCGCACCCTGATCGTGGCGGGCGCGGCACCTGTCGGCATCTACGAAACGACCCACCCGCTGGCCTGGGCGAAGCACGCGCTGCGCCTGTGGGGCCACTGGGACCGTGTCGGCGAGGCCCTGGATTACAAACGGACGCTGGCGGCCGCGAAGGTCCCGGTGCATTTCCGCCATGTCGTCGTCCGCGCGGAAGGCCGCGACATGCTGGAGCGCGTCGTGCTCGCAAAATGCGACGGTGAAGGGCGCGCGATTCCCGGCACCGAACGCACGGAAGCCGCCGATACGCTGTGCGTCGGCTACGGTTTTGTTCCTGCGGTGCAGACGACGCGCATGCTCGGCTGCGAGCATCGGTACGACCGCCAGGCCGGCGGCTGGATCCCGGTGCACGGCCCGGAGATGGAAACCAGCGTGCCCGGCGTGTTCGTCGCGGGCGAGGTCGCCGGCATCGGCGGCGCCTACACGGCGATGGCGGAAGGCACGCTGGCGGCGCTCGCGGCGTTGCGGCAGATCGGCAAAGCCGTCGGGGACACCGACGTGGAACAAGCGCAACGGGAACGCGCGCACCGGCGGGCATTTGCCCGGCTGATCGGCGACCTGTTCACGGTGCAGGCGGGCGTCTACGACGCGATTACCGACGACACGCTGGTCTGCCGCTGCGAGGAAGTGACGGCGGGCGAGGTGCGCGCGTGCGCGCAGCCGTGGGGCGCTCACGTGAACTTCGTGAAGGGCGCGACCCGCTGCGGCATGGGCTACTGCCAGGGCCGCATCTGCGGCAGCACCGTCGAGGAGCTGCTCACGCGGAAGCTCGGCCTGCCGCCCGGCAGTGTCGACGGGTTTCGGCCGCGCACGCCGCTGAAACCGGTGCGGGTGGGGGAATTGGCCGGATTGGCCTCGGATCAATGATGGAGGTCATTCGCCAAGAAGCGAGAGGCAAGTTCGCCGGGGGCAGCCCGGCGGCTGGTAACTTTCTTTTGTTCGGCCAAAAGAAAGTCACCAAAGAAAAGGCCGCCCCGGCAAACCGCCGCTGGTGCGGTGTCCCTGCGCTGCTCGGCATGGACGGCGGCTGCGGAACTCGCGCCCGTCATGAGATCAAGACGGGCGCTCAGACAGTCCTCGCCGAAAACCCCGTCCACGCCTGTGCTGCTCGGCGGTTTGCAGGGGAGGGGCAAGACCAAAGCCTCTCGTGCCTTAGGCCTCAGACCAAGCCCGTTAGGGCGCGTGGTTTTTCCCCTTACGAACCGCCGAGCAGTCGCAGGCCGGCGCGGGGTCGTCGGCGAGGACTGTCTGAGCTTCCGCCATGTTTTCATGGCGGAAGCGAGTTCCGCAGCCGCCGCGCCGGTCGAGCAGCGCAGGGGCACCACGACCGTGGCGGTTCGTTGGGGCGGTTTCTCTTTGGTTACTTTCTCTTGTCCGCACAAGAGAAAGTAACTAGCTGCCGGGCTACCCCCGGCGATTTTGTCTTCCGATAACAGCGCTTCCACAGGAGTCGCCATGTCCCGTTCCATCCGAATGCTCAGCACGCTGTTGCTTGCCGCATTGTGCGCGCCCGCGCTGGCGCAGAAGAACGCCGCCACCGATTATCCCAACCGGCCGGTGCGCTTCATCGTCACTTTCGCGCCGGGGGCGTCCAACGACATCCTCGCGCGGCTGATCGGCGGCAAGCTGGCGGATGAATGGGGCCAGAACTTCGTCGTCGACAACCGGCCCGGCGGCGGCGGCGCGATCGGCGTCAACGCGGTGGCGAAGGCGGCGCCCGACGGTTACACGCTGCTGCTGGCGAATTCCGGCCCGAGCGTCGGCGCGCCCATGTTGTCGCTGTCACCGCTGTATTCGCCCTTCGATTTCACGCAGATCGTCTACATCGGCTACGCGCCGCTGCTGATTCTCGCCAACCCGGCCTTCCCGGCGAAGACGCCGAAGGAACTGATCGACTACGCGAAGGCCAATCCCGGCAAGATCAGCTGGGGCTCGTCGGGGCTCGGTTCCAGCCCGCACATCGCGATCCTGCTGTTCCAGACGGCGACCGGCACGGACGTGACGCACATTCCGTACAAGGGTGCGGTGCAGAACATGACCGACCTCATCGGCGGCCAGATCAACCTCATCTACACCACGATGGTGTCGAGCGAGCCGCAGATCAAGGCCAACCGCGTGCGCGCCATCGGCGTAGCGGCCGGGAAGCGCATGGGGCTGCTGCCCAACGTGCCGACGCTCGCGGAGTTCGGCATCAAGGACGCGGAAGCCGGCATCTGGTACGGCATGCAGGGACCGAAGGGCATGCCGCGGCCCATCGTGGAGAAGCTGAACCGCGAAGTGAACAAGGCGCTCGGCATGGCCGATGTGAAGGCCCGGCTCGACCAGCTCGGCTTTGAAGCCGCCGGCGGCACGCCGGAGGACTTCGACAAGGTGGTGAAGTCCGAGGTGGCGAAGCTCGACCGGCTGCTGAAAGCCGGCCTGATCAAGAAGGAATGAGGATGTCCGCAGGACCGATCCAGCTCATCGTGCCGTTCGAGGCCGGCGGCGGCAGTGACGAGGCCGCGCGCACCTTCGCGCGCTACGCGGCGCCGCATGTCGACGGCGGGATCGAAGTGGTCAACCGCACGGGTGCCAGCGGTGCGACGGGGTTCCGCGATGGGGCGGCCGCGTCGCCCGACGGCCGCACGCTGATGCTGATGGTGGCGTCGCTGATCGCCGGTCCTTATTCTGGGAAGGGCTATGGCGTCGACTACCGGGATTTCACGCCGTTGTGCCTGCTCGCCACGATGCCTTTGGTGCTGTGCGTGCGGGCGGACAACGTCCTGCGCACGTTCGGCCAGGCGTTGGCCGATGCGACCGCCCGCCCCGGCCGTCTCACTCTGGGGACCGCGGGTCCGGGTACCTTCGTCGAACTGTCGGCGCGTGCGCTCGAGCGGGCAACGCGCGCGCGGTTCTCGCTGAACGCGTACGCGGGGTCGGCCGCGCAGCTCCGCGCGCTCCTGTCCGGCGAGCTCGACATTGCGCAGGTCTCCGCGGACGAGGCGCTGCCGCTCGCGTGGGCGGGTGAGATGCGGGTGCTGGCCGTGCTGGGCAGCATGCCTTCGCCGGCCATGCCGACCGTGCCGACCACGGCGGACCACGGCATCGAACTCAATGTCGGATTCTTCCGCGGCATCGGCGCGCCGCTGGGACTGCCGGAGCCGGTCGCGGCGTCGCTGCAACACGTGTGCGCGGCGACGGCGGCGGACGCCGCCTATCAGCAACACCTGCTGCGGCAGGGCGCGACCCCGCGCTTCCTCGCCGGCGCGGCGTACCGGGCCTGGCTGGACGAGCAGGATCGCTCCTTTGCGGCGGCCGTGGCGGACGCGTCGCCGGAGAACGCATGAAGGCGCGGACATGAAGATCGGTCTGCTTGGCTTCGGTGCGATCGGCCGCGAAGTGCTGGACTATCTCAAGGCCGCGGGCGCGGACATTACCGTGACCGGCGCACTGGTCACCGATCCGGCGAAACACACGGGCGCGGCGTGCCCGATCGTTGCGGATCCCGCGGCGTTCCTCGCCGGCGGCCCGGAACTGGTGATCGAATGCGCGAGCCAGCAGGCCTTCGCCGCGCTGGTGCCGCAACTGCTCGCGGCGGGCAAACACGTGGTCGCGGGGTCGGTGGGCGCGCTCGCCGATCCGGTGGTGCAGGCGGCGGTGGAGGCCGCGTCGCGCGCCGGTGGCGGCCGGCTATACATTCCGGCCGGGGCGCTCGCGGGCATCGATGCGCTGGCGGCGGCCAAACCCGTCGGCATCTCGACGGTCCGCTACACCCGGCGCGCCCCGCCCGCGACGTGGGCGAACCATGAAGCGGCCCGCGGCATGGATCTTTCCACGCTGACCGGACCGTGCGAGGTGTTCGCCGGTACGGCGCGCGAGGCGGCGCGGCGCTTTCCGAAGAACGCGAACGTCGCCGCCATCATCGCGCTGGCGGGCATCGGCTTCGAGAAGACCGAAGTCCGCATCCTGGCCGATCCGGCGATCGCCACCAACGTGCACGTGATCGATGCCGAAGGGCGCTTCGGCCGCCTGCACACCGAACTCTCCGCGACGCGGATTTCCGCGACCACCACGTCCTCGCGTGTAGTCGCCGGCAGTCTCGCGCGCGGTGTCCTGCATCACACCGAAAGAATCGCGGTTTAATCGAAGAGGTCGCCATGCTGATCCCGATCCGTTTTCTCATCGCCGCAGCGCTGCTGGTGCCTGCCGTCGCGCCCGCCCAGGACCCTTCGATAGGCTCAGGACAGGGTTTTCCGACCAGACCCATCCGCATCGTGGTGGGTTTCCCCGCCGGCGGCTCCAACGATCTCGTGGCGCGCGCGCTCGGCGCGCGCATGAGCACCACGCTCGGCCAGCAGGTGCTCGTGGACAACCGGCCCGGCGCGAACGGCATCATCGCCGCGGAACATGTCATGAAGTCGCCGGCCGACGGCTACACGGTCATCCTCACCGGCGTCAGCACCCTGGTGCTGAACCCGCTGCTGTATCCGAAAGTGCCGTACGACACGCTGACCGACTTCAGCCCGGTCACCACCGTCGCCGCGTTGCCGCAGATCATGGTGGCGCATCCGCAGTTGCCGGTGAAATCGCTGAAGGAGCTCGTCGCCCTGGCCCAGCGGCAGCCCGGCGCGCTGACGGCGGCCTCGCCCGGCATCGGCGGCATTTCGCACCTGACGCTGGAACTGTTCACCAGCCTCGCCAGGGTGAAAATCGAGCATGTCGCCTACAAGGGCACGGCGCCCGCGCTGACGGACATCGTCGGTGGCCAGATCCCGCTGCTGGTGTGCGACCTGCCGGCGCCGCTGCCGTACGTCAAAGCCGGCCGGCTGCGCGCGCTGGTGGTTACCGGCCCGGAGCGCTCCCCCTTGCTGCCGGAAGTGGCCACGGCGCGCGAGCAGGGCTTTACCGGTCTGCAGGCGACCAACTGGCTGGGCGTGATGGCGCCGGCGAAGACGCCGCCCGCTGTCGTCGAGCGGCTGAACGCCCTCTTCGTCGCGGCGGTCAACGCGCCGGATACCAGGGAGCGCTATGCCACGGTGGGTGTCGAGGCGGCAACGTTTCCGAACAGCGCGGCGTTCGCGTCCTTCCTGCGCGACGAGTTCGCGCGCTGGGAGAAAGTCGTGAAGCAGTCTGGGGTGAAGCTCACGCAATGAGTTTGCGATGAGAATCGTCCGCTACAACATCGTCGGCGAGCCGGTCGCGTGCGCGCGCACCGGCGTGCTGCTGCCCGGCGAGGTCGTCGGCGACCTGCGAGCCGGCTATGCCGCCTGCCTGCTCGCGCAGGATGGCGATGCCGAGGCCGCAGCGCTGGCCGCGCTTCGCGTGCCGCCGGACGTGCGGGCGATCCTGCATCAGGGCGCGCCCGCGCGGCAGGCGCTCGAGCGCGCCGCGGCATGGCTGGCGGATACGCTCGCCCGCAAGTCCGACGCCACCGGTCCCGAAGGCGAACCCCTGTTCGTGCCGCTGGCGCGAGCTCGGCTGCACAACCCGCTGAAGCCCGGCCGCCTGCTGGTGGTGGTGGGCAACCACGCGGGTGGTGGCGCGCCGGTCGTACAGGAATGGTACTGGCATGCGGTGATGGGGCCGGTGCGTGACCTGGCGATTCCCGCCGCGCTGGATGCGTCGGGCCTCGATTACGGCACGGGTCTGGCGGTGGTGATGGGGCAGATGATTCACGGCGCGGACGAACGGGCGGCCGCGACGGCGATCGCGGGCTACATGGTGGCCAATATCGTCCGGGGCGCGTCTGCCGACACGTCCGACGACCTGACGGGCGACAGCGAATTCCGCCGCTGCCTCATCGGACCGGCACTGGTCGACGCGATGGAAGTCGCGGACTGCGCCGCACTGCGCCTGACGACGCGCGTGAACGGCAAGGAAGTGCAGGCGGGGACAACGGCGAAGCTGCCGTGGCCGGTGCCGCGGCTGGTCGCGCGACTTTCGCGCTACGGCCTGGAAGCGGGCGATGTGATCGTCACCGGGTTGCTGTCCGATGCCCGGCCGGCGGGCAGCCGTGGTGTGCCGCGGCTGCGCATGGGCGACGTCCTCGAATCCGACATCGAAGGACTCGGCCTGATGCGCAACAAGGTCGTGCTCGAAGCATGACCGCGCGCTTCGATGCCGCGCGCACGATTGCGGAGCTGTCCGTGGACGGCCGGCGTTACCGCTACTGCAGCCTGCCCGCCATCGAGGCGATGACAGGTGCGCCGGTGTCGCGGCTGCCGTTCTGCCTGAAGATACTGCTCGAGAACGTCGTGCGCCAATGCGTGCGCGGACAGGGTTCAACCGATGCCGTCGGCGCGCTGCTGGAATTCCCCGCCGACACCGGCGGCGAGATCGCATTCCGGCCCGCGCGGGTCATGATGGACGACACCGCCGGGACACCGCTGCTCGGTGACCTCGCCGCCATGCGCGACGCGGTCGCGGAGGCGGGCGGCGATCCCGCGAGCGTCGCCCCCGCGATCCCGGTGGATTTCGTGGTCGACCATTCGGTGATCGCCGAGCACGCGGGAGCGCCGGACGCGCTCGCGCGCAACGCGGCGCTGGAGTTCGACCGCAACACCGAACGCTTCGCCCTGATGCGCTGGGCGGCGCAGGCCTTCGCGGAGCTGCGCGTGGTGCCGCCCGGCGGCGGCATCTGCCACCAGATCAACCTGGAATACCTGGCCCAGGTCGTGCGCATCGAGGAGACGCCGGAAGGGCCGTGGCTCATCCCCGATTCCATGGCCGGTATCGACAGCCACACGCCAATGGTCAACAGCCTCGGCATCGTGGGCTGGGGCGTCTCGGGTATCGAGGGCGTCGCCGCCGCGCTGGGGGGCGCACTGTCGCTGCGCGTGCCGCGCGTGGTCGGCATCCGCCTGGAGGGCAGACTGCGCCCCGGCATCACCGCGACGGATCTCGTACTTACCCTGGCGCAAGCGATCCGCGGCCGCGATCTGGTCGGCGCCTTCGTCGAATACTACGGTTCCGGTCTGGCCCATCTCAGCCTGCCGGAACGCGCGACGGTCGCGAACATGACGCCCGAGTGCGGGACCACGATGAGTTATTTTCCGATCGACGCGGAGACGTTGCGCTACCTGACGCTCACCGGGCGGGACGCTGCGCACGTCGCGCGCGTCGAGGCCTACGCGCGCGCGCAGGGATTGTGGCGCGACGAGACGACGCCGGCGCCGCGATTCAGCGACACGTTCGCGCTGGATCTTGCGACGGTCGAACCGTCGCTGGCGGCGCCCGGCCAGCCGCACCATCGCATCGGGCTGGCCGATACGCCGCACGCATTCGCGCGTGCGCGCCGCGCCGCGTCGGTGCCGAGTCCGGCAGGCGCGCCGGTAAGGGACGGCGACGTGGTCATCGCGGCGATCACGAGCTGCACCAACACCTCCAATCCGGCGGGCATGCTCGGCGCGGGAATGCTCGCGCGCAACGCGGTCGCGCGCGGCCTCAAGGTGCCGCCGTGGGTGAAAACCTCGCTGTCGCCGGGCTCGCGCGTCGTCGCCGACTATCTGGCGAACACCGGCCTGCAGACCAGCCTCGACGCACTGGGGTTTCAGGTGACCGGATTCGGTTGCATGACCTGCGTGGGATTTTCAGGGCCATTGGCGCCACCGGTGGCGTCCGCCATTGCCGCCGGGAACATCGCTACGGCGGCCGTGACCTCCGGCAACCGCAACTACGACGGCCGCGTCCACGCCCAGGTGCGGGCGGCGTATCTGGCGTCGCCGCCGCTGGTGGTCGCGTATGCGCTGGCAGGAACCGTATTGAAGGACCTTTCCCGCGAACCGCTCGGCGAGGACGCGCAGGGTGTGCCGGTCTATCTGCAGGAGCTCTGGCCGGATGCCGACGAACTTGCGCGCATCAGTGCGGCCGCGATCAATGCACCGTTGTTCGCGCAATCGTACGCGACGCTCTACACCGGCAGCCAACGCTGGCGGGATCTGCCGCACGCGCGCGGGCCGCGTTTTACGTGGCCTGCGGGCAGCACCGTGATCCGCCGGCCGCCGGAGTTTGACGCGGGCCGAATCACCGAACCAGGGGATCTGCGCGGCGCGCGCATCCTCGCCCTCTTTGGCGACGACGTGACGACCGAGCATGTGTCGCCGATGGGGCCGCTGCCGGCCGGCACGCAGGCCGCCGACTATTTGCAGTCGCTCGGCGTGTCCGTCGATTCGCTGGGCACGTACGCCGGACGCCGGCTGGTGGCGGACGTCATGTTGCGCGGCACGTTCGCGAGTCCGCATCTGCCCAACGCGATGACGCCGGGACAGCCTGGCGGCTCGACGCTGCACCAGCCGGACGGTGCGCGCATGACGATCTACGACGCGGCGCAGCGCTATCGCGCGGAAGGCGTGCCGCTGGTGGTCGTCGCCGGCGCGCGCTACGGCACGGGCTCGTCGCGCGACTGGTCGGCGAAGGGACCGCACGGACTGGGCGTGAAAGCGGTGCTGGCGGTGTCCTTCGAGCGGTTGCACCGCGCGAACCTGGTGGCGGCGGGCGTGTTGCCGCTGCGCTTCGCGCAGGCGTCGGATCGCGCCTTGCTGACGGGCGCGGAAACGCTGGACATCGCGGGCATCGACACCCTTGATGCGCCTGGTGCAGTCCTTGCTTGTACGGTCCGTGCCGCCGATGGGACAATCAGTCATCTGAAGTTGATCGCCGGCCTGGAAACGCAGCAGGAAGTCGCGCATTTCCGCGCGGGCGGCACCTACCGGTATCTGCTGCGCGACCGGATGCATCCCCGCGCGGCCGTCGCGTCCTGAATCGATCACAACTGGAGTTCTGGCCCCATGAGTCTCAGCCTTCGCATTGCCCTTGGTCTCGCGCTTGCCGTCGCGCTGGGGCCCAGCCTCGCGCAAAGTCCGCAGAAGTATCCGACCCGTCCGATCCGGCTGGTGCTGCCGTTTCCACCCGGCGGCAGCACCGATGTCATCGCGCGTGTGATCGGCCAGAAGCTCACCGAGAGCTGGGGGCAGCAGGTCGTCATCGACAACCGGCCCGGTGGCGGCGGCAACATCGCGGCGGAGTACGTGGCGCGCGCGGCGCCGGACGGCTACACGCTGTTCCAGGTCAACGTCGCCAACACGATCGCGGTGAGCCTGTATCCCAAGCTCAGCTACAACCTCATGAACGACTTCCTGCCGATAAGCCTGCTCGGCACCACGCCGTTCGTGCTGCTCGCGCATCCCAGCGTGCCGGCCAAGAACGTGCGCGAACTGATTGCGCTGGCGAAAGCGCGGCCTGGACAACTGAACTACGCGTCGGCGGGCGCGGGCAGCTCGACCCATCTTTCGGGCGAGTTGCTGAAGAGCATGGCGGGGATCGACATCGTGCACGTGCCCTACAAGGGGACGGGGCCCGCGGTCACGGCGCTGCTGTCGGGAGAGGTGGAGCTGTATTTCGCCGCCGTCTCCGCCGCGGCGCCGATGGTGAAAGCCGGCCGGCTGCGCGCACTGGGGGTCAGCAGCGCGAAACGGGCCGCCCTGATGCCCGACGTCCCGGCGATCGGCGAGACCCTGAAGGGCTACGAGACCGTCACCTGGCACGGCGTGCTGGCGCCGACGGGCACGCCCAAAGAGATCGTGCAGCAGCTGAGCGGCGAGATCATCCGCATCATCCAGACGCCGGATGTGCGCGAGAAGCTCGTCGCGCAGGGGTTCGACCCCGTGGGCGACACGCCGGAACAGTTTGCCGCCTTCCTGCGCGCGGAAATCGCCAAATGGGCCAAGGTGGTCAAGGCTTCGGGCGCGCGCCCGGACTGAGAACGCTTCGCGCCGCGCATGCAAACCAGTGAGGACCAACACCATGGCTGAAACCATAAAAAAATCGCTGGACCCCTACGAATCCGGCATCCACACGACGGCGCCCGCCCATCGCCGGCTGCCGCTCGAAGCACGCTTCGTGGCGGTGTCCGCGATCCGCAAGGTGGAGCGGGGCCTGACCCTGATCCACCCGCGCACGCGCTGCATCAAGCGGCACGAGGTCCATGAACTGATCCTGACGGACGAGATGGACGTGGCGCCCGGGGGACCGGTCAACCGCTGCCACTACCTCGGTTTCGTCGAGTTCATGGCGTCCGGCCTGCTGATCCAGGGCGATCCGCTGATGATCGACGGCAAATCGGTCGGTACGCTGGCCGGGTTCGACGAATGCCACTTCCCGAATCACTACAACATCGTGGTCAAGGGACCGGTGGGAATGACGGGGGCGGAACTGGGACTGGATCCCGGCAGTCCGGTGGTGTTCGTGCCATGGGCATGACCCGTATGGATCGGCTGGAGAATGTTCATGTCTGAGCAGTCAGTGGTACTGATGGCCGTCGGCGATACCGGCCCCTTTCATGCGCCCGCCAATGCCTATGGCACGCTGGTGAAGCCGACCCTCGCGCAGGCGGATATCCGCTTCGCGCAGGCGGAGCGGTTGTACTCCGAGCGCGGCACGCTGCAGGTGCACGCCGAGATTCCCAATGCGCGGCTGAAGCCCGAACTTGCCAGCGTGTTCGGCGACTGTGGCTTCGACGTGGTGTCCGTCGCGGGCAATCACGCGCTTGACTGGGGCGAGGAAGCTTTCTTCGACACCATCGCCTGTCTCGAGGCACAGGGCTGCAAGGTGATCGGGGGCGGGCGGAATCTCGCCGAGGCGCGCCGGCCGGTGGTGATCGAGCGCAAGGGGGTGAAAGTCGCGTTCCTTGCCTATTGCTCCATCCTCAATCACGGCTTCGCCGCGGGTCCGAACAAGGCCGGCGTCGCACCGATGCGCGTCCATACGTATTACGAGCCGGTGGAGTACCAGCCCGGCATTCCGCCCAGGGTGGTGACGATTCCCTACGAGGAGGACATGGCGGCCATGGCGGCGGACATCGCCGCGGCGAAGAAACTCGCCGATACGGTCGTGGTGTCGCAGCATTGGGGCATCCATTTCGTGCCCAAGGTGATCGCGGGTTACGAGGTGACGGTCGCGGAAGCGGCTTTCGCGGCCGGCGCCGATCTCATTCTCGGCCACCATCCGCATGTGCCCAAGGCCATCGGCGTCCACGGCGGCAAGGTGTGCTTCTACAGCCTCGGCAATTTCATCATGTCGCGGCCGGAGCGGAGCCCCGAGCAGGCGGCGCATTTCGAGAAGCATCACGGCGTGAAACTGGATCCGGACTATCCGCGGCTCGCCTACGGCGTCGATGCCAAGCGCACCCTGATCGCGAAGGCGGTGCTGACGGCGAAGGGCCCGGCCCGGGTCTCCTTCCTGCCCGCGCAGGTGGACAAGCAGTTGCGTCCCGAGCTGTTGCGCAAGGGCGATCCGCGCTTCGACGAGGCCGTCGGCTATCTCGACTGGGCCTCGGAGGATTTCGTGCATCACTTCACCGTGGACGGCGACGAGGTAGTGGTTTCGTAGGCATTTCAAAAAAGACAGGAGAAAAAGATGGCAACGGCAAGACTCGTATTCTCAGCGCTCGCGGCAGCTGTTTCCCTCGCGGTCACTGGCGCGTATGCGCAGGATCCTTCGACAGGCTCAGGACAGGCTTATCCCAACAAGACTGTCCGCCTGACCGTCACCTTCCCGCCGGGCGGCGGCGCGGACCTGCTGGCGCGCGTCGTTGCCAAGCAGTTGACCGAAAAATGGGGTCAGCCGGTGGTGGTCGAGAACCGCGGCGGCGCCGATGGCGCGATCGGTGCGACCTACGCCTCCCGCACCCCGCCGGACGGCTACAACCTGCTGATGATCATCTCCACGCACACGGTGCTGCCGTACATGAAGTCGTCCCTGCAGTACGACGTCGTGCAGGATTTCTCGCCCATCCTGCGCATGGCGGAAGCGCCCAACATCGTGGTCGCGCACCCGTCGTTCCCGGCGCGCAGCATCCCCGACCTGATCGCCGTGGCCAAGAAGAACCCGGGCAAGCTGGACTACCCTGGCTCCGGCTACGGCGGCCCCGCGCACCTGGCCGGCGTGCTGTTCGACCAGATGGCCGGCACCAAATTGAACTTCATCCCGTTCAAGGGCGCCGGCCCCTCGCTGATCGCGCTCATGGGCGGCGAGGTCAGCATCATGTTTCCGGCCATCACCGGCGCGCTGCCGCACGTGCGCTCCGGCAAGATCCGGGCGCTGGGCGTGACCAGCGAGAAGCGCTCGGCGCTGATGCCGGACCTGCCGACGGTGGGTGAATCGCTCAAGGGCTACGTGTTCGTCGGCTGGTACGGGCTGGTGTCGCGGGTAGGCACGCCGCAAGCCATCATCGACAAGGTCAACACAGATGCGGCCGCGGTGCTGAGCAGCGCGGAGATCAAGAGCTTCCTCGCGAACGAGGGCCTGACGCTGGCGCTCCTCAATCCCGCGCAGTTCGGCGCCTATATCGGGGCCGAGATGAAAACAGCCCAGAAGCTCGTGAAGAGCGCCGGCCTCGACAAGCAGCCGCAATAAGCCATGGCCACTGTCGTCCGTAAAAAACGCGCGGCGGGCTCGCCGCGCCTGCTGCGCAAGCCGCTGGAAGCCCGCTTCGTCGAGGTCATGGACCTCGAGTGCAACGACCGTGCGCTCGTCCTGATGAAGGAACGCAGCCGCGCCGTGCGCCACGGCGACATCCACGAATTGATGCTGACCGATGAAACGGCGCCCGCACCCGGGGGCACGGCGGACGGCATCGATTACGTCGGGTTCATCGAGTTCCAGGCAGGCGGGGTGCTGGTCTACGGCGATACGGTGATGATCGCGGGGCAGTTCATCGGCACCATCGCCGGCTTCGACGAGTGCCATGCCCCCAACCACTACAACATTCTGATCAAGGGGCCGCGCCGCGCGAGCGGGGTGGACCTCGAGCAGTGGCCCGGCGATGCGGTGCTGTTCGAGCCGGTGGAACGGGAGTGAGTTGGGGTCCCATCCCGATCAGGCAAAGTCGCCGGGGGCAGCCCGGCGGCTGGTAACTTTCTTTTGTTCGGCCAAAAGAAAGTCACCAAAGAAAAGGCCGCCCCGGCAAACCGCCGCTGGCGCGGTGCCCCTGCGCTGCTCGGCATGGCCGGCGGCTGCGGAACTCGCGCCCTTCATCCACGGATGACGGACGCTCAGACAGTCCTCGCCGAAAGCCCCGTCCACGCCTGTGCTGCTCGGCGGTTTGCAGGGGAGAGGCAAGACCAAAGCCGCTCCCGCCTTAAGCCTTAAGTCTCAAGCCAAGCCCGTCAGGGCGCAGCCGTTTTTTCCCCTTACGAACCGCCGAGCAGTCGCAGGCCGGCGCGGGGGTGTCGGCGAGGACTGTCTGAGCTTCCGCCATGTTTTCATGGCGGAAGCGAGTTCCGCAGCCGCCGCGCCGGGCGAGCAGCGCAGGGACACCACGACAGTGGCGGTTCGTTGGGGCGGTTTCTCTTTGGTTACTTTCTCTTGTCCGCACAAGAGAAAGTGACTAGC
>JBOIEQ010000088.1:0-17420 GCA_050741255.1 Burkholderiales bacterium | reverse complement strand
CCCCACTCGACCATGGGGTTGGGCGGCCTCCAGTTGCTGGCGCACTCGTCAGCACTTGCAAGGCTCAATCACCGGCATTTCAGGAAGGCCTATTTGGGCTGGCATGCGACTGGCCACACTACACGCGTGCCCGGCGGCACGACCTTGCCGTCGGTGCTCGTATACGGAATAGGGACCGCCCCTGCCTGGAGCGGTGGCTCGGCCGATTCACGTGGCTTAGCGCCGGCCTCGTGGTAAATCGAAAGCGGATCAAACAAGCTTGCGCCCCGCGCTTGTCCGCGCCCACCCACTGTTGCATCACCGCTTGAGTCTCTGAGCGTCGTGAGATGCAGATGGGGATACCCCCGCACACCGTAATGCCCCCCTTCGGTACCCGTCCCGCCCGAATGCGCGACCGTCTGTCCCATCGCCACCTTTGCGCCAACCTGCAGGTCCGGTAACGACTTAAGGTGCTGGTACTTCGAATAGACCCAGTACGCAAGGCCGGTATCCTCGGGAGAATGGCGCAGCCACAGATAGACGCCTTCCATCCTTCCACCCTCGCCCGTGCTCGCAACCGTGCCCGCAGCCAAGGCGAGCAGCGGCGTTCCCTCCGCAAGAGTGATGTCGATACCTCCGTGGTGACCGCCAAACTCCGAGGGCGGTCGGAAGCTGCCGTCATAGCGGGTCCGCGATCCATACGCCGATACAACCTCCGGGCAGCGCGCCTGCGCGGGGAACGCCGGTTGCAAACCGCTCGGCCTGACCACGTTTCCTTCGTCGCCAGACTTCCCTGCCCCGCCCATTGAAAAACGGGACTGGGCCTGCAACGACCCATGCATCGCAATGACCGCCAGCGCGAGAACCACCTTCGGCACCACGGATAAGAAACGGTTCTCGGATCTCAAGTTTCTTTCCTCTTCAAGGTCACCTCGCCCTTCGAGCCGCCCAACGTTCCGGTTTTGGCGCACGCGCGTAGGCGCGCAGCGCCGGGCAAGTATCGCTCAACAACCGGTGGTTAGACCGCATGCTGTTGCTCAGCTCGCCGTCGCGCTTCCTCTCTAGCTTGAAGCGCGGCGCCATACCACTGCCACATGAACCACGAAAATACGTAGCCGCTCGCTGCGCAAACGCACAGAACAAAGACCACGAAGCCGCCACCGACGGTCGCCCATAGCTGGTAGATAAACATGGCTGCCATTGCGCCACCGAAGTAAAGAGTGTTTACCCAAAAGAACCGTCCGCGAATTTTGGCCAAACGCTCAGGCGTAAGGGGTACTACGACATTCTTTCCCCTTCGCTGTCGCCAATTCGCAATCGAAACTGCCGCGGCTAGCAAGATCACGGCAGCTCCCAGACCACCAAGCAATGCCCAAAGCAAACTCGGTCGCGATAGAGAGTTGACGTAGTAGATAGCGGCGATGGCTAGTGCCAAAGACCAGGGACCAGAATGGAGGATTACCTGGGCGAGCCCCCATCTTGTGCCTCCGTCGTCAGACGTCTTAAAGACCTCCACGAGACCAGCTATCCAGGCCAGCACGCGTGAGACAAGCAGCAACCCGCCGACGAAGGCACAGAAAGCAATTGCGGCAATAGACCAGTCCATGCGGTCTAACTGTAATTTGGGGCGACAGAAATGCCGGATAACTTGGCCGCCTGTCCGGATAACCTGGCGACCCCGATCGCCCGGAGCGCCGCCTGTGGCCCGGGTTTTGACGGCTTTGGATGCAGGTTCATCAGTACTAAATTCCCGTGAAAACCGGCACCCCTGTTTCAGTGCCTCCGCTCGCGGCGACCCGTAGATTCGACTCGTTGCGCGAGCGGTTGCGCCGGACCGTTACAGTCTAAGGATCAGGAAATCCCGCGTCTACCGCCCCCGGGCTTGAACACGATCAGTACGGCACGTCCTTGGGCTTGCCGCCCTTCGGCCAATCGCTTTTCTTCGCTGCGAACTCCGGCCGCGGCTGCCGCGTGACGTAGGCCGCGATGTCGTAGGCCTCGTCGGCCGTCAGCGTGCCGGCCTGTCCGAGCGGCATCTTCATCATGATGAATGCCGCGGCGATCGTTTCCCGCGCCATGCCCGCGCCGGTGTTGAAGGACGCGGGGCCCCACAGCGGCGGGAAGGCATAGCCGCCGCCCGCCACGCGCGTGCCCTGCCCGTTGGCACCGTGGCAGGACGCGCACTTCGCGGCGAACAAGGTCTTGCCCCGTGCGGGATCGGTGCGTGCGGGCGGCGGCAGGTCGATGAACCCGCGTCCATCGACGGCGATGCCGGTCGGTACCCCGAACGACAGCCACTGGATGTAGGCCAGCACCGCCGTCATCTCGCGGCTTTCCGGCGGCAACGGGCGACCGTTCATCGAGCGGCGGAAGCAATCATTGACGCGTTCGGTCAGCGTCTCTACCCGGCCGGTGCGCGACCGGTACTCGGGGAACACGCCCCACAGCCCGACCAGCGGCGCGGCATAGGCCTGACGGCCCGCGTCGAGGTGGCAGCTCACGCAGTTCAACCCGTTGCCAAGGTAGGGTTTGACGCTGCTGCGCTGCGTATCGACGACGATCGTGCGGCCCAGTCGCACCAGTTCGCCGAGCGGTCCGTCGGGCATGGCGCTCTCCGCGGGCGGCTTCATGGCCACGGTCAGCGCCGGCGAAGGTTGTGCCCGTGCCGGGCCAGCCGCCAGGACGAGCGGGACGATCACGAAAAATACCGCCCGCATTGTCTTCGAAAGCATTCCGGTCATGTCGTCTCTCCCGATGGCAGCGCTTGCCTGCGTCTCATGCCGCCGCCATCATACGCGGCGGTTCCCCCATGCTGCGCGACACCTTCAGCGACCTGTGGAAGTTCAGTGCGGTGCCCCCGCCCTGGCACCACGCGGTGCGGGCGCTCGTGTCGATCGCCGGCCCGGCCGTCGTCGGCCTCGTCGCCGGCGAGCCTCTCTTCGGTGTCATCGCCGCCGTCACCGCCCTCAATACCTACATCGACGATCTCGGCGGCAGCCTCCGCCACCGCGCGTTCACGATGTCCGCCACTGTCTTTTGCGTGATCGCGGGCGGCGTCGCCGGTGCGGTCATTCCGGAGGGTCACTGGCTGCCGGTCGTTGCGATCTTTCTCGCGGGACTTGTTGCCGGCTTCGTGCACGGGTCGGCGACCGCGCTGGAGAACGTCGTGCGCTTCGGCGCGATCACGCTGGTGGTGGCCACCACCCTGCAACTGGAAGATCCGCGCCTGATCCTGGTCGCGCTGGCTGGCGGCGCCTATGCGATTTGCGTGATGCTCGCGGACTACGCGATCCGGCGCGCCAATCCGCCGTCCACCGGCGGCAGCTGGCGGGAAGGCTGGGCACGGCTGCGCGCGCGGCAGACCGTCGGCTGGCGCTTCGCGTTCATTTACGCGGCCGTGGGTGCGGTCGGACTGCTGCTGGCAGAAGCCGTCGGCGCGCATCGCGCGGGCTGGGTCACGCTGACCACGCTGCTCGTCATGCGGCCGGACGGCGCGGAGAGCCTGCGGTTCGCGGTGCAGCGGCTGGTCGGTACGCTGGCCGGCGTCATCGCGGCCGTGGCGCTGGCCGCCACGACGCAGACGCCCGCCTTTCTCATGGCGTATGCCGCCGCATGTGCTTTTCTGTTTCCGCCCGCCATGGCCAAGCATCGGTGGCTGGGCGTGGCGGTGGTCACGCTGATGATCATGCTGCTGCTCGACATCGCGCTGCAGGGACAGGGCGATCCGCGCGACCTGATCCTCGCCCGCTTCTACGACACGGTGTTCGGCTGCGTACTGGGCGTCCTCGGCACTCTCGTCGCTTTTCCGGAAATCTGGCGGCGCCCGCGGCTAGAATAGCGGTCCCATGTCCGCCGCCAAACCCAAAACCCCGACCGAACCCGCCTCCAACTTCATCCGCGGCATCATCGACGCCGATCTCGCCGCGGATCGTTATGCCGCGCGCACCTGGGGCGGCCAGCCCGGCGATGCGAAAACGCACGCCGCAGGCGCGAAGGACGTCGCGCGCATCCGCACCCGCTTCCCGCCCGAGCCGAACGGCTACCTGCACTTCGGGCACGCGAAGTCGATCTGCCTCAATTTCGGGCTCGCGCTGGACTACGCCGGCGCCTGTCACATGCGCTTCGACGACACCAATCCGGAGAAGGAGGAGCAGGAATACGTCGATTCCATCCTCGCGGCGGTGAAGTGGCTGGGCTTCGACTGGGGCCCGAATCTCTATTACGCGTCGGACTACTTCGGTTTCATGTACGCGGCCGCCGAGTACCTGATCGGCAGCGGCAACGCCTATGTGGACCAGCAGACGGCCGACGAGATGCACGCGACCCGCGGCAACTTCAGCGAACCCGGCAAGAACAGCCCGTGGCGCGACCGACCGGCGGAGGAATCGCTGCGCCTGTTCCATGAAATGCGGGACGGCAAGCATCCCGACGGCGCGATGGTGGTGCGCGCGAAGATCGACATGGCCTCGCCGAACATCAACCTGCGCGATCCGGCGATCTACCGCATCCGCAAGGCGCACCACCACCGCACGGGCGACGCCTGGTGCGTCTATCCGATGTACACCTACGCGCATCCGATCGAGGACGGCCTCGAGCAGATCACGCATTCCATCTGCACGCTGGAGTTCCAGGATCAGCGTCCGTTCTATGACTGGCTGCTGGAAAAACTGGCGGCGGGCGGCCTGCTCGCCCGGCCGGTGCCCAAGCAGATCGAATTCGCGCGGCTCAACCTCACCTACGTCGTGCTCTCCAAGCGCCGGCTGATCCAGTTGGTGGACGAGAAGCACGTCGACGGCTGGGACGACCCGCGCATGCCCACGCTGGTCGCCGCGCGCCGCCGCGGCTACACGCCGGAAGGCTTCCGCCGCTTCGCCGAGCGCATCGGCGTGGCCAAGGCGGATTCGTGGATCGAGTACGCGATCCTCGAAGACTGCATGCGCGAGCATCTGAACGAAGTCGCGCCGCGCCGCATCGCGGTGCTGGACCCGGTCAAGCTCATCATCGACAACTACCCCGCCGGCCAGACCGACACCTGTCTCGCGCCCAACCATCCGCAGCAGCCGGAACTCGGCAAGCGCGAAGTGCCGGTCTCCGGCGAGTTGTGGATCGAGCGCGAAGACTTCATGGAGACGCCGGCCAAGGGCTATTTCCGGCTGTTCCCGGGCAACAAGGTGCGCCTGCGCTACGCCTTCGTCGTCGAATGCACCGGCTGCGAGAAGGATGCCACCGGCAAAGTGACCGCCGTGCACTGCAATTACTTTCCCGACAGCCGCAGCGGTGTGCCGGGCGCAGAGACCTACAAGGTGAAGGGCAACATCCACTGGGTGTCCGCCGCCCAGGCCTACCCCTGTGAGGTGCGGCTGTACGACCGCCTGTTCAAAGAGCCGCATCCCGGCGCGGGCGACCGCGACTTCCTGAAGGATCTCAACCCGGACTCGAAGCGCGTCATCACGGCAATGCTCGAGCCCGGACTGAAGGATGTCGCCGCGGAGTACCGCTGCCAGTTCGAGCGCCACGGCTATTTCATCGCCGATCGCATCGATTCGAAACCGGGCGCACCCGTTTTCAACCGCGCCGTCACCCTGCGCGATTCCTGGGGCAAGCCGGGCGCCTGAGGCGCCGCGGCGGTCGTCCCGGCCACGGATGGCCGACCTCTCCGCGCTGCAGATCGCGTACTGCGTCGTCGTGATGCTGCTCGCCTACGCGCTACGCGGCAGCGCGGGCTTCGGCGGCGCCGTCGGCATGCCCCTGCTCGCGCTGGTGATCCCGTTCAAGCTGCTCGTACCGGCCTGGACGCTGCTCGGGCTCGCGTCCTCCACCGCGATCCTCGGCCACGAGGGCCGCAAGGTTTCCTTTCAGGCGTTCGCCGCCTTCGTCCCGTGGTGTCTCGTGGGAATCGCGGCCGGGCTCTATGTATTCGCCACCCTGGATTCGGCCACCCTCACGCGCGGTCTCGGTTTGCTGGTGCTGTGCTACGCGGTCTGGACCTTGTGGGTCATCGTCCGCCCCCCGCCCGCGCGTCCCGCCGACGCGCCGCCCGGTGTCGCCGCGCGGATCATCGCGCCGGTGGCCAGCGTCCTCGCCGGCTGGGTAGGCACGGTGTTCGGCACCATGGGCAGCGTGTTTTTCGCCATGTTCCTCGATGCGCGCGGCGTGCCCAAGGCGCAGTTCCGCGCCACGGTTTCCGCGATGCTGCTCGTGCTGAGCGCCGTGCGCGGCATGGGCTACTACGCGACGGGCGAATTCACCCGCGAGGCGCTGCTGCTGTTCGCCGCGGCATTTCCCCTCATGCTGGCCGGCATGCTGATCGGCAACCACATCCACGTGCGTCTCTCCGAGGCGGGTTTCCGCAAGCTGATCTGCGGCACCCTGTTCCTGTGCGGTATCCCGCTGCTTCTGAACTGATGCGCGCGGCCGCGCTGGCGCTGGCGCTGCTGGCGGGGGCCGCAGCGGCCCAGCCGGCCGCGCCGGGCCGCGCGCCCGCATTTGTTTTCGCGACTGTCGCCGAAGGCCGCGCCGTGCTGGGCGCGCGCGACGACTACGTGCTGGCGACCAGCCCGCTCGAGCGCTCGGCGAAGCTGAAGACCGGGGAAGCGGTCGACGAGGAGCGCTTCCGCGAGCACATGCGGAATGCCGTGCAGGACTGGACGCCGGAACAACGCAAGAACCTCGCGCCCCTGCTCGATCGCATGGCGGGCTTTCTTAAAGCTACGCGCTGGCGGATGCCCGACCGCATCCTGCTCGTGCAATCGGATGCGACGCTGGAGGACGACGCGCCGCACACGCGCGCGAACGCGATCATCGTGCCGCGCAGCTTCTACGAGCAGGGGCCCGGCGCGATGGCCTACGTGCTGGCGCACGAGACCTTCCACGTGCTCTCGCGCAACAATCCTGAGCTGCGGGAAGCGCTGTACGCCGCCATCGGCTTCAAGCGCTGCGATACCGTCAGCGTTCCCGCGACGGTCGAACGCCTGCGCATCACCAACCCCGATGCCGTCGAAAGCCGCCACACGATCGCGCTGCGTTACGAGGGCAGACCGGTGGACGTGCTGCCCTACATCCGTTTCCCCGCGGAGACGATCGACCCGCGCGCGGGCTTCATGCGCCAGGTGCAGGTGGCGTGGCTGCCGGTAGACCGGGAGGGCGGCGCCTGCCGCGTGCGCGCCGGCCCGCTGGAAGCGGGACTCCCGCCGCAGGCCTACGACGGACTCTTCGAACAGGTCGGCCGCAACACGCAATACCTGTTCCACCCCGAGGAAATCCTCGCCGACAACTTCACGCAGCTCTTTTTCTCGACCCTGCGCGGGTCCACCGAGGACGTGGCGTCGCCGGAGGTGCTGGAGAAGATGCGGCGGATCCTGTTCGACTGAACGGACTGCGCACGACGGCGCGGTTTTTCGGCTATCGTGCGCGTTCCGCCCCGGCCCCTCGCCAAGGAATCGCCTTGCTCGACAAGCGCATAAAGCCCAGTCTCATCGTCAAGTACCTCGACCAGCATGTGATCGGTCAGGACAGCGCCAAGAAGATCATGGCGGTGGCGGTGTACTCGCATTACCGGAAGATTGCCAACGCCAAAGACGATGGTGTCCAGGCCGGCAAGAGCAACGTGCTCCTGATCGGCCCGTCCGGCACCGGCAAGACCCTGCTGTGCGAGACGCTGTCGCGGCTGATCGGCGTGCCGTTCGTGACGGCGGACGCCACCTCGCTCGCGCAGACACGCTTCGTCAACGAGGAGATCGACGCGGTGCTGCAGCGGCTGATGGACAAGGCCGACGGCAACCTTGCGCGCGCCCAGCTCGGCATCGTCTTCATCGACGAGGTCGACAAGCTGAAGGCGGAAAAGGGCCAGACCCGCAGCACCTCGGGCGAGAGCGTGCAGCACTCGCTGCTGAAGATCATGGAGGGCTCCCCGGTCAAGCTCGGCAGCGGACAGTACCTCGACACCACCAACATCCTGTTCATCTGCGGCGGCGCCTTCGTGGGCCTCGACGAGATCATGTCGAAGAGCCACAGCTACGGCTACATCTCGACCTCCAAGGAAGACAACCAGAACATCCTCGACCGCCTGAACGACCGGGTGAAGCCGACCGACCTGTTTTCCTTCGGACTGATCCCCGAGTTTACCGGCCGCCTGCCGATCATCGCGCGCTTCGAGGACCTGTCGCGCGAGATGCTGGTGCGCATCATGACCGAGCCGAAAAACTCCATCTACAACCAGTTCCGGGAAATCTTCCGCAACGAGGGCGTGGAACTCGAGATCGACACCAAGGTCTTCGAGCAGATTTCGGAAATCGCCATGGAATACAGGACCGGCGCACGCAGCCTGCGCGGCATCTTCGAGGAACTGATCACACCGCTGCTGTTCGTGGTCCCGGACGATTCCGGCCTCGCCCGCGTATCGATCACGTCGCTGTTTACCGAGGCGACCTTCACCCGCAAGCCGCCCGCAGCTTAGGCGTCGGCCATCCGTGGCGGATGCGTCACGATGGATTTCAGCGCCGGCACGGGCTCCGTCCAGCGGTGCGGCTCGGACCGCGGACGCCGAAGCGCGGGGATGGCGCCGAACGCCTGCTCCATCGCCTGCGCCGCGCCGAGCACGGCGCGATCTCCACGGAAACGCCCGATCACCTGCAGGCCGAACGGCATTCCCGCATGGTCGACACCGCATGGCAGGGCCACCGTCGGGTTCGTCGCGAGCGTGATCACGTAGGTCAGCGCCAGCCAGTGGTAGTAATTGAGCAGCGGCTTGCCTTCGAGTTCCGTCAGGTGTGACTGCGTCCACGGGAACGGCGTGACGGCCACCGCCGGCGACAGCACCAGATCGTAGTCGCGGAACGTGCGTTGGAACGCGCGGAAGAGCCGCGTCTGCTCCGCCTGCGCCCAGGCGACGTCCGCCAGCGACAAACGGGCGCCCGTCTCGTAGTTGGCGCGCACATTCGGGCCCAGCGCGGCGGGATCCTTCTCGTACAGTTCGCGGAAGCGGTCGACGAAATTGAGCGCGCGGATGACGTCGAAGCAGCGGTGCGCATCGCCCAGGTCGAACGCCGCTTCGTCGCAACTGCGGAAGAGATGCCGCATCGCATCGATCCGCCCGCGGAAAACCTGCCGGATCGTCGGATCGACGGGACACGCGCCGAAATCCTCCGTCCACGCCACGCGCAGGGTGCCGAGGTCCACGGGTTCGGGCGTTGCGAACGTCGGGCCGTCGACCGGATACGACAGCGGATCGCGATCGTCCATCGCCGCCTGCGCCGCCAATAGCAGGCAGGTGTCCGCGACCGTGCGGCCCATGGGGCCAATCACGGAAATCGGCTGCCAGCCCAGTGAACGCCGGTCGGCCCCGACGAGTCCCGCAGAGGGGCGGAAGCCGACGACGCCGCACAGGGCCGCGGGGATCCGCAGCGAGCCGCCGGTATCCGTGCCGCTGCAGAGCGGCAGCAGATCGCAGGCGAGCGCGGCGGCGGAGCCTCCGGAGGAGCCGCCTGCCATCAGCGCCGGGTTGAACGGATTTCCCGTCGCCCCCCACACGGCGTTGCGTGTGTTCGCGCCCGCGCCGAACTCGGGCGTGTTCGTCTTGGCGGTGACGATCGCCCCTGCGGCCCGCACGCGCGCGACCATGCTGCTGTCGCTGTCGGGCACGTAGTCCCGGTACAGCGGTGAGCCGAAGGTCGTCAGCAGTCCGGCCGTCTCCTCGAGATCCTTGATGCCGATGGGCAGTCCGTGCAGCAACCCCAAAGGTTCGCCGCGCAGAACGGCGGCTTCGGCAGCCCTGGCTTCCTGCCGGGCCCGCACGTACGCGGTCGCCGCGATCGCGTTGACGCCGGGATTGAGCCGCTCGATGCGCGCGATGCACGCCTCGAGCAGCTCGACGGGCGAAAGCTCCCGCGCGCCCATCCGTCGGCGCAACTCGACCGCGGACAGCGCGGTCAGGCCGTCCTGTGCCGCCATCAATGGATCAGGACAATCCGAACAGTTTCTTGCCGGCGACGGGCAGTTTCGCCATCAGCACGTCGCCCGACATCGCCTCGGTGATGTAGATCGTCTTGTAGTCCGGCCCGCCGAACGCGACGTTGGTCATGTGGTTGTACTCGGGGTTATCCGAACACACGAGATGCGTCGGCAGCATGTTCGCATCGAACCGCCAGACGCCGGTGCCGATGTGGCACACGAGCAGGCCGTTGTCGCCGCACATCTCGATGCCGTCCGGCCCGACGCCGCCCGACATCTGCACCGCGACGCCCGTCTTGGAGACCTGGCCGTCGTGCATGACCGGCAACCGCCAGACCTGCTGCGAACGCGTCACGCCGACGTACACATGCTTGTCGGTGGTGCTGACGGTGATGCCGTTCGGGCTCGGGATGTTGTTGGCGAGACGTTGCAGGTCACCGTTCGCCTTCAGGCGATAAACCCGCCCCGTCGGATCGACGATGCCGGTCTGCCCCTGGTCGGTGAAATAGAGATCCCCTTTCGAATCGAAGTTGAGATCGTTGCAGCCCTTGAAGCCCTCGCTGTAGGCGGTTTCCAGCAGCGGTTCGATCTTGCCGGTCTTGATGTCCAGCACCATGATGCCGCGGCGGTAGTCGGCCACGAAGAGGCGCCCATCCTTGTGGAACTTCATCCCGTTGGGCCAGCCGTCGTACTGCACCACGACATCCCATTCGCCCTTGGGCGTGATGCGGAAGATGCGCTGGAACGCGGTGTCCACGATGTAGAGATTCCCCTCGCGGTCGAAGGCCGGTCCCTCGAGAAAGCACTCGACCTCCGCGTTCTGGCGGTTCGGATCGGACCACTGCGTGCGTCCCTTCTTGCGGAATTTCTTCGGCATCGAGGTGAACACCTCTGCCTTGATGAGTTCGAGCGGCTTGAACGGATTGAACATTTCTCGGCATCCTTTTGCGGGGAAAAAGCGCGCAAGCGCGCGCGGATGAAAGCGATGGGCCGCGACGCGGCTTAAACAAAACACCTGCACACATCACACCTGCCCGCCACGCCACTATGGTGCCATAATCTCCGGTGCGGAATCCCAGCGGTTCCCCGTACCTGAGGTGGAAACCAATCACAGACCAACGCGGACCGGGACGCCCGACCGACGGCGGCAACCGACTTGCGTAGCGCCCGCCGTTCTCCGGCGGGAATTTCCATCGCCTGAATTATCCGGGAGCTGTCACTCATGAAACGCCCGCTGCACATTGCCAAGCTGTTGTTTCCCACCGTGTTCGCCGCACTGTGCGCCGTAGTGTTCACAACGGGCAGCGCCTCGGCGCAAACCTATCCCGCCAAGCAGATCCGCTTTGTCGTTCCGTTCCCGCCCGGGGGGCCCGCGGACATCCTGTCGCGGATCATCGGCCAGAATCTGGCCGAGAGCTGGGGCCAGCAGGTCGTCATCGACAACCGCGCCGGCGCGGGCGGCAACCTCGCCGCGGAGATCGTCGCCAAGGCGCCCCCTGACGGCTACACCATGCTGATGGGATACGTCGGTACCCATGCAATCAATTCCAGCCTCTACCGCGACATGCCGTATGACCCCATCAAGGATTTCGAACCGGTCGGCCTGGTCGCGAGGGTGACCATCATCCTCGTGCTCCATCCGTCGATACCGGCCGGCACGGTGAAGGAACTGATCGCGCTGGCCAAAAGCAGGCCCGGCGAACTGACGTTCGGCTCGCCCGGCAACGGCACCCCACAGCATCTGGCCGGCGAACTGTTCAACACGATGGCCAAGGTCAAAATGCTGCACGTGCCCTATAAAGGCGCCGTGCCGGCGCTGAACGACCTGCTCGGCGGCCGTCTGTCGATGATCTTCAGCAGCATGCCGCCGGCGCTGCCCCATGTGAAGGTCGGCAAGTTGCGGGCGCTGGGCGTAACGAGCCTCCAGCGGTCGCCCGCCGTGCCCGACGTGCCCACCATCGCGCAGTCCGGCGTGCCCGGCTACGACGTCACCAACTGGTACGGAGTAGTACTGCCGGCCAAAACCCCGAAAGACATCGTGACCAAGCTCAACACCGAGATCGTCCGCATCATGAACCTGCCTGACGTCAAGGAGCGGCTCGCCGCACAAGGCGCCGAGACACTGACCAGCACGCCCGACCAGCTCGCCGCCTACATCAAGAGCGAAACGGACAAGTGGGCCAAGGTCGTCAAGTTTTCCGGGGCCAAGATCGACTGAGCGCGCCTGACCGCATGCCTCACCCCCCTGTCATCGCGCCGTGGCACCAGCTCGGCTTCGAGGAGCTGATCACACCGCTCCTGTTCATGGTCCCGGACGCCACCGATGTGCGCAAGGTGGAGATCGCTTCGCTGTTCACGGAACCCGTGCTCGTGAAAGGTCCGCGCGTCGCTTGATGCGCGGGGCGTTTGAGGGGCAGTTGCAGAAGTCCAACCGCAATCCGGAGGAGAATAACCATGGCAAAGAAAGCGAAAGCGGACGGGGTGTACCGGGTCATCGACGTGATCGGCACCAGCAGCAAGTCGTGGGAAGACGCCGCGAAGAGCGCGGTGGAAACGGCCGGCGCATCACTGCGCGACCTGCGGGTGGCCGAGATTGCCAAGCTCGACATGAAGATCGACAAGGGCAAGGTCGTCGCCTACCGGGCGCGCGTGCAGCTCTCGTTCAAGTACGAAGGCTGAGCGCGGGAGAAGCCAGGGGATGACGACTGCCGCAGACACGGCCCCGCGGGTCATTGCTCCGTGGTACCAGCTCGGCTACGTCATCCCCCACCTCTACACGGACCTCGACGCCTACCAGTTCTACCGCGTCGCGCCGGAAGGGATGCTGCTGCTGACGACCGGCCTCAACCTCACCGAATACAGCCTCGCCGCCGTCGAGCGCGAATTGCCCGTGCTGCGGGAGCGCTTCGACCTGCTCGCGAAGAAAAAGGTCGACCGCATTTCACTCTCCGGCGTGCCCGTCGCCGCGGCGCTGGGTCGCACCCGCATGCGACAGATCCTGGCCGAGGGTAAAGCGCGCACCGGCCTCGCCTGCGACACTGACCTGGAAGCGCACATCGCGACGCTGCAGCACTTCGGTGCGACGCGGATCGCGCTCGCCACGCGCTGGCCCGAGGCCGTGAACGCGGCACTGACGCAGTATCTCGCCGAGGCGGGCATCGAGGTGCTGGCCTGCGTCTCGCGCGGCCGCGACCTCGCGCAGAACAAGGAAGCCCGCCCGGCCGACGATCACCTGCTCGCGCTGGAACTGGGCCGCCAGGTGCTGCGCGCCGCCCCCAACGCCCAGGCGCTGCTGATGCCTGGCGGGCTGTGGTTCGCGATACACGCCGTGCCCATACTGGAAGCGGAGTTCGGCAAGCCGGTGCTGCTCAACATTCTTTCCACGACCTGGGCCGCGCTGCATGCGGCGGGTGACCGCGTGTTGCACCGGCCCGATCCGCGCTGGGGCAAAGTCCTCGCGGCGCTCTAAGGAGGCTCTGATGTAGCTCGTCACACCGGCGCAGGCCGGTGTCCAGACGCTTGAATTCTCTGGATTCCGGCCTTCGCCGGAATGACCAATTAATACTTGTTCAGCGATTCCCTAAGCGAATCCTGAATCCCGCACTCAGGGCCACACCAGCAGGCCCGCCACCAGCGCGGCAAACAACCCCGCCAGCACGTCCATCGTCCAGTGCGCGCGGAGCGCGATCACCGCCACGACCTGCAGCACCGCGACCACGGCACCGAGCACCGTCAATGCGGGAATGTGCAGGCTGGCGAGCTGAATCGCGCCGTACACCGCCAGTGCCGTGTGCCCGGAAAAGAAGAAGTCGTTGCCGACGCTGTAGGTGACGAACAGGGACGGCACCCCCGGATCGCGCCAGATGATCCCGGGCGGCGGCGGCAGCGCCACGGTGGCCTGGCTGATCTGCCGCAGCACGAACAGGCCGAGCAAGCCCCAGAACGGCAGGAACGACGGCCCGAGCACCGCGTAGCCCAGCACGAACAGCGTGACCGCATCCACGCACAGCGAACTCGCGATCAGGATCGCGTTGGCCGGTTTCGGATGCCGGTTGAGCCAGGCGTTCCAGCCGGCGGTGACGACGTGCAGGTGGTCGTAGAGCGCGCCGTCCGCCAGCGTGCGCGCGCCGATCATGCGCTGCGTGATGAACCAGGCGACGAGCCCGCCGCCGATCGCGAGCAGCCGCAGGCCTATGGTCTGCAGATCGGGGAAGTCCGGCATCGAAAGTCTTAAGTCGCGTCCGCGCCCTCGGTCGCCGCCTTGCCGCGCGGAAGCTCGATGCGCTGCGCGGGGATGCCCGCCCAGGTTTCGCCGGCGGGAATCTTGGTATTCGGCAACACGAAGGAACTGGCGAGTACCTTCGCTTTCGCGCCGACCTCGACACCGCCCATGATCACCGCGCGCAGGCCGATCGTCGCGCCGGCGCCGATCTTCACCGGCGCGATCACCAGGTAGCCGCCCTGCGCGTAGTGCGCGAGCACGCTCGCCGAACCGCCGATGGTGGCGTTGTCCGCCAGCTCGATCAGGGAAGGATCGGCGATGGCGGTGGAATTGATCGTGACATTGCGCCCGATCTTCATCCCCATCAACCGGTAGTAGAGCTGTGCGAACGGCGATGGCGTCACGAACTCGAGGAAAGAATAGCGCACCACCAGCGTCATCGTGCAGTGCACGTACCAGCGCAGCGCGGTCAGCGAGATCGCCGAGCCACGGTACGGCTTCAATCGCCCGCCCAGCAGGAGGTTGAGCGTCGGCGCGATCACCAGCAGCGACAGCCCGTAGCAGAAGTAGCTCGCGGCAAGGGCGAGGCCGGTCAGCGGGTACTTGAGCCACGACGTCACGCCCGCGAGCGGCGCGCTGAAAAAATGCTCGAACACGAAGACGGCGACGCCGAGGCCGAGGCCCGCCACCAGGATGGCGAGCGCCATGAACGGCAGGGGACCGACGAAAGACAGGAAGCGCTGCATCGTGGAAGCGTGGCCGGGAGCGTGGCGTGAAGCGCGATCTTACGGGGAAGCGGACGCGGGGAACAGGACCGGCGCGGCCGTCGTGTAACCGGCGGTGGGCAGTGCTACACTTTTTGCCCCGCGTTCTCCGCTGATGAAGGGCAAGCCATGCATTCCGCATCCATTGTGAGATTCCCGCTCTCGTGCGCCGTCCTCGCGGCAACTTCCGTGTTCGCCGTGCCCGGCTACGCCGCCGACGCCGCCTACCCCGAGCGGCCGATCCGCCTGATCATTCCGCAGGCCACCGGCGGCGGCTCCGACACCATCGGCCGCTACATGGCGCAAAAACTGGGCGAGGCGCTCGGCCAGCAGTTCGTCGTCGACAACCGTCCGGGCGCTGCCGGCATGCTGGGCGCGGATCTGGTCAGGCAGGCGACTCCCGACGGCTACACCATGCTGTTGTGCGCGATCGACACCATCACCGCGCCCATCGTCGCGCAACGCACAGCCTCCCTCGACGCGCTGCGCGACTTCACCCCCATCACCCAGCTCACGCTGTCGCCCAACGTCTGGCTGGTGAACCCCGCCTTCGCCGGCCAGACGATGAAGGAATTCGTCGACATCGCGAAAACCAAGCCGGGCCAGCTCGACTACGCCTCCTCCGGCGTCGGCAGCATGCAGCATCTCGGCGGCGAACTCCTGAACCGCATGGCCGGCATCCAGTTGAACCACGTGCCTTACAAGGGCGGGCCACCGGGGCTGGTCGACGTCATGGGCGGGCGCGTCCCGTCCATCGTCTCCGGCATGCAGGGCGCGCTGCCGCACATCAAGTCCGGCAAGCTGCGCGCGCTGTCGGTGACGACGGTCAAGCGCTTCGCGATCATCGGCGACGTGCCGACGACGGCGGAAGCGCTCAACCTCAAGGGCTACGAAGCGACCAACTGGCAGGGCTTCCTGTTTCCGGCGGGCACGCCGAAGGCGATCGCCGCGCGCATGTCCGCGGAATCGGTGAAGATTCTCAAAACGCCGGACGCCCGCGCGCGCCTGGAGACACTGGGCTACGCGCCCGCGGGACTGACCCCGGCCGAGTTCACGGTGCTGATGCAAGCCGAGACCAAACGCTGGACGAAACTCATCAAGGACGCGGGGATCAAGGCCGAATGAGTACCTGTCCGTTCGTCCTGAGCATAGCGTAGCGGAGTCGAAGGAAGCGCAGCGTAGCGAAGTCGAAGGACCATTCTCCATGTCATTCTGGGTCTACGTGCTCCGCTGTGCAGATGACTCGTACTACACAGGACATACGGACAACCTTGAACGGCGCATGGGCCAGCATCAAACCGGCGATCTCGGGGGTTACACCGCGACCCGCAGACCCGTCACGCTCGCGTTTTCGCAGGAATGCCCGACGCGGGTGGAAGCACTGACCGCAGAGCGTCACCTCAAGGGCTGGAGCCGCGCCAAGAAAGAAGCGATGTTCCGGGGTGATTGGGCGGAAGTGAAGCGCTTGGCTCGCGGCGGACAGCGGCAAAAAGGATAATGCGTCATCCTTCGACTTCGCTACGCTACGCTCAGGACAAACGGGGTAATACGAGTTTGAGAAATCCGTTCGCCCAGAGCGCAGGCCGCAAGGCCAGAGTCGAAAGGCGGCAACCGACTACCAATGACCACACTCAAAACCATGCCCATCCGTAAACCCACCCCGCCGAAGGGCTACCGCCAGACCAGCTCCATCGTCGTCGATCCGGGCGGCTCGTGGGGCGCGCTCATCGCCCGGGGCGAGCGCGTGCGCTTCACCGACCTCGAAGGCCAGCAGGCCGTCGACTTCCTCTGCTACAACGCGCGCGATACCCGCGACCGCTACAACGCCGCCAACACGATGAAGATGGGGGAGAACGTCTTCCTCAACCCGGGTTCGGTGTTCTACGGCGAGTACGCGACACCGCTGATGAAAATCGTCGCCTCGACCTGCCCCGACCACGACACCATCGGCGGCTGCTGCAGCGCGGAGATGAACGAGCTCCGCTACGGCAAGCGCACGCACAGCTGCCGCGCCAATTTCCTGCACGAACTGTCGAAGTTCGGCATGGGCGAGGCCGACATTGCTGCCAACGTCAACTTCTTCATGAGCGTGCCCGTCGGGCGCGACGGCCGCATGGCGATCTCCGACAGCCCCTCGAAGGCCGGCGATACGGTGGATGTCGAGGCGCTGACCGACGTCATCGCCGTGATTTCCAACTGCCCGCAGAAATACAATCCGGCGTGCGGCTACAACCCGTCGCCGGTGCGCGTGGAAACCTACGCGAAAGCCGCGAAGGCGCGGGGGCGCTGAACCCTTATTCGGCCTTGATGCCCGCCGCCTTGATGACGCGGCCCCACTTTTCATATTCCTTGTTGATGAAGGCGGCCGCCTCTTCCGGGGAGGTGCCCAGCGGCTCGATCGCCGCCTTGTCCAGGGCGCTGCGGACATCGGACTCCTGCAGCACCTTGCGGAACTCGGCGTTCAGCCGCGCGATGATGGGCTTGGGCGTCGCGGCGGGAACCAGGAT
>JBOIEQ010000087.1:0-17425 GCA_050741255.1 Burkholderiales bacterium | reverse complement strand
ACCTGTGGCAGCCGGCGGACGCGATAGGCAGCGTGGCGAACTATTACCGCGCGTACGGCTGGGTCACCGGTGGTCCGGTGGTGGCCGCGGCGGAAGTGGAGGGCACCGAGTTCCGCGCGCTGCTCGGCATGGGCATCAAGCCGCAGATTGCGATCGCCCGTCTGCGGGCTCTCGGCGTCACACCCGATATGCCGGCGGCCGATGATGCATTGGTGACGCTGGTCGAGGTTGAGACGGAGTCCGGCCCGGGTTACCTCGCGGGCTTCGAGAACTTCTATGTGATCACGCGCTACAACCGCAGTGTGAACTATGCGCTGTCCGTGCATGAACTGGCGCGCGAGGTGAAACGGCAGCGCGAGTCGGCCCGATAGCGGATCGTTTCAGGCGCCGGCGTGTGCTGTCCGCGGAAACGCCACCACGTGGTCCACTTCCAGACGGATGCCTATCTTCTCGCCGATCGCGTGGTTGTGATGGGACGGCACCAGCGACAGGATGCGCTCGCCCCCGGCCAGTTGCAGCGTGTAGAGGAATTCGGCGCCGCGAAACGCCTTGTGCACCACTTCCGCCTGCAGCGGGCTCGCGTCGTCATGCAGCACATCGTCGGGGCGCAGCAGCACGTCGACGTGGGTGCCTGACGCCCAGCGCGGGGCGCCGTTGAGCGGGAGCGCGCCCAGCGCAATCTGCACGCGGTGGCCGTCGGCCACCACTCCGTGCAGGAACAGGCCCTGCCCGATGAAATCCGCTACGTAGCGGCTGGCGGGGCGATGGTAGAGGTTGTAGGGCGCATCCCATTGTTCGATGCGGCCGCGGTGCATGATGCCGACCTCATCCGCCAGGTTGAACGCCTCGTTCTGGTCGTGCGTTACGAGCACGGCGGTCGTCTGCGTCTGCTTGATGATGTCGCGCACCTCGAGCGCGAGCCGTTCGCGCAGGCCGACGTCGAGGTTGGAGAAGGGCTCGTCCAGCAGCAGCAGGTCGGGGCGCGGGGCCAGCGCGCGAGCGAGGGCGACGCGCTGTTGCTGCCCGCCGGACAACTCGTGGGTGTAGCGACCGGCCGTGCCGGACAGGCCGACGGTGTCGATGAGTTCGGCGACGCGCCGATCACGCTCTGCGGCAGGCAGTGGGTGCAAACCGAAGCCGATGTTGTCGGCGACCGTCAGGTGCGGGAACAACGCATAGTCCTGGAACACCATGCCGATGCGCCGGGCTTCCGGCGGCACGGTGCTGCCCGGCGCCGAGACCCGCTGTCCGTTGAGGTGGATCGTGCCGGCGTAGATGGGCTCGAAACCGGCGATACAGCGCAGCACGGTGGTTTTGCCGCTGCCCGAGGAGCCGAGCAGACAGCCGATGCTCCCGCGCGGAACACTGAAGGACAGGTCGTGCACGACGTCCTGACCGCCGTAGGTCTGGCGGACGGCGGTCAGTTCTAGCAGGTCAGGTAAGGGCTGGTCAGCCATAACACTCTGATTCTAATATGCCTTCGCCATTCGGTAACAAGAATCACTTTTGTTAGAATCGGCTGGCCTTGTTCCCTACGACGAACCCTTGAGATGAGCGAACTCGCGGCACCAGCGCCAGCGGAACCCCGGAGGGCGCGCATCAACGCGCCGCCCCTGGGCGTGCTCGGCTGGTCCGCGCTGGCGATCGCGGTGCTGGTCGGCCTGCCGATCGCCGTTGTGGTGTCGCAGGTGTTCACGCCGGGCGAATCCTCGTGGTCGCACCTCGTGCACACGGTGCTGCCGGGCTACATCGCCAATACCCTGGGGCTGATGGTCGGCGTGACCGCCGGGGTGGCGTCCATGGGGGTGCTGTCGGCCTGGCTGGTGACCGCGTACCGGTTCCCGGGCCAGCGGGTCCTCGAGTGGGCGCTGCTGCTGCCGCTCGCGATGCCGGCCTACGTCATGGCCTACGCCTATACCGACTGGCTGCAGTTCGCAGGCCCGGTGCAGAGCGCGCTGCGCGAACTGACGGGCTGGCAGGTCCGCGAATACTGGTTCCCGGACATACGCTCCCTGTCCGGCGCGATCGCCATGTTCTCGTTCGCACTCTATCCCTATGTCTATCTCCTCGCGCGCACGGCGTTCCTCAACCAGTCGCGCGCGGCCCTGGAAGCGGGGCGCCTGCTCGGGTACGGCCGGTGGGGCAGTTTTTTCCGGGTGGCGTTGCCGCTCGCCCGGCCCGCGATCGCGGCGGGCGTGGCGCTGGCACTGATGGAGACGCTCGCCGATTTCGGCACCGTTTCCTATTTCGCGGTACAGACTTTCACCACCGGCATCTTCCGGGCCTGGCAATCCCTGCAGGACAAGGTGGCGGCCGCGCAGCTCGCAACCTGCCTCCTGGGATTCGTCGCGTTGGTCCTGCTCGTGGAACGCCTGAGCCGGGGCCGTGCGCGTTACCACAACACTTCGTCACGCGCGTCGCTGCCCCCGCAACGCCTGCGCGGCGCTGCCGCGGCGCTCGCGTGTGCGGCGTGCGCCGCGCCCATCGTGTTCGGTTTTCTGCTGCCGGCCGGGATTCTGCTCAAGTTGGCGCTGACCGAGCCTGAAGCGCAGTGGAGCGCGCGCATCGGGGCGCTCGCCTTCAACAGCTTCACGCTCGCCGGGGTGACGGCCGCGGTCACCGTCGGTTTCGCCACGGTGCTCGCCTATGCCGGACGCCTCACGAAGCGCCCGCTGGTGGCCTTCGCGAACCGGGCCGCGGGACTGGGCTACGCGATGCCCGGCGCGGTCATCGCCGTCGGCATCCTGTTTCCGCTCGGGCGGCTCGACAACCTGCTCGCGGACTGGGTGCACGCCCAGTTCGGCGTTCGCATGGGGCTGCTGCTGACCGGAACCATCGTTGCCCTGGTGTACGCCTACCTCGTGCGCTTTCTCGCCATCGCGCTGCAGTCGATGGACGCGGGGCTCGCCCGCATCACGCCGTCCATGGAGGACGCGGCGCGCAGCCTCGGCGCCACGCCCGCCGCCACACTCGCGCGCGTGCATGCCCCCATGCTGTCGGGCAGTCTGCTGACGGCCGCGTTGCTGGTGTTCGTTGATGTCATGAAGGAATTGCCGGCGACCTTTGCGCTGCGGCCCTTCAACTTCGATACGCTGGCGATCGAAGCCTACAACCTGACCAAGGACGAACGGCTGGCCGAGGCGGCGACGCCGGCGCTGCTGATCGTCGCGGTCGGTTTGATTCCCCTGATCGTGGTGTCGCTGCGCATTGCGCGCGAACGGCGGTGAACGCGGGCAATAAAAAACGGCCCCGCACGCGGGGCCGTTTCAGGGCAATGCGCTTGCGTCAGCGGTAACCGGCCACGTCTGCGAACTTCTGTCCCATCACCTGGTATTTGCCCAGCGTCGCCAGGTTGAGCGGATCGGACTTGAATTTGCCGAGCGACTCCAGAACCGGGTTGTTGAATTTCACGTTCGGCACGACCGGCCATTCGTTGTTGCCGTTCGCGAAATAGGCCTGCGCCTCGTCGCTCGCGAGGTATTCGAGGAACTTGACCGCGGCTTCCTTGTGCGGCGCGTTCTTCAGCATGCCGCCGCCGGAAATGTTCATCGAGACGCCGCGATTGTCCTGGTTCGGCCAGATCAGCTGCAGCCGCTCGGACACCTTCATGTCGTCGGGCCTGGTCGAGCGCATGAGGCGCACGAAGTAATACTGGTTCGACAGCGCGACGGCGCATTCCCCGGAGGCCACCGCCAGCAACTGGTCGGTGTCGCCGCCTTTGGGCTGGCGTGCGAGATTGTCCGACAGGCCTTTGATCCACTCCTGGGCCTTCGCTTCGCCCAGATTGGCGATCATGCTGGCCATGAGCGAGAGCTGGTAGGGGTGTCCGCTCGAGCGCACGCAGACCTTGCCTTTCCATTTCGGATCGGCGAGGTCCTCATAGTTCTTGATCTCGCCGGATTTCACCATGAGCTTGTTGACCACGATGACGCGCGCGCGGGCGGCAAAGCCGAACCACTGGCCGTCGGGATCGCGGTAGTTCGCGGGAATGCGGCTCTCCAGGCGCTTCGACTTCACGGGCGCGAAGATGCCCGCGCGCTCGGCCTGCCAGATGCGGCCGACGTCGACGGTCAGGAACACGTCGGCGGGGCTGTTGGCGCCCTCGGTCTTGATCCGCTCGAACAAGGCGTCTTCGCCGCCTTCGATGCGGTTGATCCTGATGCCGGTCTGCTTCGTGAAATTCGTATAGAACGCCTCGTCGGTCTGGTAGTGGCGGGCGGTATACAGGTTCAGCACGTTGTCTTGCGCGAGACTGGCGCTGGCGAACAGTGCCAGGAGGCTTGCAGTCAGAAGCTTGAATTTCATGGCATTTCCTGTGGAAGGTCGGGTATGGCTCTGGATAAGGATAGTAATCCTAACAAGAAGCATTCTCATTCGCAAGTCGCCCACATTCCCACCGCATAACAACGGCGTTGTCCGCTGGCGCGCAACGAAGTCCGTACAATCGAGTCGAACGCGCCTATGAACACCTCCTGTGTGCACGTCCTGAGCCGGGTCATTGCCCTCGCTGCGCTGCACTTTGCCGCCGGTTGCTCGTTGATGCCGGCTGCGCCATCGCCGAGTCCACCGCCCCCCAAACCGGTGGTGGCCCCGGCCCCTGCGGTGCCGCCGCCGAAAATTGCATTGGTACTGGGCGGCGGGGCCGCGCGCGGGTTCTCGCACATCGGCGTCATCAAGGCACTCGAAGCCCAGGGCATCGTGCCGGATCTCGTGGTCGGCACCAGCGCGGGGAGCTTTGTCGGCGCACTCTACGCGGCGGGCTACGGCGGTTTCGACCTGCAGCGGGTCGCCCTTCAGCTGGAAGATTCCGTGTTGTCGGACTGGTCGCTGCCCGACCGGGGCTTCATCCGCGGCGAGGCGCTGCAGAATTTCGTGAACAAGGCCGTCCAGAACCGGCCCCTGGAAAAGCTGAACCGCACCTTCGGTGTGGTCGCGACCGATCTGCGGAGCGGCGAGTCCGTGGTGTTTCGCACCGGCAACACTGGCATGGCGGTGCGCGCGTCCAGCAGCGTACCGGGAATCTTCCAGCCGGTGACCATTAGCGGGCGGGAATACGTCGATGGGGGGTTAACCAGCCCGGTACCGGTCAGGGCGGCGCGCCAGATGGGCGCAGATATCGTGATCGCGGTGGATGTGTCGGCGCGGCCGACCTCAGGCAAGACGATCGATTCCGTGGACTTGCTGTTGCAGACCTACGCAATCATGGGGCAGAGCATCGCCACCTACGAGTTGGCGGGAGCCGATGTGGTGATTCGCCCCGACATCGCCGGCATGCGCGGCACCGACTTTGCGGGACGCCATGTACTGATCCTGGAAGGGGAGCGTGCGGCGCAGGCAGCACTGCCGGCGATCCGCCAGCGGATTGCCGAGAAGACGCTGCGAGCCGGAAACTAGGGCGGCGAGACGCGGCGCGCACCGTTGTAGCGGGTGCGCCAATAGCGGTCGGTCATGTCCACGACTTCGACCTCGCGGCCGCGGCTGGGGGCATGGATGAAACGTTGTTCGCCGACATAGATGCCGACGTGGGAGTAGGGGCGCCGGCGGGTGTTGAAGAACACCAGATCGCCGGGCTGCAGGTCGGGAGCATCCACCTTGTCGCCGACCTTGCTCATCGCCACCGCGTCACGGGGCAGTTGCTTGCCTTCGGCCTGCCGGAATACGTAGTTCACAAAGCCGCTGCAATCGAGGCCCGAATCAGGGGAATTGCCGCCGAACTTGTAGCGCACGCCGATCAACGAGAGCGCCTGTACCACCAGCTCCCGGGCGCGGTCGAGATAGCCCGGAGCGGAGGTCGGCTCCGGCACGGGCGCGACTTCATCCGCCCAGGCCGGGCATGGCGTGGCCAGCGGTACGGCCAGTGCCAGCGCAGCCAACGCCGCCCGCAAGTTCAAGACTCGTATCATCGCTAATGCCATGGATGAAATTTATGTCTTATTTGCATGAAAGTAAATGGTTTTTACCAATTTACTTTGGAGGCCGAGAGCCCATGTTCCTGGGGAGTGTCGGCTCGTTTCCCGTGCGCGACGTTATACACTAAACCATGCAAAAACGGATACTTAGCCGCATTGTTGGCGCTTTCGCGCTCCTCCTGGCCCTGGCGGCAACCGGCGCCGTGGCGCAGACCCAAATGGAGGTCATTACCCTCCGCTACCGGACGGCCGACCAGATCATCCCCTCCCTGCAGCCCTTCCTGGATCGCAGCGGCACGCTGTCGGGCTACCAGAACCAGCTGATCGTCCGTACCACCCCGCAGAATCTGGCCGAGCTGCGCCAGATCCTGGCCACCCTCGATGCGACGCCTCGGCGGCTGCAGATCACCGTGGCCCAGGACGCCGACGTTCTGCGCGAACGCAGCGTCGCCGAGGCCTCCGGCAGCTTCGGTGGGGATCGCGGGCGGGTGACGGTGCCGCCGGAACCCGGCCGGCCAAGCGGCCTGATCGTGCAGGGCGGCAGCGGCGACGACCGGTTTCGCGCGCGCGTGGACAGCAGTGTTTCGACCGGTGCCCAGCGCGGGACCCAGACCGTGCAGGTGCTGGAAGGCAATGAGGCGATGATCCGCGTGGGCCAGGCGGCCCCGGTGCCCACGCGAAGCGTGCGGCGCACGGTCGTCAACGGCCAAGTCGTGGAACAGGTGGTGGACAGCGCGCAATACGTGGAGGCCAATACGGGATTCCGCGTGCGCCCGCGGGTTTCGGGCAGTCAGGTCACGCTCGAGATCATGCCGCAGGCCGAGAGCTTCAGCGCGCGTCAGCCGGGTGTGGTCAACGTGCAGTCCGCCTCTACCGTGGTTTCCGGCCGGTTGGGGGAGTGGATCGAGGTGGGCGGCAGCAGCACCCAGGCGAGCGACCGGCAGTCCGGGCTGGCATCCCGGCGCGAGAGCGCGGGGCAGGACAGCCGCCGCATCTTCCTCAAGGTGGACGAAGTCCGCTAGATGCGAACCGCTAGTTGAGGTGGCCTGCCTCGGCGGCGGAGGTTTCCTTCCAGGTGCATTCGCCGCCCTTGCGCGGCACCGTGAGCACGCCGTTGATCAGGCCGTCAGTGCCGCAGTAGGTCATGCGGTCGACGTCCCGTGCGGTGACGGTGTAGTGATTGCCGTCGTTCTCGATCAGCACGGTGCCCTTGATCAGTGTGATGACGGTGCCGGCGCTGGCGTCCATCCACGTCGCGTAGCCGTCTTGCGGCCGCGACTCGAACGAACAGCGGAAGGGGCCGTTGCTGCTCCAGTAGGCGATGTAGACGGGCTTGCCTTTCGCCGTTTCCATGACGAACCGGGTCTGCTTTTCGTAGGGGCCGACCTTGCATTGCATTCGGTGATCCGGCTTCAATTGTTGCGGCGGCGGCGTGACATTGGCGGTGGTGGGCGCGCGCGGGGCGGGCTTGACTGCCGGTTTGGCCGCGCTCTTTGCGGGCGCATCCGCACCCCACGCGGCGGAAGCGAGCGCGCAGGCGCAGGCGGCAAGCACGAATCTGAGGGCAATGGGCACGGAAAACTCCTCCTGTTTCTGCTCCTGCTTCCGCGGACACGGCGGAAGGGCGGCTATTGTCGACGAGCTGGTTGGAACCGGTCAACCCTGCGCGCCGGAACGGCGCAAACCCCGCATAATCCGCGCCTGTGAGCGATCTCGAAGATGCATTTTCCGCCAACGGACGGCTGGCCCGTGTCGTCGAGGGCTTCCGCGCGCGTCCCATGCAGGTGGAAATGGCGCGGGCGGTCGCGGGCGCGATCTCGCGGGGGCGGGTCCTGGTGGCCGAGGCCGGAACCGGCACCGGCAAGACCTTCGCCTATCTGGTGCCCGCATTGTTGTCGGGCGGGAAGGTGATCATCTCCACCGGCACCAAGACCCTGCAGGACCAGTTGTTCGACCGCGACATCCCTACCGTGCGCCGGGCGCTGGCGGTGCCGGTGACCGTCGCGCTCCTCAAGGGACGCGCCAATTACCTGTGCCATTACCACCTGCGCCACGCGCAGAACGAGGGCCGCTTCGCGGAACGCCAGGATGCCTACTACCTCGCGAACATCGCGGGCTGGGCCGTGGGCACGGCCACCGGCGACAAGGCCGACCTCGCGGCCGTGCCGGAGAACGCGGGCATCTGGAGCCAGGTCACCTCCACGCGCGACAACTGTCTCGGGTCGGAGTGCGAGTTCTTCGAGCAGTGCTTTGTCATGAAGGCGCGCAAGGCGGCGCTCGACGCGGACGTGGTGGTGGTCAATCATCATCTCTTCTTCGCCGACGTTGCGCTGCGCGACGAGGGCGTGGCGGAACTGCTGCCGACCTGCAATACCGTGATCTTCGATGAGGCGCATCAGTTGCCCGACACGGCGAGTCTGTTTTTCGGCGACAGCCTGTCCACCATGCAGTTGATCGAACTCGCGCGCGACGCGCGGCTGACGGCGGTGTCGGAAGCGCGTGACAGCGCAGAACTGCCCGCGCTGGCGCTCGCGCTCGACCGCGCGGCGCGGGATCTGCGTCTGGTCTTCCGCGAGCAGAGCGGACGCTTCGCCGGCGGCGCGGTGTCCGGCAATCGCGATTTCCAGCGCGCGCTGGAAATCCTCGAAGACAAGCTGGAGGCGCTCGCCGGGGAACTGAATGCGCAGGCCGCGCGCGGCGAAGGACTCGCCAAGTGTCTCGAACGCACCCATCTGCTGGCCGAGCGGCTGACGGCCTGGCGCGACACCGACCGCGAGAGTCACGTGCGGTGGGTGGAGCTCCTGAATCACGCCCTCCACCTCAACGCAACGCCGCTGTCTGTGGCGGAAATTTTCCGCGCGCAGATCGAGAACCACGCGCGGTCGTGGATATTCACCTCGGCCACGCTGTCGGTCGGCGGCAACTTCGCGCACTACGTGCATGCGCTGGGCCTCGAGGCGGCCGATACGCACGCGTGGGAGAGCCCCTTCGATTACGCGACGCAGGCCCTGTTGTGCGTGCCGCAGGGGCTGCCCGAACCCAATTCACCCGAACACACCCGTGCGGTCGTCGAGGCAGCGCTGCCGGCGATCGAGGCGGCCGGCGGCCGGACTTTCCTGCTGTTCACCAGTTTGCGGGCGATGCGGGAGGGGCAGGCGCTGGTCGAGGACCTGCTGAAGCGCCGCGGCCTGGCATTCCCCGTGCTCGCGCAGGGCGACGGTTCGCGCACCGAACTGCTCGAACGGTTTCGCCAACTCGGCAATGCCGTACTGGTGGGCAGCCAGTCGTTCTGGCAGGGCGTGGACGTGCGCGGCGAGGCGCTCTCGCTGGTGGTGATCGACAAGCTGCCGTTCGCGCCGCCCGACGATCCGGTGCTCGCGGCACGCATCGACAAGATGAACCGCGAGGGACGCAGCGCCTTCCTGGAATACCAGTTGCCGACCGCCGCGATTACGCTGAAGCAGGGCGCGGGCCGGCTGATCCGCGACGAAACCGACCGCGGGGCGCTGATGATCTGCGACCCGCGCCTCGTGACCAAGGGCTACGGCAAGAAGCTGCTCGCCAGCCTGCCGCCGATGCGGCGCACGCGGTCGGTGGAGGACGTGGTGCGGTTTTTGGAGCAGGCGGTGAGCCGGGTGCCCCCGGTCACGGTGTCCTGACCAGCCAGTAGACCAGCAGCGCGCCGGCCGCGGTCCACAGTGCGAGGATCACCGCGGCAGCGATGAGATTGCGCGGCTGCAGCCGGCCTTCGGCGAACCACTGTTCCGCGCGCTGGCGGTTGTCGGCCATGACGGCGGGCGGCACCAGCTTCAGCGCGAGCCAGAGTCCGGCCGGCACCAGGATGAGTTCATCGAGATAACCCAGAACCGGAATGAAATCCGGGATGAGATCGATCGGGGAAAGGGCATAGGCCACCACGATGCCGGCCACGAGCTTCGCGGCCAGCGGGGTGCGCGGGTCGCGCAGGCAGAACCAGAGGGCCAGTGTGTCGGCCTTGAGCTGTCGGGCCCTTGCGCGCAGTGTCTGCAGGATCCCCATGGGGACGGGCCTGGTTACGGCGCTGGCGGAACGACTTCACCCCAGAGATCGTGCGCGTCGGCCCGGGTGATGCGCACCCGGCTGAAGGCACCGGCCTTGAGCGAACGATGCGGTTTGACATGCACGACGCCATCGATTTCCGGCGCGTCCGCGGCGGAGCGCGCGAGGGCGCCGGATTTTTCTACCGCATCCACCAGTATGGTCAGCGTGCGGCCGACCTTGCGCTGCAGACGGGCGGCGCTGATTTTTTCCTGCACCGCCATGAAGCGCGCCCGGCGGTCTTCGCGTACCTCGGCGGGAACTGGCGCGGGCAAGGCGTTGGCTTTCGCCCCGTCGACCGGCGAGTAGGCAAAGCAGCCGACGCGGTCGAGCTGGGCTTCTTCCAGAAACGCTAGCAGTTCCTCGAACTCCGCCTCGGTTTCGCCGGGAAAGCCGGCGATGAAGGTGCTGCGGATCGTCAATTCAGGGCAGGCGGCGCGCCACGCCAGTATGCGCGCCAGTGTGTCTTCCGCGTTGGCGGGGCGCTTCATCAGCTTGAGGATGCGCGGGCTGGCGTGCTGGAAGGGGATGTCGAGGTACGGTGTCACCCGGCCTTCCGCCATCAGCGGAATCACTTCATCCACGTGCGGGTAGGGGTAGACGTAATGCAGACGCACCCACGGCGGTTCGGCCTGCGGGGTTTTCAGCGTGCTTAGCGCCTGCACGAGTTCGGTCATACGCGTTTTCACCGGACGGCCGTTCCAGAAGCCGGTGCGGTACTTGATGTCGACGCCGTAGGCGCTGGTGTCCTGCGAGATGACCAGCAGCTCCTTCACGCCCGACGCGACCAGCGTCTGCGCCTCGTTCATGACATCGCCGATCGGGCGGCTCACCAGGTCGCCGCGGAGCGACGGGATGATGCAGAAGGTGCAGCGGTGATTACAGCCTTCGGCGATTTTCAGATAGGCATAGTGGCGTGGCGTCAGGCGCACGCCCTGCGGCGGCACGAGATCGGTGTAAGGATCATGCGGCCTGGGGAGGTGGGCATGGACCGCCGCCATCACCGCGTCGGTCGCGTGCGGGCCGGTTACGGCGAGCACCTTCGGGTGCGTGTCCTGCACGATGCTGCCCTTGGCGCCGAGGCAGCCGGTGACGATCACCTTGCCGTTTTCGGCGAGGGCTTCCCCGATGGCTTCCAGCGATTCCTCGACCGCTGAATCGATGAAGCCACAGGTGTTGACGACCACCAGATCGGCGTCGGCGTAGGAGGGCGAGATGAGGTAGCCCTCGGCGCGCAGTTCGGTGAGGACGCGTTCGGAATCCACCAGCGCCTTGGGACAGCCGAGCGAAACGAAACCGACCTTGGGCGGCGGGGAGGGCATGCGGAAGGGATGCGAAAAAGCGAGGGCCGCGCGGGCGTGGCCCGCGGTGTTACGACCCGGGCTTCGCGGGTGCGTCGGGCGGCGCCTGGTCGTCGCCATCGCCTTCCGGCTTCGCGCCGCCGGGCATGAACGGGTTGACGGTGAAATTGGGGAACGCGAAAGTGCCGAACAGGTTGCGGGTCTGCTGCTGCATCTGCTGCTGCATTTCCAGGAACGCACTGGCACTCTGTTCGAGGTAGCGGCCCATCAGGCCCTGGATCGCCGGGCCCTGCATCTTGAGGAATTCGGTCCAGGCGTCGGTGTTCACCATCGGGGCGTCGCCGTAGATCGCGCGCGACTGCTCCTGCATGCGCTTCTGGATCTCGACGAAAGTCTGCATGTTCTTGTCGAGGTAGTTGCCGAGCATGCCCTGCATCGCATTGCCGTAGAAGCGGATGATCTGCGACAGCAGGTCGCTGGAGAACATCGGGGAGCCGTTGCCGCTTTCTTCCTCGAGGATGATCTGCAGCAGGATGCTGCGGGTGAGATCGTCCTTGGTCTTGGCGTCTTCGACCTTGAAGTCCACGTTGTCGAGGACCAGTTTGCGCACGTCCTGCAGCGTGATGTAACTGGAGGTGGCCGTGTCGTAGAGCCGGCGGTTGGGGTATTTCTTGATGTTCCGGCGTTCTGGCGGGGCGGCATTTTGCATTGCGGGTTCGCTGCTCATCGGTGGGTCCCGTGTCGGTTCAGGCGCGGCAATACAAGTGGTAAAACCTTACGTGAATTCATGATTTTACGCCATACATCCGGGATCTGGCCGGACCTGTGGGTGGACTTGCCTGCGGGAGTGGCGCGCTGCACAAGCCGGTCACCACGAGAGGTCACGGCAATGGCGGAATGACGCATTGCACCAAAAAGAATCAGTTTAAAATCAGAGCCATCGCTTCTTGACCCGGGCGCGTTCCAATTACTTCACTGCGACAGGAGATGGCCATGAACAATAAACTGACCGATCAGATCAGCGCGGCGGGCAAGGACAACGTGGATGCGGCGCTCAAGCTGGCCAGCCTTTCGGTGGCGACCGCCGAGCGGCTGATGCGCCTGCAAATGGAAGCGGCCAAGGCGTTTGTCACCGAGCAGTCCGCGAACGCGCAGGCGCTGGCGGGCGCGCGCGATCCCGAAAGCATGCTGACCATGCGCAGCAAGCTCGCCGAACAGGCCGTCGAGCGCGCGCTGGGCTATTCGCGCAGCGTCTACGAGATCGCGGCGCAGACCCAGCACGAGATCGCCGGTGTGATGGAGGAACGCTTCAATGCCATGCGCCAGGACATGCAGGGCGCGATGGAGGAGATGTTCAAGAACGCCCCGGGCGGCGCCGAACCGGCCCTGAACGCGATCAAGGCCGCGTTCGCCTCCTCGCAGAATGCCTTCGACACCATGAGCAAGGCCGCCAAGCAGGCCACGGACGCCGCCGAGGCCAATGTGAAGGCGATCATGAGCGCCGCGAACGCGACGAAAAGGAAGTAAGGCGCGCGGGCGACGGGCGGTGGCGCCTCGCCGCCCGCCCTGTGTTTACTGCATGTGCTGGCCGCCGTTGATCGCGATGTTGGCGCCAGTCACGAACGCAGCCTCGTCCGAACACAGATAGGCCACCAGGCCCGCCACCTCCTCGGGTTTGCCGAGGCGGCCGAGCGGGATCTGCGGAATGATCTTGGAGTCGAGCACTTCCTTCGGGATCGCCATCACCATCTTGGTGCCGATGTAGCCGGGCGAAATCGTGTTCACGGTGACGCCCTTGCGCGCGTATTCGAGCGCCAGCGCCTTGGTGAAGCCGTGCATGCCGGCCTTCGCCGCCGAGTAGTTGGTCTGCCCGAACGCGCCTTTCTGGCCGTTCACCGACGACACGTTGATGATGCGGCCCCAGCCGCGCTCCGCCATGCCGTCGACGACCGGCTTGGTCATGTTGAACACGCTGTCGAGGTTGGTGCCCATCACCGCCGACCAGCCGCCGCGGTCCATCTTCTTGAAGGTGGTGTCGCGCGTGATGCCGGCGTTGTTGACCAGCACGTCCACGGCGCCGACCTCGGCCTGAATTTTCGCGACGGCTTTCTGGGAAGAGTCGAAGTCGGCCACGTCCGCCTCCACGGCGTGGAAGGTGTGGCCCAGTTTTTTCATGTCCGCCAGCCATTCCGCGGCTTTCTTGTTCCCGGGGGAATGGGTGGTGACCACCGTGTAGCCCATCTTCGCGAGTTTCAGACAGATCGCTTCGCCGAGCCCGCCCATGCCGCCGGTGACTACCGCTATGCGTGCCATGTTGTTATCTCCTCCGGAAGTTGACAGTATTGCAATAAAGACTATCACGAAGCGCAGCCCGCACGCCCGGACCGCCGGCGCCCGCTCAGTCGCAGCGTTCCAGCACGTAGCGGCCGGGCGCCGCCTCGATGACGGGCCAGGCGGCGTTGCCGAGGGCGAACCGCGCCGGTACCGTTCCGCCGCCGTACGCGGCGAGCCATTCGATCCAGTGCGGCCACCAACTGCCGGGTTGCGATTGCGCGCCGGCAAGCCAGTCCTCCGCGTCCGCCGGCAGGGGCGCGCCGGGCGCGGTCCAGAAATTGCGCTTCGGCGGGTGGGCGGGATTGACCACCCCGGCGATGTGACCGCTGGCCGCCAGCGCGAAGGTGAGCGGCCCTTTCAGCAGTTGCGTGCTGGCATAGGCCGTGCGCCAGGGCACGATGTGGTCCTCGCGGGTGGCGAGCACGTAGGCCGGCTGGGGGATGCTGCCGAGATCCAGTGGCACAGCGCAGACATTGACCTTGCCCGGCGTGCGCAGGCTGTTTTCCAGATAGGTGTTGCGGACGTACCAGGCATACATCGGTCCGGCAAGGTTGGTGCTGTCGCTGTTCCAGTAGAGCAGGTCGAAGGCGGGAGGCTTGCCGCCCTTCAGGTAGTTGTTGACGACGTACGGCCAGATGAGGTCGTTGGGCCGCAGGCTGGAGAAGGTCAGCATCAGGTCGCGGCCGCGGAAGATGCCGCCGGCGGCGAAGTCGCGCTCGCGATCCTCGACGTAGGCCTCGTCCACGAAGACATCGAGCTCGCCGGTGTCGCTGAAGTCGAGCATGGTCGTGAGGAAGGTGGCGCTGGCGACCGTGGCGCTGTCGCCACGCGCGGCCAGCACGGCAAGCGCGCAGCCGAGAAGGGTGCCGCCGATGCAGAAGCCCAGCGCGTTGACGTCACGGGTGCCGCAGATGTCCCGTGCGACGCCCAGCGCCCGCAGTACGCCTTTCTCCACGTAATCGTCCCAGGTGGCCTGTGCGAGTTCCGCCTTGGCGTTCTTCCACGACACCATGAACACCGTGTGGCCCTGCTCGACGGCGTACTGGACGAAGGAATTGGCGGGCTGCAGGTCGAGGATGTAGTACTTGTTGATGCACGGCGGCACCATGACCAGCGGCCGCGCGTGCACGCGGTCCGTGGCCGGCACGTACTGCAGCAATTGCATGACCTCGTTCTCGAACACCACGGCGCCGGGCGAGACCGCCAGGTCGTGGCCGACCCGGAAGGCCGCCTCGTCGGTCATCGTGACGTGGCCCTTGGCGAGATCGGCAGACAGGTTCTCCAGCCCGCGCGCGAGGCTCGCCCCCTGCGTCTCCGCTGCGAGCTTCAACGCTTCCGGGTTGGTGAGGATGGAATTGGCGGGTGCGGCGGCCTCGATCAGCTGCCGTGTGTAGAAGCGCAGGCGCGCCTTGGCGCGCGGTTCGAGCGCGGTCTGCTCGACGGCGTCCGCCAGCCACTGCGCGTTGAGCAGGTAGGTTTCGGCGAGGTAGCGGAAGTAGGGCGTTTCGCGCCACTCGGCACCGCGGAAGCGGCGGTCGAGCAGCGCCGCGGGCCCGTCGCCGGCTTCCTTGCCGTCCGCGGCGAGTTGTTGCCACAGACGGGCATGCCCGGCGTAGAGGCGTTCCTGGAGTACGCGCCAGCCCGCCGGGTCGTTCGCAAATCCGGCAGCGAGCGTGCGCATCCATTCGGCGTTCTGGCGCGCGGCGGCGGGCTGGCTCTGGCGCAGCAGCGCGTGCGTGAACTCCGCGCCGGCCTTGCCGAGCCGCTCGATCATCGCTTCCAGTGGTGGACGGGGTCCGCTGTCCGTCATCGGGTCAGCCATGGGTGAGGAAACTGGTCAGCGCGATGACGGCGACGCCCGCCGCAATCAGGCCGATCTGCTGCGCGGTGTGCCGGAGTTCGGTGCGCTTGTGCAGGCCCGGGATGAGATCCGCGACGGCCACGTACAGCATGCTGGCGGCGGCGATGGCCAGCATGGTCGGGATCCACTGCACCATGACCGAGAGGGCCAGGTAACCGATGAGGCCGCCCACGACCATGGCCGCGCTGGACAGCAGATTGACCCAGAACGCCTGGCGGCGGCTGTAACCGGAATGCAAAAGGATCACGAAGTCGCTGACTTCCGAGGGTACTTCGTGCGCGATGATCGCCACCGCCGTCACCACGCCGACCTGGAAATCGGCGAGAAACGCCGCCGCGATCAGGATGCCATCCACAAAATTGTGGAAGGTATCGCCGATCATGATCATGAGGCCGCTGCGGCCGTGGTCGTGGTCAAGCGCGTGGACAGGGGCGGTGGCCGGGACGGCAGGCGCCGCGTGCGGGTCGTGCGCTTCGCACAGTTCCTCATGGCAGTGCCGCCACAGCACGAGTTTTTCGAGCACGAAAAAACCCAGCAGACCCAGCAGGATGGTCAACGCGGTGCCCGGGATATTGTCGGTGCTGACGAAGGCATGCGGCACGATTTCGAGGAAGGCCGCGCCGAGCAGCGCGCCTACCGCGAAGCTGATGAGGTGCGGGATGTGCGCGGCGCGCGCGTTGAGGGCGACGGCCGCCGCCGCGACGACGCTGAGGACGCCGCCGGCGACGGTCGCAAGCAGGATGGCGGACAAGGTGGGCATGGGAGACCGCGGTCCGGACGACCGCGGCGGGAGAATCGAGCCGGGATTATAGCGGGCGGAAACCACCGTGCCCGGGTTCTACACCATGCCGGTCAGGTGTTTTCCAGCCAGACGAAGGCCGCCATGCGGCCCGTCGTGCGGTCCCGGCGATAGGAAAAGAAACGGCCGGCGTCCCGGTAGGTGCAGTGCCCGCCGCCGTGGATCGCGGTTACGCCGAGGCGCCCGAGACGCAGGCGGGCGAGCGCGAAGAGGTCGCACAGCCATTTCCCCGTTGCGTGCGGCTGGAAGGCGTCGGCGGCCTGGGGCTCGGGTTGCACGAAGGCCGCGTACACGTCCTCGCCGACCTCGAAGGCGGTCGGGCCGATGCCGGGGCCCAGCCACGCCATCACGTCCGAGGCCTTGCAGTTCATCGCCGCCACCGTATTTTCCAGCACGCCGCCGGACAGGCCGCGCCAGCCGGCGTGCGCAGCGGCAACGACGCTGCCTGCACGGTCGCAGAACAGCACCGGCAGGCAGTCGGCGATGGAAATCGTGCAGACGACCCCACACTCGCGCGTCACGGCGGCGTCCGCATCGACAGGGTCGGTGACGCTGGCCGCATCCACTACCCGGTTGCCGTGCACCTGCCGCAGCCAGCGCGGCTCGGCGGGCAGCCAAGTGCCCAGCCGGCGGCGGTTCGCGTCCACCGTCGCCGCGTCATCGCCGACCCGGTAGCTGAGGTTGAACGAGTGGAACGCGCCAGTCCCGGCCCCGCCTTCGCGCGTCGTGGCGAACGCCCGCACGCCCGGCGGCGCCGGCCAGTCGGCATCGAGCCGTCCGGATGTGTTCATGCCGCCGCCTCCGCGCGCAACAATTCAAGCAGCGCGGCGAAGTCGGCGGGCGGCGGCGCGCTCCATTCCACGCGCGTACCGCTCGCGGGGTGATCCAGCGCGAGGCGTTCGGCGTGCAGCGCCTGGCGGGCGAAGGGCGGCGTTAGCTTGCTCGTGCGCCGCTGACCGCCGTAGGTCGCGTCACCCAGCAGCGGATGGCCGAGCGAGGCCAGGTGGACGCGGATCTGGTGGGTGCGGCCGGTTTCGAGACTGCAGGCGAGCAGCGTCGCGTGCGCGTAGCGTTCGAGGACGGTGAAATGGGTGACCGCGTCACGTCCGCCGCTGCCGACCGCCATCCGCGTGCGGTGCCGGCG
>JBOIEQ010000086.1:0-17846 GCA_050741255.1 Burkholderiales bacterium | reverse complement strand
AGATGGGCAACCACCAAGGATTCAAGGTTTTATCACGCAATGAACCGTTGAAGATTGACAGCACTTGGCATCAATAAATACAATAAAAAAACAATTAAATGCAAGCATGAAGCTGCTACGGATAGCGGTCTGCGAGCGAAACGGAATAAAGGATGGCAATGGAGGCGGCAGGGGAAGTGCTCTACGACGTACATGGCCAGACGGTGGTCATCACCCTCAATCGTCCGCGCCAGCTGAATGCGATCAACAACGCCGTCTGCGAGCAGCTCGAGGACGCCTATCGCCGCTTCGAGACGGACCCGGCGCTGCGGGTCGCGATCCTGACCGGTGCGGGCGACCGGGCGTTCTCCGCCGGGCGTGACCTCAAGGAAGCCGTGCCGGGCGTGCCCCTGCGAACGCTGCCGGTACCGGGCGACACGGTGACCTTGAGCAAGCCGCTGATCGCCGCGGTCAACGGCAGCGCGGTCGGCGCGGGCTGGGTGTTCGCCCAGGCCTGCGACCTGTGCATTGCCGCGGATACGGCGGTGTTCGGCATCGCCGAGGCGAGGGTGGGCCGCGGACTGCACTGGACGCCGCCGCTGGTGCACATGGTCGGCAGCCGCCTCGCGCTCGAGCTGATGCTCACGGGCCGGACCATCGATGCGCGGCGCGCGCACGCCATCGGCTTCGTCAACCAGGTGGTGCCGCGCGCGGAACTGCTGCCGGCGGCGCTGGCGACGGCGGAGGAGATCATCGCCTGTGCGCCGCTGTCGGTAGTCAACGCGCGCCGGATGGTACGGCATGCGATGAACATGGGGGTGGACGCGGCGCTGGAGACCGGCCGGCAGCTCGCCGTGCCGCTGTACGCCAGCGAGGACGCGCAGGAAGGCCCGCGGGCCTTCCGGGAAAAGCGCAAACCGGTCTGGCAGGGCCGCTGAATAACCATTCGGGACAATCACGCAAGGAACAGGAGCGGTCATGGCGGAACTGGTGGAATTCAAGAGGATCTCGTTCGACGTGGTGCGCGTCGGCGAGGAATTCATGTCCGACGACTTTCTGATCAAGCCGGAAGACGTCGAGACGTTCGCGTTCGCGGTGGACGATCACCATCCCTGGTATTTCAAGGAGTCGCCTTTCGGCGGCACCATCGCCCACCCGGTGCTGCTCGGCAACCAGGCGCTGATGATGCGGCACAGCCGCTACATCATTCCGGCCGGCCTGCACGCGAAGATGCAGTTCGAGTTCGTGGAACCGGTGCGGGCGGGCATGCGCGTGCGCACGTACGGCAAGGTCATCGACAAATTCGAGAAGCGTGGCAAACACTACATGGTGACGGAATTCGCCACCAGGGAAGAAGCGACCGGCACGGTGCTCACGCGCGGCCAGTTCACCCAGATGCTGTTCAAGGACTAGGAATACGCCATGGCATTGAAAACCGCAGCCACCATCCAGCTCGGCGAGGAACTCCCGCCGGTAACCAAGCCCATCGCGCAGCGCCAGATCGACGCCTATTCCGGCGTGCGCCCGTACTCGATTCACACCGACGCCGACTGGGCGAAGCAGAAGGGTTTCGCCGCGCCGCTCGCGCAGGGCATGATGTCGACGGCTTACGTGTCGCAGATGATGGTGGGTTTCCTCGGCGAAGGTTTTGTCCGCGGTGGCCGCATCGGCGTGGCCTTCATCAAGCCCGTCATGGCCGGCGATACGCTGACGATGCACGGCGCGGTGAAGAGCAAGGAACCTGACGGGGAGCGCACGCGCGTGACCGTCGAGTTCTGGTGCGAGAACCAGCAGGGCGTCAAGACGATGGTCGGCACGGCCAGCGGCCTGGCGGCCTGAGCGGAGACGCGCCGACGTGGACCAGGCCGTGCCTTCCGCTACCGACACCGATCTCACGCGGCTGCTGGCCCCGCGCTCGGTCGCGCTGGTCGGCGCCACCGACCATCCCTCGAACTTTGGCGGACGGGTGTTCCGGGCCATGCTCAATTTCGGGTTCCCGGGCAAGATCTATCCGGTCAACCCGCGGCTGGGCGAAATCTACGGCCTCAAATGTTATCCCGGCGTGCGCGAACTGCCGGAGGCGCCCGATCACGTGGGCATCATCGTGTCGGTGGAGCGGGTATTCGATGTGTTGGCCGACTGCGCGGCGCTCGGCGTGCCGTTCGCGACCGTGTACACCGCCGGCTTCGCGGAGACCGCGACGCCCGAAGGCCGTGAGCGCCAGGCACGCCTGATCGCTTTCGCGCGCAGTTCGGGCATGCGCATCATGGGCCCCAACTGCAACGGCGTGATCAACTTCATCGACAAGTTCGCGATGACGTCCACCGGCGCCATCGGCCGCGCCCGCGGCAAGGCGGGCAATATCGGCGTCGTCAGCCACAGCGGCGGACTCGGCCAGATCACGGTCATGTGGCGGGCGCAGATGGCGGGTCTCGGCGTGAGTTACGAGGCGAGCTGCGGTAACGAAGCCGATCTCGACACGCTCGACTTCGCCCGCTTCATGCTGCGCTCCGACACCACGGACATCGTCCTCATGGCCATCGAAGGCTTCAAGGACGGCGCCAAGCTGCAGGCGGTCGCGCAGGAGGCGCTGGAGCGCGAGAAACCGCTCGTCGTGCTCAAGCTCGGCCGCACCGAGGCGGGCAGCCGCGCGGCAGCTTCGCACACGGGCGCGCTGGCCGGCGTGGACGAGATCTACGCCGCCGTCTTCCGACTGCACGGCATCATCCGCGTCAACACCTGCAACGAACTCTACGAGACCGCCATCCTGTTGCGCAAACGGCGCTGGCCCAAAGGGCGGCGCGTTGCTTCCGTGGCGGCCACGGGCGGCAACATCGTACATATCGCGGACATGGGCGCCGACCAGGGGCTGAACTGGGCCGAGTACGCGCCAGAGACCCAGACGGTACTGAGCGGTCTGCTGCCCGGCTACGGCAGCAAGATCCTGAACCCGAGCGACCTCACTTCGCTGGCGACGGGCGAACCGGCGATGTTCGCACGCGCGCTCGATACGATCGCGAACGACCCGAACATCGACGCCGTCGCGCCCATCTTCGCCTTCGTGTCGCGCCAGCAGATCGAAAGCGGCGCGGAGTTCGTGCGGTCCTGTCCCAAACCGGCGGCCATGATCTGGGTGGGCGCCTGCACCGACGACGCGGAGCCGACGGCGGAAGACCTGATCGCGACGGGCGTACCGGTCTACCGCGATGCGCTGCCGTGCTTGCGGTCGATGCGGGCGGCGATGGATTTTGGTGCGCGCCTGGAACGTCACCGGCAGGGCACGGACGTGCCGCAGCGGCCGGCAGGCATCGACGTGCACGCGGCGCGTGTAAAACTGAAGGGCGGCGCCGGCACGCTGACCGAGCGCGAGGCCAAGCTCGCGCTGGCCGACTATGGATTTCCCGTCACCCGCGAACGGCTTGCACGCACCGTGGACGAGGCAGCCCGCCACGCCGGAGAACTGGGCGGGACCGTCGCGCTCAAGATCGATTCGCCGGATATCGCGCACAAGACCGATGCCGGGGCGGTTCGGCTCGGTCTAAAGGATGCAGCGGCCGTCCGGCAGGGATACGCCGACGTGGTGGCAGCCGCCGCCCGCTACAAGGAAGATGCGCGCATCAACGGTGTGCTCGTGCAGGAGATGGTGCCGCAGGGCGTGGAGATGATGTTGGGCATCATTCGCGATCCGGTGTTCGGCCCGGTCGTGGCGTGCGGGCTGGGCGGCATTCACATCGAGGTGCTGCGCGACGTCAGTTATCGCGTGGCCCCGGTCACGCCGGACGATGCGCGGGCCATGCTGGGTGAACTGCGCGGGTACAAGCTGCTCGATGGCGTGCGCGGCATGCGGCCCCGGGATGTCGATTGCCTGTGCGATCTCATCGTGCGGCTGTCATGGTTCGCGCACGATTTCAGGAACGAGATCACGGAAGTGGATATCAATCCGCTGGTGGTCCTGGAGCAGGGAGCGGGCGCGCGCGTGGTCGATGCGCTGATTGTTAAAGCGGGATCCCAATAAGTACTCTGGAGGAGGAAAAGATGAAATCAGTCGTGGCATCCGTCGCCGCGGGTGTGGTGCTGGCAGCTGGCGCGGTCGCCGTGCACGCCCAGGCCTGGCCCGCGAAGCCGATCCGCATGGTCAATCCGTTCAGTCCGGGTGGATCGCTGGATCTTGTGTCCAGGGCCGTGGCGAAGACCCTGACCGTCGATCTCGGGCAGTCGGTGTTCGTCGACAACAGGCCCGGCGCGGGCGGCAATCTGGGCGTGGAACTGGTCGCGAGATCGCCCGCCGACGGCTACACCCTGCTGGCGATGCAGACCAGCATGGTGATCAACCCGAGCCTGCAGAAGCAGGTGCCGTTCGATCCGGTCAAGGATTTCGAGCCGATCTCGAAACTCTCGTCCTATATGTTTTTCCTGGTCGTGCATCCCTCCACCCCGGTGCGCTCGGTCCAGCAGCTCATCGCGCTCGCCAAGGCGAAGCCGGGTCAACTCACGTACGCCTCCGTGGGTGTGGGCAGCGGCACCCACCTGGCGGGCGAGCTGTTCACTTCCATGACGAACACCCGGATGATCCACGTCCCGTACAAAGGCAGCGGACCATCGATCATCGACCTGGTCGGCGGACAGGTCGCGATGACGTTCGGGAGCACGTCCGTATTGCCGCACGTGCAAACGAAGAAATTGATCCTGCTGGGCGTGTCCGGCGCGCAGCGCTCGAGCTTCGTGCCGGAGGCGCCGACGATCGCGGAGTCCGGTGTGCCGGGCTATGAAGTGACGGCCTGGAACGCATTGTTCGCACCGGCGGGCACGCCGCCGGCGATCGTCAACCGGCTGAACCAGCTCGTTCGGCAGGGGCTGGCGCACCCGGACACGAAGGCCGTGATGGAAGCGCAGGGACTGGATGCGACGCCGAGCACGCCGCAGGAACTCGGCCAGTTGGTGAAGAACGAGTTGGTCAAGTGGGCGAAGGTGATCAAGTCGGCCAACATCAAGCCGGAATGACCGGCGCGAGACGGCATACGGGCGCGCGCGTGTGAGCTGGGAATCCGAACTGGAAGAGTTGCGGCGGCGTCAGGCGCTGGCACGCGAACTCGGTGGCACCGAGCGTGTCCGCCGGCACAAGGAGGGCGGCAAGCTCACGGTGCGCGAGCGCATCGATGCCCTCCTGGATCCCGGTTCGTTCCGCGAAGTCGGCAGCATCGCCGGCCAGGCGAATTACGACGAGGCCGGCAACATCACCGCGTTCACACCGGCCTACCTGGTCATGGGCCGCGGCACGCTCGACGGCCGCCCGGTCGTAGTGGCGGGCGACGACTTTACGGTGCGCGGCGGCTCCGCCGAGGGCGGACTGCGCGACAAGCTGGTGCGCGCGGAAATGATGTCGCGCGACCTGCGCCTGCCCATCGTGCGCCTCGTGGACGGTACCGGCGGCGGCGGATCGGTGCGCGCGCTGGAAGTGGACGGCTACGCCAAGTGTCCCGCGCTGTACGGGTGGGGGCTCGCCATCGAGAACCTGAGCCTGGTGCCGGTGGTGGGGCTCGCGCTGGGTTCGACGGCGGGGTTCGGCGCCGCGCGCGTGGCCACCAGCCACTATTCGGTAATGATCAAGGACACCTCGCAGATGTTCATCGCGGGGCCGCCGGTGGTCAACCGGCTCGGCCACCACTACGAGAAGAACGAACTCGGCGGCAGCGAGATTCATACGCGCAACGGCACCGTCGACGATGAAGTGGACAGCGAGGCCGAGGCCTTTGCCTGCGCGCGGCGTTTCCTGTCGTATCTGCCACGCTCGGTTCACGAACTGCCGGCTCGCGAGGCGACCGGCGACGATCCCGCACGCGATGTCGGCTGGCTCATCGATGCGATTCCGCGCGACGAGCGCCAGGTTTACAAGATGCGCACGATCGTCGAAGCGGTTGCCGACGAGGGCAGTTTCTTCGAGATCGGCCGCAAGTGGGGGCGTCCGGTCATCACCGGATTCGCGCGCTTCGATGGCTGGCCGGTCGCGCTGATGGCCAGCGATCCGTACCACTACGGCGGGGCATGGACGGCCGACGCGGCGCGCAAGATCCGACGTTTCGTCGACCTCGCGCAGACGTTTCATCTGCCGGTCGTGCACCTGGTGGACGTGCCCGGCTTCATGGTCGGCCTTGAGGCAGAGCAGAAGGGCACTATGCGATACGCCGCGGACGCGATCGCGTCGATCATCGGGTCGACGGTGCCGTGGTGTGCGGTGATCGTGCGCAAATGCTTCGGCATCGGCGGCGGCGCGCACGCCAACAACTCGCGCTACTCGATGCGCTACGCCTGGCCTTCCGCGAACTGGGGATCGATGCCCATCGCCGGCGGGCTGGAGGCGTCGTACCGCTCGGAGATCGCCGCGGCGGACGACCCGGCGGCGAAGCTTGCCGAGATCGAGGCGCGGCTCGCCCGCGTATGTTCTCCGTTCCGCACCGCGGAGGCCTACAACTTCGACGAGATCATCGACCCGCGCGACACGCGCCGTCTGCTGTGCGAGTTCGCGGCGGTGAGCGCGGGCACGATGACCGTGGGGCCGCCGGCGTTTGGCTTCAGGCCCTGATGGAAGCTCAGACGGGCGTCGCCGGTTCCAGCACGACGCCGTCAGCGATCAGCCGGTCGATGGCGTCCGCAGCCAGACCGGCTTCGGCAAGAATCTCGCGGCTGTGCTCGCCCAGGCGCGGGGCATGGCGCTGCGCCACCGGCGTGCCGCCGGCCCAGCGGGTGGCGGTGCCGAGGGTACGGATGCGGCCCTCCGTGGGGTGTTCCCTGAAGGTGACGAAGCCCGTCTGTCGGAGATGTTCGTCATCGACCAACGATTCCACCGTATGCAGCCTGGCCGCCGGGATACCGGCGTGCGCCAGGCGTTCCAGCCAGGTGGCGCTGGTCTCTTGCGCCATGGCTACCGCGACGATGGGCAGCAGCACGGACTGGTGCCGCGCGATCGCCTCGGCATCCGCGAAGCGGGTGTCCGTCTTCAGTTCGGAGCGGCCGACGAGATCGAAGAAGGCGCGCCAGTGCTGAGGCGTGTAGCAGAGCAGGCAGAGCCAGCCGTCGCGCGTCCGGTGCGGGCGGCGCTCCGGCGCCAGCAGGCGCTGGTAGCCGGGCGGACCCGCCGGCGGATCGAAGGTCAGGCCGCCCATGTGCGTATCCAGCATGAACGCGGCCATCGTCTCGAACATCGGGATCTCGATCGCCTGTCCCTGTCCCGTGCGTTCGCGCTGGAACAGAGCCGAGGCAACACTGAACGCCGCCGACAAAGCGGTGACGCGGTCGACGACGGGTACCGACAGATAACGCGGGGTGCCATCGGGCCCGGTTTCCAGCGACGGCAGCGCGGCCAGCCCCTGGATCAGGTCGTCGTAAGCGGGCCGGCCGGCGTAGGGACCGTCCTCGGCGTATCCGTACATGCCGCAGTAAATGATGCCCGGGCGCAGCGCGCGCACCTGTTCGTAGCCGAGTCCGAGCCTGGCCATGGAGGCCGGCCGCAGGTTGTAGGTGAGCACGTCGACGGTTCGCAGCAAGGCGAGGAACGCCGCGCGGCCCGCGTCCTGCCGCAGGTCGATGGCGAGGCTGCGCTTGTTGCGGTTCAGGTTGAGGAAGGGCGCGCCCATGCCCGCGTGGCGGGCGGGGCCTGCGCGCCGCAGGCTGTCGCCGTCCGGCGACTCGACCTTGATCACGTCGGCGCCGAGTTCGGCGAGCGTGGCGGTCGCCGTCGGACCGAGGACGATTGCCGTCAGGTCGAGAACGCGGACGCCGTGCAAAGGACCGTTCATGCCGAGGGGCCCCTAATACATGTACTGGCCGCCGTTGACGTGGATGACCTGGCCGGTGACGAAGCCCGAGTTCGGTCCCGCGAGGTACAGGCACGCGGCGGCGATTTCGTCCGCGGTGCCCAGGCGACGCACGGGAATCTGCGCCTTCCGCATTTCGACCCAGTTGGGCGGGTACTGGCTCCAGTCGCGCGTGGTGTCGAGCGAGCCCGGCGAGACGGTGTTGGCGGTGATGCCGAATTCGCCGAACTCCACCGCGATCGCTTTCGCGAATGCGTGCATGCCAGACTTGCAGACGATGTTGTGCGCGCGCGTCGGGATGTGCCCGGCGAAACCGTCGACGCCGGAGATGTGGATCAGGCGGCCCCAGCCGCGCGCCTTCATGCCGGGAACGGCCGCGCGCGCCATGTAGAAACAGGAGTTGAGATTGGTGTTGAGCGTGTTGTGCCAGTCGTCGATGGAGATCTCGAGGAAGGGCTGCAGACGGCGGATCGATACGTTCGACACCGCGATGTCGACGGCGCCAAAGGCCTCGGTCGCCTGCTTGACCATGCCGGCGACCGCGTCGGGATCGGCCACGTCCGCCATGATGCCGAGGGCCTTGCCGCCGAGCGCCCGGACTTCCCCGACCACCTTGTCGACCAGCGCCTGGTTGCGATGGCCGTTGATCACCACGTTCGCGCCTTCGCGGGCGTAGAAGAGGGCGATCGAGCGGCCGATGTTCTGGCCGGAGCCGGTGACGATGGCGGTCTTGCCGGCGAGCGAGCCCTGCGCGGGCGAGGCGTTCTGCATGGTGTGTTCTTTCTCCTCGGGGGGACGGGACGGCGCGGCGCTTGCGCGCAGGCGGCGGCGGAAAACAGCGCACGGATTATAGCTTTGGATTGCCTTATTGTCAGACAATCCGATAAGATCAGATCGCCTGTAAACAAGCACGGCGCGCGCGGGCTCCGCCTGGAGCCATCGTCAATGCCGTCACGATGCGCGCGCCGGCAGCGGCCGTGCCTGAGCCCTGGTCCGGAGGAGACTGTCCCCGTGTACGCGGAAAATTACTGAGCCATGGATGCCACCACCCGACAATTGATCGACTTTGCGCTGGCGTCTCGCTACTCGGGACTGAGCGCATCAACCGTGCACGCGTGCAAGCGGGGCCTGCTCGACGCCTTCGCGAGTGCACTGGGCGCCTACCACGAACCGCTGAGCGAGATGGCGCGGACGATCGCGCAACGCCAGACCGGAACGCCGGACGCGGGCGTGTGGGGCAGCACGCTCCGCACCACGCCTGAAGCGGCCGCCTTCACCAACGGCGTCATGGTGCGCTACCTCGACGTCAGCGACACCTATCTCGGCCGCGGCGGCAGTCATCCGAGCGACGTCCTCGCGGGCATCCTCGCGGTCGGCGAGTCGGTGCACGCCGACGGGCCTTCCGTCATCAACGCCATGACGCTCGCGTATGACGTGTATTGCAGCCTGAACGACGCCGTCGAAATTGTCGGCCCGGGCTGGGACCAGCCGCTGTATGGCGTGCTGGGCACGGCGCTGGGCGCGGGCCGGCTGCTCGGCCTCACGCGCGAGCAGTTGGGCGATGCCGTTTCGCTCGCGCTGACGCCCAACATGGCCTTGCGCGAGACGCGCAATGGCGATCTTTCGAGCTGGAAAGGCTGCGCGGGCGCCAATGCCGCGCGCAACGCGGTGTTTGCGGCCACGCTCGCGCAGGCCGGTTTCACCGGGCCGCCGGCGGTGTTCGAGGGGCGGCAGGGACTGTGGAACGTCCTCGGCCGCTTCGACTGGCCGCTGCCGGCGGTCGACGGCGCGCGGCGCATGATCGAGCAGACCCACATCAAAAGCCTGCCGATCTGCTATCACGGTCAGTCCGCGGCGCTGTCCGCGCTGCAACTGCTGTCCCGCGTGCGTGTCGCGGACATCGCCGAGGTTCATGTCGAGACGTACCGCGGGTCGGTCGCGATGATGGGCGAGGATGCAAGCCGGTGGGCGCCGACGACACGCGAAACCGCCGACCACAGCCTGCCCTACGTCGTCGCCATCGCCCTCCTTGATGGCGCGATCACCTCCGCCTCCTTCGCGCCGGCGCGGCTGCGGGATCCGGCGGTGGTGGCGCTGATGCAAAAGGTGAAGGTCAGCGAGGATCCGGCGCTGACCGCACTGTATCCGGAGTCTGCACCCGGGCGTGTCACGCTCCGCACGGCCGCGGGTGAGGTCTTCCGCGAGGAGATGCGCTATCCGACGGGACACGCGCTCAACCCGGTGAGCGATGCTGCCGTGGAAGCGAAGTTCCGGGATCTGGCCGGCGCGCACGGCGACGCCCGCTGGTGCGAAGAGGTCATTGAGAGCGTCTGGCGGTTCGAAGAAGCCCGGGATGTGGGTGAAATCATTGCACGACTCACGCCGCAGCGGTGACGGGATGTCCGGGCGGATTCCGGAACAACAAGCAGGAGGAGGCGTGATGATCAGAATAATGGCTTTGTGCGCGAGCCTGGCGCTGGGCGGTTTCGCCACAGGCGTGCCCGCGCAGACCTACCCGGTGAAGCCGATCCGCTTTATCGTGCCCTTCCCCCCGGGCGGGGGCTCGGACTTCCTGGTCCGCCTGCTGGCGCAGGATTTGTCCGGCGCGCTCGGCCAGCAGGTCGTTCTCGACAACCGCGGCGGCGCGCAGGGCAGTCTCGGCACGGCGCTGGCGGCGAAGGCGCCGCCCGACGGCTATACCCTCGTACTCACCATCCTCGGCATCCTCGCGATGAATCCGTGGATCTACCAGGACGTGGGCTACGACCCGGTGAAGGATTTCACCCATATCACGCTGGCGACGACGCAGCCGCTGCTGGTGGTGGTGAATCCGCGCGTGCCGGCGAAGACGCTGAGGGAACTCGCCGCGATCGCCAAGGCCAGGCCCGACCAGCTGACCTTCGCCACGAGCTCGTCGACGACCCATCTCGCGGGCGAGCTGTTCAAGCAGCTGAGCGGCACGAAGATGGTCCAGGTGCCGTACAAGGGCGGCGGTCCGGCGATCATCGACCTGCTCGGCGGGCACGTGGACCTGTCCTTCGCGAGCATCCCCTCGGTGCAGGCGATGGTGAGCGCCGGCAAGCTGCGTGCGGTCGCCGTCACCTCGTCCGCCCGCATTGCGGCCCTGCCGGACGTCCCGACGTCGAAGGAGTCGGGGTTCCCGCAGTTCGAGGTGAACAGCTGGTATTCGGTGGCGGGGCCGGCCAACATGCCGAAAGACATCGTCGCGCGGCTGAACACCGAGATCGCCCGCGCGTTGCGCACGCCCGGCATCCGGGACAAGCTGCAGGCGGAGGGACTGGAGCCCAGGAGCAGCACGCCGGAAGAGATGGCGGCCTACGTGAAAGCCGAGTACGAACGCTGGGGCAAAGTCGTGCGCTCCGCCGGCATCAAGCCCGGCTGAACCCGCAAACCGCATACCGCTCTCCCACAGGAAAAATATCGTCATGACTTTTCAGCGAGACCTCGCCTGGCAGCAGCTGGACCTGGCGCACCGTTCCAGCGTGTCCCACCAGTTCGCGCGTTACGCGCTTGCCGTCGACTACGCGGCGCTGCCGCAGGACGTGGTGCACCAGGCGCGGCGCTGCGTGCTGGACGCGCTCGGCTGCGCGCTGGGCGCATACGAGGCGCCGGGGCGCGCCATCTGCGAGGAGACGGCGAAGGAAATCGGCGGGCCGGAAGAGGCCACCGTGTTTTGCTCGGGGATGCGCACGAGCGCGCTCAACGCGGCGCTCGTCAACAGCTTCCTCGTGCGTTTCCTCGACTACAACGACATCGGCGGCGGCTCGCACAACTCCGACGCACTGGCGAGCATTCTCGCCGTGGCGGAACGGGAGAAGCGCAGCGGCAGCGACTTCCTGACCTCGCTCGTCGTCTCCTACGAACTCGGCGCGCGCTTCCGCGATTCGGTGTCCACCGGCGTGGACCATTTTTCCGAACTCAAGGCGAAGTCGGTCGGCGCGGCGCCCGCCGCGCACGCGGCCGGTCCGCGGCAGAAATCCCTCGAGGAGAAAGGCTGGACGGCGGACATCCGCGCGGGGCTCAACCAGCCGCCCGCGCTGGGCAGGCTGATGGGCATGAACGAGGCGCAGATCGCCAACGCCATCGGCATCTGCCTGAGCCACACGCTGCCGCTGGGCATCCTGGACGCGGACCGGGAAGAGAACGTGATGGCGAAGAACATCCGCTACGGCTGGGCGGCGCACGACGCCATCATCGCCTGCATGCTGGCGAAGAAGGGCTTCACCGGGCCGCCGCGCATCATTGAGTCCGACGGCGGCATACGCCGCGTGCTCGCGCAGGACGAGATGGACCTCGAGCGCATGACCGATTTCAGCGGCTGGCGGATCATGAAGGTGAAGTTCAAGGCCATGCCCACCAACGCGACGACGGCCGGCCACGTGGCCGCGACCATCGCCATCGTTACCGAGCAGGACCTTCAGCCGGAGGACATCGCGTCGGTAAATATCCGGGCTTCGGCGCGCGAGGCGAGGCATACGACCACGCCCGCCAAGAAGTATCCGCGCAATGCGGAAAGCGCGGACCACAGCGCGCATTACGCCAACGCGCTGGCGATCAAGGAGCGGGCGTTCGGACTGGCGTCGATCGCGCCCGGGAAGTTCACCGATCCCGTCGTACTCGACCTGATCGAGAAAATCACCGTGGAGGCGGACCCGTCGCTGGGCGCCTTCCAGGGCATTTCGGAAATCACCACCACGGACGGCCGCCGCTTCGAGAAGCGCGTCGACGTGCCGCGCGGCCTGGGCGATCCGCTCACGGATCGCGAGCTGGAAGAGAAGTTCAGCGAGATGGCCCTGCAATACCTGAAACCCGGGCAGGTCCGCCAGCTGATCGACGCATGCTGGAACGTGGACAAGCTTGGCGACCTGGGTGAACTGACCCGGCTGATGATCATTCCGTCCGCCCGCCGGTAGCATCAGGCGCCGCGGCAACCCCCGTATCACCGCTCACCGTTATTATCGTTATTCAAACAGTAGGAGTTCAGAGTGTCCGTTTCCGCTGCAAGCATCGACCTGAGCAAACCCCTCGCCGGCAAGACCGCGATCGTGACCGGCTCCGGGCAGAACATCGGCAAGGCCATCGCGCTGCATTTCGCCCGCGCCGGCGCCAATGTCGTCATCAACGGGCATCGCAATCAAGCCGCCATCGATGCCGTGGCCAAGGAGGCCGAAAGCCTGGGCGTCAAATCCCTGGCGCTGCTGGCGGACGTGAGCGACGCGGCAGCGGTGGCGTCGATGGTGAAGAAAGCCGAAGACAAGCTCGGCCAGGTCGACATCACCGTCTCCAATGTGTCCGTTAGACTGCACCAGCCATTCCATGACATTTCGCTGGAGGACTGGGACCGCACGCTGAAGTCCAACCTGAGTTCCGCGTTCTACCTCGCGCGTGCGGTGTTGCCGGGCATGCAAAAAGCGAAGTGGGGCCGCATCATCCATATCTCCGGCGAAGACGGCTGGCAGGGCCACATTCCGAATCGCGCGCACAACATGGTGTGCAAGGCCGGCGTGCATGCCTTCTCCAAGGCGATCGGCATCGAGTTCGCGGCCGAGGGCATCACCGCCAACACGGTGTCGCCCGGCTCGATCGAAACCACCCGCGACTGGAGCCAGTATCCGACCAACTGGCGCGAAATGCGCCTCGCCCAGATCCCGATGCACCGCATCGGGCGCGTGGACGACATCGCGATGGCCTGCGTGTATCTCGCCGGTGACAGCGGCGCGTTCATCTCCGGGCAGGTGATCCACGTCAACGGCGGGCAGTTCATGTATTAGGCGGTACCGTGGCGCAGCAACTCACCGACGCGATCAGGGCCTACATCGGCATGGAAACGGGCGTGCTGACGGCCGGCGAGCCGGTGGAGCGGGGCGCGGTGCGCCGCTTCGCGCAGGCGGTGATGGATCCCGATCCTGCGTACGCGGATGCAGCCCACACGGGCGCCACGCGCTACGGCGCACCGGTCGCGCCGCCGATGTTTCCGGTGACGATGCTGCATCCCGCGCTCGGAGCGCCGGACCTCATCGCCGAGCACGCCAGCGAGCCCGACTTCGACGGCCTCATCGAAGCCTCGGCCATGGGCCTGCCGCCGCTGCCACTCGTCAACAGCCCGCAGTTGAACGCCGGCGCGGCGTTCGAGATGTTGCGCCTGGCCCGGCAGGGCGAGACCATCCGCGTGCAGTCGCGCTATCGGGACATTTTCGAACGCGAGATCTCGCGCGGGCGGGCGCTGTTCGTCGTCATCGAGACCGACTTCACGGACGCGGACGGCGCACTCATCTGCCGCTTCAGCAAGACCTTGATCAGGAGCTGAGGCCGTGTCCGTTCCCGGCAGGGTCGCGCAGGTCCGGTTCGAGGATGTCGGCATCGGCGATGCGCTGCCGACGCTGGAGAAAGGACCGCTCACGCTCGTGCATCTCGTGCGCTGGGCGGCGGCGATCGAGAACTGGCACCGCATCCACTACGACCGCGCGTTCGCCGTCGAGCACGACGCGCTCCCCGACGCGCTGGTGCACGGCACCCTCAAGCAGCAGTTCATCCTGCAGTTGCTGAAGGACTGGGCGGGGCTCGAAGGCTGGGCCTGGAAGGTGCGCTACCAGTTCCGTGCCATGGACACGGTGGGCAGCGTGCTGCAGGTGTGGGCGCGCGTGGCGCGCAAGCTGCCCGCGGACGGCTATGGACTGGTCGAACTCGAACTCGGCATGCGGGGTGACGGCACGCGCGAATCCGCGCGGGGATCGGCGCTGGTCGCGCTGCCGTTTCGCGATGGTCCGCCGGTGCCGTACCCGTTCGTCGCGCCGGCCGCCGATCCGTGGGCCGCGGCGTCGCCCGGGTAAGCAGCAAGCAGGGCGCGCCGTGTTATTCGTCCGGCGAGGCGTCGCTCTCTTCGGTGACGACTTTCGCGGCGACGAGTTGCGCGTAGGCCGCCTCGTCGATTCCCAGTTCCCGCAACAGCGCGCGATTGTGTTCCCCCAGTCGCGGCGCCGGTGTTCGGATCGACCCCGGGGTGACTGAGAGGCGAGGGACGACGTGATACATGGGGTATTCGCCCATGTCCGGATCCGGGTAATCGGCGACCAACGCGCGGTCGATCACCTGCGGATCCTCGACGATCTGAGCGATGTCGTAGATCGGACCCACGGTGACTTCCGCTTGTTCGAAGAAGGCCACGGCCTCCGCCTGGGTGCGCGCCGCGATGAAGGCGCCGATGATGTCGTCCAACGCCGCGGCGTTCTTCACACGCGCCGAGTTGGTGCTGAAGCGCGGATCGGTGACGAGTTCCGGCCGGCCGATGGCGCGCAGCAGCCGTTCCGCCATCTTCTGGATGGAGGCAACCAGCCCCACGTACTTGCCGTCCCTGCAGCGATAGACGTTGCGCGGCGCCGAGTTCGCCGAGCGGCTGCCCATGCGCGGCTTGGCGGCGCCCGTCAGGCGGTGACGCGCGGCGTAGGGCCCGAGCGTGACGAACAGCGGCTCCAGCAGCGACAGGTCGATCACCTGGCCGCGCCCGCTTTTCTGCTCGGCTTCGCGCAGCGCGATCATGACGGCGGTCGCGCCGTACAGTCCGGCCACGCTGTCGGCGAGGTAGGTCGGCGGCAGCACGGGCTCGCGGTCGGGGAAGCCGTTCATGGCGGCGAAGCCGGACATGCCCTCGATGATGGATCCGAACCCCGGGCGGCGGCGGTAAGGACCGTCCTGGCCCCAGCCGGAAATGCGCACGATGACGAGCCGGGGGTTGCGCGCGAGCAGCACGTCCGGACCGAGCCCCATCTCTTCGAGCGTGCCGGGACGAAAGCTTTCGATGAACACGGCGCAGTCGGGCAGCATGCGCAGCAGCAGATCCCGCGCCTCCGGCTGGTGCAGGTCCAGCGCGAGGCTCTTCTTGTTGCGGGCGTAGAACTTCCAGTTGATCTCCACGCCCTCCGTTTTCCAGGCGCGCAGCGTGTCGCCGGCGCCGGTCTCGACCTTGATCACCTCGGCGCCGAAGTCGGCGAGCAACTGCGTGATCGTGTTGCCGCAGATCAGGCGCGACAGATCGAGCACGCGCACGCCGTCCAGCGTGCCGCCGGCGCCTGGCGTATAAGTTTTCTTCGGGAGAGCGGTCATGGCCGGGGCGCGATGGCAGGAAATGGGGATATTTTCGATGCGGTGAAATTGACATATTGTAAGACAATCGCTAGCATCGTTTGCACCCATGGACAAACCCGCCCTCGCGCTGCAGAAGCCCGATACGCTGCGTCACCAGGTGGAAAAGCACCTGCGCGAAGCGATCATGTCGGGCCGTCTTGCGCCGGGCCAACGGCTGGTCGAGCGGGAACTGTGCGAGGCGATGGGCATCAGCCGGCCGTCGCTGCGCGAAGCGCTGCGGCGGCTCGAAGCGGAGCGGCTGATCGACATGGTGCCGCACCGCGGCCCGGTCGTGGCTTCGGTCACGGAGCAGGAAGCCGTGGAGCTTTACGCGCTGCGCGCGCTGCTGGAGAGCCACGCGGCACGGCGGTTTACCGTACTCGCCACGCCGGTATTGATCGAGGAACTGCGGCAGACGGTCAAAAACCTGCACCGGAAGGCGAAGGGCGGCAAGCGGGAAGACCTGCTGCAGGCGAAGCAGTTGTTCTATGCAGTGCTGTTGCGCGGCTGCGGCAACAGCCTCATCGCGGAAGTGCTGCTCACGCTGCTGTCGCGGATCAATCGGTTGAGGGCCGCGTCCTTTTCGCATCCGAGCCGTCTGACCGACAGCCTGCGCGAGATCGACCAGTTGTTCGAGCGCATCGTCGCCGGCGATCCGGATGGCGCCGCCGCGATCGCGGCCGATCACGTGCGCAAGGCCGAGGTCGCCGCCATGAAGGTACTCAAAGCCAACGAGCTGTAGCGTAGTCGAGGAGAATGGAATGGGCATGATGCAGGACAAGGTGGTCGTGGTGACCGGCGCGGGCGGCGGCATCGGGCGCGATGTCGCGCTGATGATGGCGGCCGAAGGCGCGCGCGTGGTCGTCAACGACATCGGCGCGACCCTGGAAGGGAAGATCGAAGCCGCCGCCACGGCGGCGGAGCAGGTGGTCGCCGAGATCCGGGCGGCCGGCGGCGAGGCGGTCGCGAGTGCCGATTCCGTCGCGGGTTGGGAGTCGGCGCGGAAGATCGTGCAGTGCGCGCTCGACAGCTTCGGCCGCATCGATGCGGTGGTGAACAACGCAGGCAACCTGCGCGACCGCATTTTTCACAAATTGACAGAGGACGACTGGCACGCCGTGATCGGCGTGCACCTGAACGGGACGTTCTTCGTCAGCCGGGCCGCGGCCGACCATTTCCGCGCGCAGAACGGCGGGGCCTTCGTGCACATGACGTCCACGTCGGGCCTGATCGGCAATTTCGGGCAGGCCAATTATTCGGCCGCCAAGCTGGGCATCGTCGCGTTGTCGAAGAGCATCGCGCTCGACATGGGCCGCTACAACGTGCGCTCGAACTGCATCGCGCCGTCGGCCTGGAGCCGCATGACCAGTTCAATCCCGGCCAATACGCCGCAGGAGAAAGAGCGGGTGGAAAAACTGAAGCGCATGGAGTGCCGCAAGATCGCGCCGATGGCGGTGTACCTCGCCAGCGACGCGGCGGCGGCGGTGACGGGCCAGATCTTCGCCGTGCGCGCGAACGAGATCATGCTGATGGGGCAGTCCCGTCCGCTGCGTTCAGTGCATTTGAGCGAGGGATGGACACCGCAAAGCGTTGCGGACATGGCGATCCCCGCGATGCAGAAGCATTTTTATCCGCTCGACCGCACCTCGGATGTCATGAGCTGGGATCCGATCTAGAGCGCGGCGTCGGCCAAGGCCCGGCCGGGGCCCGATACCTGAAAGACGCGGGCGCGGAGTGCCTGCCGTCATCAACAACGAGGAGGTTTCATGAAATTCACCACCAACGCCATCCTGGCCGTCTGCCTGTTGCCGGCGGCGGCCGCCGCCGCCGCGCAGCCTGCACCAGGTGCCGGGAGCTATCCCGACAAACCCGTACGGGTCATCGTGCCCGTGGCGCCGGGGGGCGGTACCGACC
>JBOIEQ010000085.1:0-17968 GCA_050741255.1 Burkholderiales bacterium | reverse complement strand
GGCCAGCAGGCGGCGCGCGTGCAGCAGAAACTCGGCCCCGGCCGGCGTCAGCGCGACCCGGCGCTGCGTGCGCGCAAACAGTTCGGCGCCGATCTCGCGTTCGAGCGCGCGAATCTGCTGCGACAGCGGCGGCTGTGAAATGTGCAAGCGCTTCGCGGCACGGCCGAAGTGCAGTTCTTCCGCAACGGCCGTGAAATAACGAAGGTGGCGTTGTTCCATTGATATCTCCAACGTCTCAATCCTGTTGAAATTATATATTGGACACGAGCCTGTTCCACACGCTTGAATACGTCCAGCGCGACCGGCCGCGGCCGCGCACTCCGCACTCACCGCACTTACTCGTCACCAGGAGGATGCAGCGTGCCCGCCACCGATCTCGCCCGGCAATGGCTGAAGGCCACCGTCGGTCTCGCCCGCTTCGACCCGCTCGGCACGCTGCTGTATTACACCGACTTCGGCGACGGGCACGGCGGCTTCACCGAAACCATCGGCAACTATGAGGGCACGCTCGACACCATCCTGCCGGGCATGGATTTCCGGCCGCCGATGCTGTCCAACTACACGATGTGGGACACCGGCACGGCGGGCAGCATGCAGGGCTCGTATGCGTTGAAGCTCGCTACCCGGCCGCTGGCGGGCAGCGTCACCGCGGCGACCAAGCGCCTCACCTGGCGCGCGCTCGGCAAGGTCCGGCTGGAATGCTATTTCGGCATCAAGTCCGAAGCCACGGAAATGGTGCTCACCGAGACCGACGTGCGCGCCTTCGGCATCCTGTTCGACCTGCAGTCCGGGGACCGCCGGCTGCTGCCCCGCCTGCGCTACCTCAATGCCGAACACGGCAAACTGGTCGGCCAGTGGCAGATCAAGACCGACCACCCGAAGAAGCACGCCATCGGCGGCTCGGGCAAGACCGCCTCGATCAGCCACTACGCGCCGGTCGGCTACACGGCGATCCCCGGCGCCCGCCAGGAGCTGTGCCAGAACGAGTTGCCGACCAAGATGAACTGGCACTACCTCGCCGCGACCTTCGACCTCGCCTCGATGCGCTTTACCGAAGTGCGCTGCAACGACTGCGTCTACGACCCTTCCGGCATCGCGCCCTTCGAACTGCCGGTGTGGCCCAACCTGCGCGGCCTGCTGAACACGATCTTCTTCGTCGAGACCGCCGTGGACAAGCGCGCCTTCCTGTACCTCGACTCCGTGTGCTTCTCGGCGGAGGACTGATGGCGACGCTGCGCGAGTCCTACACCGCCGTCGTCGCCCGCAACGTCGACCTCACCGGCGATTGGGGCACCGAGCCGCACGAGTGCGCGTGGGCCGGCGAGGCGCTGTTTTTCGTGCGCGTGCTATCCGTGGGCGGCCGCAAGAAACAGGCGCTGCGGGCACGCGTCCAGATTTCTCCCGACGGCATGCACTGGGCCGACGAAGGCCGCGCCCTTGCGATCCCGCCGCGGGCGGGCGTGAGCTTTGTGCGCGTCGGCCATTTCGGCGGCTGGCTGCGGCTCGCGGGCAAGGCGCCCGCCGGCGCCACCCTGCGCGTGATGGCGTACCTGGTGCTGAAAGCCTGAGCATGCGGCGCATCCCCCCCGCTCTGGCCGCCGCGTGCCTGCTGGCCGCACTGCTTCCGCCCGCCGCGCTGGCGCAGTCCTATCCGACCAAACCGGTGCGGGTCATCATCCCTTTCCCGCCGGGCTCCAGCACCAACGACATCCTCGGCCGCGCGCTGGCGCAGAAACTGGGGGAAGCCTTCGGCCAGCAGTTCGTGGTCGACAACCGGCCCGGCGCCGGCGGCAACCTCGGCTCGGAACTGGCGGCCAGGGCCGCGCCGGACGGCTACACGCTGCTCATCGGCACCAACGGTCCCATCGGCATCAGCCCGCATATCTACAAGACACTCGGCTACGATCCACTGCAGGACCTGCAAGCCATTACGCTGTTCGCGATCGTCCCGTACGTGATCCTGGTGCATCCTTCCGTCAAGGCGAACACGCTGGCGGAACTGATCGCGCTGGCCAAAGCACAGCCCGGCAGGCTGAACTACGCCTCGCCAGGCAACGGCTCGACGCCGCACCTGTGCATGGAAATGCTCAAGGCGCAGACCGGCATCGACCTCGTGCACATTCCGTACAAGGGCGGCGCGCCGGCCACCATCGACGTGCTCGCGGGCCAGGCACAGGTGTTCTGCCCGGGCCTGCCGCCGGTCCTGCCGCACATCAAGGCGGGCAAGCTGCGCGGCCTCGCGGTGACGATGCCCGCGCGCACGCCCTTCCTGCCCGAAATCACCACCGCGAAGGAACAGGGTTTTCCGGCGCTCGACGTGAACTCCTGGGTCGGCCTGCTCGCGCCCGCGAAAACACCGAAAGCCATCATCGACAAACTGAACGCCGAGATCACACGCATCGTCGCCACGCCGGAGATGAAGGCGACCCTGCAGGCCAACGGCGCGGAGCCCGTCGCCCTGGGTCCGGAGGAATTCCGTCGCTTCCTGCGCGCCGAATCGGCGAAGTGGGAGAAAGTCGCGAAAGCCGCGAAGCTGCAGATCGACTGAACCTTCGCACGAAGTCACTCCTCTCCTTCCCCCGCTAGTGGGGAGAAGGGGCCCCACCCTTCTCCGGGGGAAGGCCGGGATGGGGGCAAAACGCCTCAGCCCGCCGCCGGCACTTCCAGCACCTGGGGCGCGTGTCCGGCGGCAGCGAGAAAGCGCCGCAGATCGGGCTGATCGACGATCAGCGTCGCCGTATTCACTAACGGATGGCATTGCACCGCGTCCGCTTCCGCCAGCACGCGGTCGAGCACCAGCGTGATACGGCCGCCCCGGTCGTTGATCAACGCCATCATGCTCACCGCGCCCGGCGTCACGCCCAGCGTTTCCAGCATGGTTTCGGCCGAGGCGAAACTCAGCTTGGCCGTGCCCAGCACTTTGGCCGTGGCTTTGAGGTCGGTCCGCTTGCCGAAGGGCACCGTCAGCATGAACAGCCGTCCCGACTTGCGATCTTCCACCAGCAGGTTCTTGGCATGCGCACCGCGCGCCTTCGGCACCAACCGGTCGGCCTCGTCGGCCGTGAACACCGCCGGATGGTCCAGCCGTTCGTACGCAACGCCCTGTTCCCCGAGGAACGCGCAGAAGGCGTCCGCGCCCTGCATCAAGTCATCCATCATGGAATCCCGTTGAATATTGCGGGCGGATTGTAGTGATCCGCGTGCTGCGCGTGTAGTGGTTGACGGCCCCGGACCGAATGCCTAGGCTTCGCACGACTCCCATGAGCGCCGTCACCGTACAGGCTGTCGATACCCATCGGCGCCGCGAAACCGCCGCCGCACTCGCGGCCATCCTGCCCGCGCACGCGCTGTTGCACACCGACGAAGCGGTCAAGCCGTACGAATGCGACGGCTTGTCGGCCTACCGACAGCCGCCGATGGTGGTCGCGCTGCCGGAGACCGAAGAACAGGTGCAGGCCATCCTCAAGACCTGCCACCGGCTGCAAGTACCGGTGGTCGCGCGCGGCGCCGGCACGGGGCTGTCCGGCGGCGCGCTGCCCAGCGGCGACGGCGTGCTGCTGGTGCTGGCCAAGTTCATGCGGATCCTCGACATCGATCCGCTGGGGCGCACCGCGCGCGTGCAGCCGGGCGTGCGCAACCTCGCCATTTCCGAGGCCGTCGCGCAGCACGGGCTGTATTACGCGCCCGACCCGTCGAGCCAGATCGCCTGCTCCATCGGCGGCAACGTCGCGGAGAATTCAGGCGGGGTGCACTGCCTGAAATACGGCCTGACGGTACACAACATCCTCGCGGTCCGCGCGGTCACCATCGAAGGCGAGTTGCTGGAAATCGGCAGCGCAGCGCTCGACAGCGCGGGCTATGACCTGCTGGCCCTGCTGACCGGTTCGGAAGGCCTGCTCGCCGTGGTGACCGAAGTCACCGTCAAGCTGCTGCCGAAACCGGACTGCGCGCAGGTGGTGATGGCCGCCTTCGACGACGTGGAAAAGGCCGGCAATGCCGTGGCGAACATCATTGCCGCCGGCATCATCCCGGCGGGCCTCGAGATGATGGACCAGAAGGCGATCGTCGCCGTGGAGCCCTTCGTCAAGGCAGGCTATCCGACCGATGCCGCGGGCCTGCTGCTGTGCGAATCCGACGGCACCCGCGAGGAAGTCGACGAGGAAATCGCGCGCATGGAAGCCGTCATGCAGACGAGCGGCGCGCACCTGATCCGCACCTCGCGCGACGAGGCCGAACGGCTGCGCTTCTGGGCCGGCCGCAAGGCGGCCTTCCCCGCGGTGGGCCGCATTTCGCCGGACTACTACTGCATGGACGGCACCATCCCGCGCAAGCACCTCGCGGAAGTGCTGCGCGGCATCGAGGCCATGGAAAAGAAATACGGCCTGCGCTGCGCCAACGTCTTCCACGCCGGCGACGGCAACCTGCACCCGCTGATCCTCTACGACGCCAACCAGCCCGGCGAACTGGAGCGCACGGAAGCCTTCGGCGGCGAAATCCTCGATCTCACCATCAAGGTCGGCGGCACCATCACCGGCGAGCACGGCGTCGGTGTCGAGAAAGTCGGCCACATGTGCGCGCAGTTCGCGCCGAAAGAACTCGCGGTGTTTCGGGCCATCAAGGCCACCTTCGACGAACACGCGCTGCTCAACCCCGGCAAGGCGGTGCCGACGCTGCACCGCTGCGCGGAGTTCGGACGGATGCACGTGCATGCGGGGCAGACGGCTCATTCCGACCTGCCACGGTTTTGAACTGACAGCGCAGTGAGTACCTACCCTCTCTTTCAGAACTTCTTTCCCTGGTTTATCACTGCTGTTATCGCCTTCCTCATTCTGGTGCTGATCCTCGGCGATACCTTCCTTAATTTGGGTGAGAACGATGAAGCGAAACGATGGCGATTGGTCAAGAGTTTTGATGGGGCGCTTAACTGGCTGCTGCTTTTGTTTGGAGTTGTGATGGTTGCTGGTGCGATTTACGCCACTTTCAAATACAGCTGAAACTTATGTCGTTGACCTTGGCATTTACCGGATTTCGCTGAATGGAACAGGTTATTCAGCAATTCATTCGGGACATTCGGCTCGCTGCTAAAGCCCGTACGCCAGTCAGCCTGCGCGGAGGAAACAGCAAGCGCTTTTACGGAAATCCCGAATTTGGCGAACCGCTGGACGTCGCTGTCTACCGCGGCATCGCGGAGTACGAGCCGACGGAACTGGTCGTCACGGCCCGCTGCGGCACGCCACTCGCAGAATTGGAAGCGGCACTGGCCGCCAAGGGCCAATTACTCCCCTTCGAGCCGCCACACTTCGGCCCCGGTGCCACGCTCGGCGGCTGTATCGCCGCCGGCCTGTCGGGCCCGCGCCGCGCCGCCGCAGGTTCCGCCCGTGATTTCGTGCTGGGCGTGCGCATCCTCGACGGCAGGGGCGACGACCTGCGCTTCGGCGGGCAGGTGATGAAGAACGTCGCTGGCTTCGACGTCTCGCGCGTGCTGACCGGTTCGCTCGGCACGCTCGGTGTCATCCTCGAAGTCTCGCTCAAGGTCCTGCCGGTGCCGGTCGCCGAGGCCAGCTTGCGACTGCAGATGGACGAGGCCACCGCAATCCGCACCTTCAACGAATGGGGCGGCAAGCCGCTGCCGGTCAGTGCGACGGCCTGGCACGCCGGCGACGTGCACGTGCGGCTGTCGGGCGCCCGCGCCGCGGTCGACGCCGCGGTGCGCAAGTTGGGCGGCGAACCCGTAGCGCCGGCCGTGGCTGCCGCGTTTTGGCAAACGCTTCGCGAGCAGACCGATCCTTTCTTCGCGCAAACCGAAGCCCCGTTGTGGCGGTTGTCCCTGCCCCCCGCGACGCCGCCGCTGGTGCTACCCGGCAGTCAACTCGTCGAATGGAGTGGCGCCCAGCGCTGGCTGAAAAGCAACGCGACCGCCAACGCCATCCGCGCCGCGGTCGCCACGGCCGGCGGCCACGCCACCCTGTTCCGCGCTGCCGACAAATCCGCCGGCACCTTCCACCCGCTCGCGCCGGGACTGCTGGCCGTGCACCGCAAACTGAAACAGACCTTCGACCCGGCGGGCATCTTCAACCGCGGCCGCTTGTACCCCGGGTTTTAGCCGCCAAGACGCCAAGAGCGCCAAGAAAAGCAAAGTGAATGTTTTCATATTATTTCGATTCCATTTTTCTTGGCGTCCTTGGCGTCTTGGCGGCCAATAGGGGTTTGAACTGAATGCAAACCAACCTCGCCGCCTTCATCAAGGACACGCCGGAGGGCCGGGAAGCCGACGCCATCCTGCGCAAGTGCGTGCATTGCGGCTTCTGCACGGCGACCTGTCCGACCTACCAGCTCCTCGGCGACGAGCTTGACGGCCCGCGCGGCCGGATCTACCTCATCAAGGAAGTCCTGGAGGGGGCCGCGCCGACCGCGCAGACGCAATTGCATCTGGACCGCTGCCTGGAATGCCGCTCCTGCGAAACAACCTGTCCCTCCGGCGTGGAGTACGGCCGGCTGCTCGATATTGGGCGACCGATCGTGGAGGAACGCGTGGACCGCGGCGCCTTCGACACGCTGAAACGCGCCGCTCTGCGCACCGTGATTCCGAACCGGGCGCTGTTCTCGGTCCTGGTCGGTCTCGCCCGCCTGGTCCGACCACTGCTCCCGGCGCCGCTCGCCAGGAAACTGCCCGCGAGGCGCGCGCCAGGCATCTGGCCCGCGCGCACGCACGCGCGCCGCATGCTGGTGCTGGAAAGCTGCGGCCAGCGCGAGGGCGCACCCGACACCAACGCCGCCGCAGCGCGCGTGCTCGACCGCCTCGGCATCGCGCTCGCGCGCGTGCCGCAGGCCGGCTGCTGTGGCGCCGTCGCTTATCACTTGAACGCGCAGGGCGACGGGCTGGACGCCATGCGCCGCAACATCAACGCCTGGTGGCCGGACATCGAGGCCGGCGCGGAAGCGATCGTGACGACGGCCAGTGGCTGCGGGTCGATGGTCAAGGACTATGGCCACCTGCTCGCCCGCGACCCGGCGTACGCCGCCAAAGCCGCGCGCGTGTCCGCCCTGGCGAAAGACCTGCTGGAAATCATCGAACCCGAAGCGGAACGCTTGAAGGCCTTGACGCCTCACCCCTCACCCCTCACCCCTCACCCGGCGGTGGCTTTCCACCCGCCGTGCACCCTGCAACACGGCCTGCAGCTGAAGGGCCGCGTGGAAGCTTTGCTCGCCGGCCTGGGCTTCACGCTGGCGCCGGTGGCAAACGCGCACCTGTGTTGCGGTTCGGCGGGAACCTACTCGCTGACCCAGCCGGAACTATCGCAGCAACTCCTCACGAACAAGATCGCGGCACTGGAAGCCGGCGCGCCCATCGCCATCCTCACCGCCAACATCGGCTGCCAGCTCCACCTGCAATCGGCGACCGGCCTGCCGGTACGCCACTGGATCGAAGCGCTGGACGAACGCCTGCGGAGCTAACCGCCGGCAGTGGCCGTCTCGACGCGGTCGCGCCCCTTGTGTTTCGCCCGATAGAGGGCCTCGTCTGCCATGCGCAGCAGGACCTCGCCGGTATCGCCGTGATCGGGATAGGCGGCAACGCCCGCGGACACGGTCAGCGTGCCCATCGCCATCCCCGCATGGCTCAGATTGTTCGCCGCGAGGCCGGCCCGGATGCGCTCCGCCCGCGCCTGCGTCACTTCGAGCGACGCGCCGGGCAGCACCAGTGTGAACTCCTCACCGCCGTAGCGGCAGGCCACGTCGCCGGCACGGGATTGCGCCTGCAGCACGCCGGCAAACGCCCGCAGGGCCGCATCGCCGGCCTCGTGGCCATGGCGGTCGTTCAGGGCCTTGAAGTGATCGAGATCGAACATCACGACCCCGAACGGGGTGCGGGCCCGGCGTGCGCGGCGCTCCTCCATCAACAGCGTTTCCTCGAGGTAACGCCGGTTGAACAGGCCGGTCAGCGGATCGCGGATCGACTGCGCCACGAGGTGCTCGCGCAGCCGGATGTTCGCGAGCGACAGTGCCACGCGTTCGGCCATCGTTTCCAGCAGCACGCGGACGTGGTCGTCGTCGAGGTCCACGGCGCCGCGCAACTGCAACACGCCCAGCCGCTCGCCGCCGGCCAGCAACGGCACGCAGACGTGGCGCGGCAGGTCGCGCTCGCCGTGCCGGCACGGCGGCGTTACCCGCAGTCCGCTCTCCGGGTGCGGTTTGCCGCGCCGAAGTGCCCAGCAATCGTCGGCGTTCATGACCTGTTCCGCCGCCGGGAGCTCCCCCCACTGGGCGCTCGTTTCGGCCAGGGCGCCCGCCGGATCCATCAGGTAGAACGCGCCGGTTGATTTGGGGAACAGTCCCTGCGCGAACCGCTCCGCGATGGCACAGGCTTCGGCCGCGCTGCGGCTGGTCTGCAGCAGGCTGCTCATCTGGCTCAGGTGCGTCAGCTCCTGGCGGCGCTGCTCCAGCAGCCCGAGCGAATCGGCCATGCGCGAATTGGCGTTCTGCAGTTCGCTCTGCACGCGGGCCCGCTCCTCGACCTCCCGCTGCAGGTCGCCGTTCATCTTCTCCAGTTCGCCCGTGCGCTGCTGGATGAGTCCCTCCAGCAATTCGGACAACTGCCGGTAGCGCTCCTCGCTCGCGCGCAGGGTCTCTTCGGTGCGCTTGCGCTCAGCAACCTGTTGCTCGAGCGCGCGGAACGATTCCTCCAGCCGCGCGCGGGAGGGCAGCGCCAGCGCCCGCGGCAGCAACGGCCACAGCAGGATCGCCGTGACCACGGACAACACCGCCGTCAGCACCCTGAATGCGGCGTCGAGGCGGTAGAACGGCTGCCAGACATTCAGCACGGCGAGCAGATGCGTGGTGCCGTTCGCGATGATGAACGCGCTGATCAGCACGAAGATCCAGTTGAAGCTCAGGTCGCGATGGCGCCTGACGAAGTACAGAAGCGCCACCGGAATCGAGTAATATGAAAGCGCGATCAGCAGATCGGAAATCACCAGTGCCCGCAGCAAATCGGGCGCCCATGCGAGGCAGTCGCCGTGCGGCAGAAACCCCTGACGGGAAAACAGATCACTGATGGCGTGCGGCATGCGGCCCTCCGCTCAGGCGTCGAAGTCGATCACAGTTATTCGATCGCCCGCTGGCTGTCTGTAGGACATTCTTACCTCCGGCCACCGTTCCCGAGGACCGCGACGAGCGGCACTTTTTCACGACCGGCGGCACCCCGGTGAAGACGCCGGCGTGGTTGCGCGGCATCGCCCGGGATCCGCAGGCCCCGCCGGCGCGGGGGGCCGGCGCCGTGCCGGTGTATGCGGGCGCGTTGTGGACCGCCCGCCAGCGCCAGGCCTCGCGCCTGCACGAGATCGCCTACCGCGCCTGCTTCAAGGCGCAGCTCCCGGCCTTTTTCATCGGGCGCCTCACCCGGCCCGGGGACCGCGTCTACGACCCTTTCAGCGGGCGCGGCACCACCGCGCTGGAGGCGGCGCTGCACGGCCGGCGGGTCGCGGCCAACGACGCGAGCCCGCTGGCCCGCCTGCTCGTGCAGCCGCGCCTGACCGTGCCCGCGCTCGAGGCGATCGAGGCCCGGCTCGCGGACATTCCCTGGTCGCGCACGAGCGGCGCGGCGCCGGACCTCTCGATGTTCTATCACCGCAACACCTTGCGCGAACTGCTGGCATTGCGCCGCTATCTCGCGCTGCGCGCGCGGCGGCAGGAAGAGGACGACGTGGACAGCTGGATCCGCATGGTCGCCACCAATCGCCTGAGCGGCCACTCGCCGGGATTCTTTTCCGTCTATACCCTGCCGCCCAACCAGGCCGTGTCGCGGGAGGACCAGCGGCGCATCAACCGGCGCCTGCACCAGCGGCCCGATTACCGCGACGTGCGCGCGCTGATCCTGCGCAAGTCGCGCGTGCTGCAGAGCGGGCTCACGCCCGCGGTGCGCCGGCGGCTGCGGGCCGCCGCGGCGGATGCCCGTTTCCTGACGGGCCCCGCCGCCGCCGTGCCAGACCTGCGCAGCGGCTCGGTGCGACTCACGGTGACGTCGCCGCCTTTCCTCGACGTGGTGAATTACGCGCAGGACAACTGGCTGCGCTGCTGGTTTAACGGGTTGGACGCGAAGCAGGTCGGGCGCGGGATCACCATGTCGCGCACCGTCGCGGACTGGCAGGCCGCGATGCAGCCCGTGTTCGCGGAAATCTGCCGCGTCACCGAGCCGGGCGGCTGGCTCGCCTTCGAGGTCGGCGAGGTGCGCAAGGGCGCGATCCGGCTGGAAGACCACGTCGTTCCGCTCGGACTTGCCGCGGGCTTCAGGTGCGAGGCGGTATTGATCAACCGCCAGCGCTTCACCAAGACGGCCAACATCTGGGGTGTCGCCAACAACCGGCTCGGCACGAACAGCAACCGGATCGTAGTCTTTCGAAAGCCTGCGCCCGCGTAAGCGCGGCGTCCGGTCATGCGATCGCGGGCGGTGACTCCGTAAAAGGGGCCATCGCCGCAATCACCTCCGCGGGCACGGGCAGCGCCTTGCGCGTCCGGCCGTCCACGTAGACCATCACGGCCTCCGACGTTGCGACACACACACCCTCACTGAACAAGCCCTGACCGAACACGAAGGAACTGCGGCCGAAGCGGCGGACGAGCGTGCCGGTCTCCACGTCGCCGGGATAACGCAGTTCACCGAGGTAGTCGATGGTGAGCTTCACCACCGAAAAGATGTTCTCGAACCCGACCAGCGGCCGAAAGTACGTCTGCAGGAAGTTGTAGCGCCCGGTCGCGCAGAACGAGGCAAACGCCACGTTGTTCACGTGGTGCTGGAAGTCGAGATCGATGAGCCGGATGCGGTCCGGCGTCCAGACCGAGAAGCGCGCGCGGTCGGCCAGCGGGTTCGCGTCCGCCGCCTTCACACCAGCGCCAGCATCTTGTCCGCGCCGCTGACCTCGAACTTGCCGGGGGCTTCGAGCTGGAACTGTTTCACCACGCCGTCATCCACCAGCATCGCGTAGCGCTGCGAGCGCACGCCCATGCCGCGCGCGGTCAGATCCTGATCGACGCCGAGTTTCTTCGCCAGGTCGGCGCTGCCGTCGCCCAGCATGCGTACCTTGCCGATCGCGCCGAGATCCTTGCCCCACGCCGCCATCACCATCGCGTCGTTCACCGACACGCACCAGACTTCATCGACCTTCTTGCCCTTGAAATCGGCGATGTGCTTCACGTAACCGGGCACGTGCTGGCTGGAGCAGGTGCGGGTGTAGGCGCCGGGCAGCGCGAAAATCAGCACGCGCTTGCCTTTGGTCGCTTCCGGCAGCTTGACCGCCTCCGGACCGGTCGGGCATCCGTGCACGTATTCAACGGGCAGCTCCCAGAGCGTTGCCTCGGGCAATTGGTCGCCAACCTTGATCATCGTGTGTTCCTCGCGGGTTCAGAGTGAAGAAAATCGCTGTGATAGTATACGAGCCAATCGCAGCGCCGGAAAAGCGCCACCAAGACGCGCGGCCCGCACGCACCTGACCCGCATCTGGTCCTACGGTGCCGGCGTCCAGCAGAAAAGCACAGCCAGGCCGATTTTCTCCGACAGGTTCTCGCCCTCACCCGGAACACCGCACACCATGGCGCTCGATCCCCGCAAGCTGCTGGCCTACGACATTCCCGCGACCGAGCAGACGCTCACCACCCGCGACACCATCCTCTACGCGCTCGGCGTCGGCCTCGGCCACGATCCCTGCGATCCGCACCAGCTCAAGTTCGTCTACGAGAAGGAACTGGTCGCGCTGCCGACGATGGCGATCATCCTCGGCTATCCCGGGCCGTGGCACGTGGACGCCAACGGCGGCGTTACGCGCAGCCACGTGGTGCACGGCGAGCAGGGCTTCCGCATCCACCGCCCGCTGCCGGTCGAAGGCGTCATCACCGGCAAGACGAAGCTCACGCACGTCATCGACAAGGGCGAAGGCAAGGGCGCCCTGCTCTATACCGAAACCGAAGTGCGGGAGAAGAAGTCCAACGACCTCCTCTGCACGCTCGCCTCGACGACCTTCTGCCGCGCCGACGGAGGCTTCGGCGGCGACACCGGCCCGGTCAAACCCTCGCACCCGATTCCCGACCGCAAGCCGGACCACGTATGCGACCTGGAAACGCGCCCCGAGGCGGCCCTCATCTACCGGCTCTCCGGCGACTACAACCCGCTGCACGCCGAGCCCGACTACGCGAAGAAGGCGGGCTATCCGAAACCCATCCTGCACGGCCGTGCCACCTTCAGCGTCGTCGGCCACGCGCTGGTGAAGGCGCTGTGCGCTTACGACCCGGCGCGCCTGAAAAGCATGGACGGCCGCTTCTCCTCGCCGGTCTTCCCCGGCGAGACGATCCGCACGGAAATGTGGATGGACGGCAAGGTCGCATCGTTCCGCGCCACCGTGCCGGCGCGCAGCGTGACGGTGCTGGCGAACGGGCGAGCCGAGGTTTCTGGGTAATGGGTAATGGGTAATGGGTAATGGGTAATGGGTAATGGGTAATGGGTAATGGGTAATGGGTAATGGGTAATGGGTAATGGGACAACGGCTTAAGCACTACCGGGTTTACTCATCACTCCTCACCCATTACTCATCACGCATTCAAGGAGAACACGCATGGCAGGCATGATGGAAGGCAAAGTCGTAGTGGTCACCGGCGCGGGCCGCGGCATCGGTGCCGCCATCGCCAGACTCGCGGCGGCCGAAGGCGCGAAGGTCGTGGTGAACGACATCGGCGTGTCGCTCGAAGGCCAGAATCCCGACGCCACGCCGGCGCAGGAGGTCGTCAACGAGATCAAAAAGGCCGGCGGCGAAGCCGTGGCCAACAGCGACAGCGTGGCGGAATTCGCCAGCGCGAAGAAGATCATCGACTGCGCCGTGGACACCTTCGGCCGCATCGACAGCGTGGTGAACAACGCCGGCATCCTGCGCGACGTTATCTTTCACAAGATGACCGAGCAGGACTGGGATGCCGTCACCAACGTGATGCTGAAGGGTGCCTTCAACACCTCCCGCCACGCCGCGGAGCACTTCCGCAAGCAGGAATCCGGCTCACTGGTGCACATGACCTCGACTTCCGGCCTGATCGGCGGCATGGGCCAGGTCAACTACGGCGCGGCCAAGCTCGGCATGGTGGCGCTGTCCAAGGCGATCGCCGTGGACATGGCGCGCTACAACGTGCGCTCCAACTGCGTGGCCCCGGTGGCGTGGACGCGCATGACCGCCTCCATCCCGCCCAAGGATCCGGCGACCGCTGCCCGCATCGAGCAGCGCAAGAAGGTCACGCCAGAGCACAACGCGCCGATCGTCGTGTTTCTGTGCAGCGACGCCGCCAAGGACGTCAACGCGCAGGTATTCTGCGTACGCAAGAACGAACTCTTTCTCATGAGCCAGTCGCGGCCGATCCGCAGCGTCCACCAGGCGGAAGGCTGGACACCACAGGATTGCGCCACGCACATGCTGCCGGCCCTCAAGAGCAGTTTCCTGCCGCCGCTGGAGCGGACGGCGGACGTGTTCTCCTGGGACTCTATTTGATTCGGTGAAGGGAAAGGGGTGAGGCGTGAGGGGGAACCTCCGCGTCTGCCCTTCCCTCACTCCTCACCCCTCACCTCTTTCCCAATGACCGGCGATCTCGGCAATGCGCTTCTGCTGGTGTTCGGCGCCTGCGCCGCCGCGGCCTATTTTGCGTTCTACGTGATCGCCGGCCGCGAGCGCCGCGGCCGTACCGGCATTTCCCGCGACAAGGACTGCTGAGGCGTCATTGAACGCGCCGGCGAACATGATTGCGACCCTGTGACAACTTCCCGTCCATGAAAACACCGCCCTCCGAACGCAAACTGTTCACGCGCGGCAACGCGCAGATCGAAGTCCACGCCCAGGGCACCGGCCTGCGCGTGGTGATGATTCCCTCCCTCGGCCGCGGCGCGGAGGATTTCGAGGACTTGGCAGCGCAGGTCGCCGCTGCCGGTTTCCGCGCGCTGCGCCCGCAACCGCGTGGGCTCGGCGCCAGCACCGGGGCGCTGAAGAACATCACCCTGCACGATCTTGCCGCCGACGTGGCGGAGGTCGTGCGACAGGACGGCGGCGAGACCTTCGTGGTGGCCGGCCACGCCTTCGGCAACTTCGTCGCACGCACCGCCGCCGCCGACTACCCCCAAATGGTCAAAGCCGTGATCCTGCTCGCCGCCACCCACACCTGGCCGCTGGCGCCGGAACTGCGCGAGTCCATCAACAAGAGCCACGAGATGACATTGCCGGACGAAGTGCGGCTCAAGCACCTGCAGCACGTGTTCTTCGCGCCGACCAGCGACGCACGGATGTGGCTGGGCGGCTGGAACGAGGAGGTCATGCACGCGGAGCGCGGCGCAACGGAAGCGACGCCGAAGGAAGAATGGTGGACGGCGGGCAGTGCCCCCGTGCTCGACGTCGTGGCGGTGAGCGATCCGCTGTCGCCGCCGGACAGCATCCACTGCTACCGCGACCAATGGGGTGCCGACCGGGTCGAGATCGTCCAGATTCCAAACGCCGCCCACGCCCTGCTGCCGGAGCAACCCGCGGCCGTGGCGGCCGCCGTGATCGGCTATCTGCGCAAACTCAAGTAGCGTCGCTCGCGCAGGCTGCTCCGCGGCTTACTCGATCTTGATGTTGGCCGCCTTCACGATCTTGGCGTATTTGGCCAACTCGCTCCTGACCAGGTCGGCCAGCTGCTGCGGCGTACCCGACAGCGGATCGGCACCCTGACTCAGCAGGCGATCCTTCATCTGCGGGCTGGTCATGGCGGCGTTGATCGCGCCGTTCAGCCGGTCGACAACCGCAGCCGGCGTCCCCGCCGGCGCGAACACGCCAAACCAGTTCCCTGCCTCGAAACCCGGCAAGCCCGCTTCCGCCACCGTCGGCACCTCTGGCAGCAGCGTGGAGCGCTTCGCGGTGGTCACCGCCAGCGCGCGAATGCGGCCGGCCTTGATCTGCGGCAGCGAGGTCAGCACCGGATCGAACACCATGGCGACCTCCCCGCTCATCAAGGCGGTCATCGCCGGCGTGTTGCCCTTGTACGGTACGTGCGTCATGCGCACGTTCGCCGCGAGCAGAAACTGCTCGATCGCCAGGTGCGTGGAAGCGCCGGTCCCCGCGGATCCATAGTTCAACTGTCCCGGCTTCGCCTTCGCGAGCGCCACCAGTTCCCGGATCGATTTCACCGGCAGCGAGGGATGCACGTCCACGGCATACGACAGCGTGGCGAACATGCCGACGGGGGTAAAGTCCCTGACCGGGTCGTAACTGAGTTTCGACATCAGATTGGGGTTGATCGCGAAGGCCGCCGCACTGCCGACGAGCAATGTGTAACCGTCGGGCGGCGCCTTGGCGGTCAGTTCCGCGGAAATCATGCCGCCCGCGCCGGTACGGTTGTCCACCGCAATGGTCTGACCGAGCGATTCGGTGAGTTGCTGCGCAAGCGCGCGCGCCAGCACGTCGGTGCCGCCGCCGGGCGCGAAACCCACGATCAGGCGGATCGGCTTGGCGGGATACTGCTGCGCCGCCGCCGGCATGACCGCGAGGCCGGCGATCAGCGCAGCGCACCATTTGAGAGCATGCATGAATAATCTCCTCCGTCTCTGAACGGCGGCCAGTGTAGCCGCCCGTAAGAGGGAGAATCAAGGTAACATCCGGGCAAAAATCAAGGCTGTAAGTCGGTTCGTTGCGGTGCAGTCCGACGCAATCACCACGATCACGGCCATGTAGTGCGCTCTGCCATCGCGCCCGATCGCAGCGATCACGATCCGCTGATCTGCCCGCCTCCCGCGCGAGTTTTGTTTGCCGTCAGCCGCAGTGAGGAGTCCTTTGAACCAACCGCTTTCCCCAGCGCACGCCGCCCGCACCGATTTCACGCGGCTCTTCGAGCCGCGCGGCATCGCCGTCATCGGCGCCTCGCAGGACCTGACCCGCATCGGCGGCCAGCCGCTGCGCCTGCTCACCGAATACGGTTACCAGGGCAAGGTGTATCCGGTGAATCCGAAGTACCCGGAAATCCACGGCATGCCCTGCTACCCGAACGCGGCGGCGGTACCCAAGCCCTGCGACCTTGCCATCGTCGCCCTGTCGGCGAAGTACGTCGTGGCGGCCATCGAGGACATCGGCAAGGCGGGCATCCCTTTCGCCGTGGTCTTCTCCGCCGGCTTCAGCGAAGTCGGCGAGGAAGGACGCAAGCTGCAGACGGACATGGTCGCCGCCGCGCGCCGGCACGGCGTGCGCGTGATCGGCCCGAACTGCCTCGGCGCGATGAACCTCAACAACGGCGTGCGCGCCGGCTTCGGCGGAACGATGGCGCTCACGACGCTCAAGCCCGGACCGGTGGCGCTGGTCACCCAGAGCGGCGGTTTCGGTTTCGGCATCGCCGCCATTTCGTCCTATTACAACGTGGGCATGAGCCACGTCGTCTCCACCGGCAACGAGGCCGATGTCGGCGCACTGGAACTCATGGAGGCCTACCTCGAGCGCGACGATGTCCGCATCCTGGTTGCTTTCCTCGAAGGCATCCAGGACGGTCGCCGGATGCTCGCGCTCGGCAAACGCGCGCTGGAGCTCGGCAAACCCATCCTCACCTGGAAAGTCGGCAACTCGACGGTCGGCAAGCAGGCGATGACTTCGCACACGGCGCGCATGACCTCCGGCTACGAGCTCTACAAGACCGCCTTCCGCGAAGGCGGCTTCATCGAGGTGCATGACAACGACGATCTCGTCGATCTCGCGAAAGCCTTCATGCCCGGCCGCCTGCCGAAAAGCCGCAAGGCCGCCTTCGTCACGCTGTCGGGTGGTTCCGGCGTGCTGATGGCCGATCACGCGGAACTCAACGGCGTGGAACTGCCGGCGCTCGCGGACGACACGGTCAAGAAGCTGAAAGAGATCATGGTGGACTTCGCGTCCGCCGCGAACCCGATCGACGCCACGGCCAACGGCTACAACGACAACTTCGCCTCCTACAGCGAAGTGATCCGCACGGCACTGGCCGACCCGAACATCGATGCACTGATTACGCGCTCACCGCGCGGCAAGGCGATGCCGAGCTGGTCGAAGCGGCTGGTCGACATCGTCAAGGCGAGCGACAAGCCGGTGCTGCTCAACTGGCCCACCTCCCCCGACGACAATGGGGAGTCGATGGCGTACCTGGAAGAGAACGGCGTGCCCTGCATCTTCGCGCCTGGCCGCACCGTGCATGCGCTGGGCGCGCTTGCGGAATTTGCCGAGAAAAAACGGCGCTACGAACAGGCGCCGGCGCCGGCCGCGCGGGTCGTGGCCCGACAGCCCATCGAGCTGCCGGCCAGTGGCGCGCTGGCCGAATATGCTGCCAAGCGCGTACTGGCGCGCTACGGTATCCCGGTGGTGGGCGAACAACTGCTCGCGCCCGAAGCCGTCGAGAAGCTGAATGCCGCGCCCTTCCCTTTCCCGCTCGCCGTCAAAGTGGAATCCGCCGACGTCCCGCACAAGACCGAGGCCGGCGCGGTGAAGCTCGGCATCGCCTCGCTCGACGCCCTGAAGGCGGCCGCGCGCGAAGTCGTGGCCAACGCGAAACGCTACAAACCCGGCGCCCGCCTCGACGGCGTCATCGTCCAGCAGATGGCCAGCGGCCAGGAAGTCATCGTCGGCGCCATCAACGACCCCTACTTCGGCCCGGTGGTGACGCTGGGACTGGGCGGCATCCTGACCGAGCTGCTGCACGACGTGACGCACCGCTTCGCGCCCTTCGATACCCGCGTGGCTAAAGAGATGATCGACGATCTCAAGTCCGCGCCGCTGTTTCACGGCTACCGCGGCCGCCCGGCACTCGATGTGAATGCCCTGGCCGACGCGCTCTCCCGCCTGTCGCTGCTGGTGGCGGACCATGCGGACCGCATCGCGGAAATCGACATCAACCCGGTGTTCGTCGGCACCGCCGGCCAGGGCGTGGTGGCGGCGGACGCGCTGATAATCGTGAGGGGTGAGGCGTGAGG
>JBOIEQ010000084.1:0-18360 GCA_050741255.1 Burkholderiales bacterium | reverse complement strand
TTTGATACTCGGGCAGGGCACGACTGCGGGCAATAGCCCGTAAGCACCAGCGCGCGCCTAGTCGCGCACCCGCACCGCGAGCAGGCGATCGACGTACACGTATTTCACTAGTTTGGTGCCGCCCGCCTGCACGTAAACGCCTTTGCCATGATCGGGGTCGTGACGAAACGGCCCGCCGGGAACCTTGACCAGACGGTAGCGCCCGTCACTCGATTCCCCGATGGCACTCTGGCTGAACAGGCCCATCGGCGGGTAAGATCCCACCCGTGCGCCGGTCTCCCGCTCCTGACCGCCGCCCGCGTCGACACGCACGCTCGCGTAGAGGTCCCAAGCGCCCTGCTTCGGCAGCTTGTCGAGCTTGAACTGCACCGCCCACGTCGAGGAATTGCCGATCATCCGCACCGCGGCGCCATCGGAGGCGGCCGCATCCTGCACGATGCGGGCCGAGTCGTAGCGGTTGAAGCTGAGGTCCTGGAAGTCCACCCATTGCACTTTGGGCAGGGCGCGCGCGAGGTCGGGCACGTCGGCCGTCCGGCGTTCCACCGCCAGCAGTTCCGCGAGTTCGGCCATTCCCCCGCCCTGCCGGTATTGCCGCACCTTCGATGTCTTCAGATTGTCGTTGAAGCGCGCGAGGCGGCGCGCCGTGTCCGCGTCCCAGGCGATGCGCAAGCGCGCCGCCTCGTCGGCATACTCCTTGCGCCGCACGAGGATCACGTAGTCCAGCGGCAGCCGGGCTTCCTGCACGTGCGCGAGCCACACCGGATCACCGGCGACGGCAGCCGTGGCCTGCTCGAAGAGCGCATCCGCCGCCCGCACGAAATCCAGGTTCAGCATGGCAAGATCGATCTGCGATTTTTCGGCCAGCACGTCGCCGCTCTTCGCGATCGCTGCGTGCATGAGATCGATGTAGCGCTGCACGAACGGCCCGGCATCGCCGTAGTAATAACGGCAGTATTCGGCGACCAGCGCAGCAACGTCTTCTTTCGGATTCCAGAGCAGCCGCGCCATCATCCACACGCGCAGGCTGGAAAACTCCGCCCCCGGTGTGTCCCAACTCCCCTCGGCGAAATACCCGGTCACGTTCGGCAGCGTGGCCAGCCATTGCAGGCTGCGGCCGATCGGGTAAATGTTGGGCGTCGGCTGAATGAAGCCGCTGAAGTTGGCGATGTGATCCCAGACCAGCACGTTCTGCGCGATCGCGTTCCAGCCCGCGATATCCTTGCCCAGCTGCGCGTTGCGTCCCTGGTTGAGCGGTGTGCTGTAATCGACGTGGATCGTCATCGGGAACACCAGCACGTAGTCCGGCACCTTCATGCCCTGCGGGGGCGTGAAGCTCCAGTGGTAGGCGTTGAAGGAGAGCTTCGCGTCCGGCAGCACCGCGCGCACGCGGTCCGCGATGTCGATCACCATGTCGAGCCGCGGCGCAGAAGGGTTGCCGCCATGCTTGTCGGCAAATGCCTTGCTCGCCGGGTCCATGTCCCAGCCCCAGTCCATATCGTGGATGTCGAACCAGACGCGCTTGTAGTCGGGCACCTGCCGCAGCCGCGAGACGACCGACTCCGCCATGATGCGCCGCACCTCGGTGTTCATCATCGCCACCTGCCCGCCGGCAAACCATTCCGGGTTGGTCTTGCCGTAGCGCTCGCGCGGCAGCAACTGGTGAAAGGTGGCTTCACCGCCCTTGGCGCGCCAGCCGCGCTCCCAACTGTTGATCTCGGGCGGCGAGGGCAGGAACGACGGGCCGTGCGATTCGCCGTTCAGCAGGTTGTGGGCGCGAAACGGCTTGTTCTCGCCCTCCACGCTCAGGATTTCCCGGTAAGCGAAGCGCGGCAACTGGCGCTCATCCAGAGGGCCGAGCGTGAGCGTGGGCGCGGACGGCACGTAAGTGTAGGCCGGGCTCAGCCATTTGACGCCCAGCTTGCGGTCGAGAAACCAGTTCACGCCATACAGGGTGCCGCGCGGCGTCGCGCCGGCGATGATCACGTGCGGACCCACCGAGCGGATGACGAAGCCGTCCCTGCCCAGCGTATCGAACGGCAGGTCCGGATAGAGTTTTTTCGTCAGCGCGTTCTCGCGTCCGACGATCAGCAGCGGCCCCGCCAGCGTGTTGGCGTCGTTGGACAGCGGCAGGAAATTGCCGCCGCTGATGCGCTGTAAATAGCGCGCGAGTTCGGCCGCGGCGTTGAGCGTGATCAGGTCGGTGTTCTCGCCCACGTGCACGCGGTAGCGCGCCTGCCCGTCCGCAGCGAGCGTCAGCGTGCGCGGGACCGGCTGTGCGCCGAGCGCCATCGCCGCAAGCAATGCCGCATCCGTGCCGGCCGCGGGCGCGCCGGTCTGCAGCAGTTGCGCCGATTGCTCCTTGCGTTTCAGCTCCGTGGCGTCGACCACCGGCTCATCGGTCGGCGTGACGGCGTCCGCGTCGTAATAGGCCGTGCCGGCCGTGGCGCTCTTCTTGCGCAGGTAGATCAGGATCTCGTTGGCATTGGCCGGCGCTTCGACCACCACGGAGAACGGTTTCCACTCGTGCGTGCCGCCGGTCACGAACAGTGCGGGCTCCGTGCCGGCGCTGAAGGCCACGCGCACCGGCCCGCGCCAGCCGGGCTCGACGGCCGGGCCGCGGTAACTCAGTTGCACGAATACCGCGCCGTCCGGGGCCGCGTCCGAACGGATCTGCATGGTGATGCGGTAACGTTTGCCGCCCTCGATCGGGCGCTTGTCCTGCGCGACGTAGCCTTCCGTGAGACGCAAGGCGGCCTGCCCTTCGGCGGCCCCTTCCTTCACGACGTCGCCGGTGGTGCCCCACCACGGCGCCTTCCCGGATTCGAAACCGCCGTTGAGGATCACGGCACTCTCCGGTGCCGCGGCGCCCTGCACGTTCAGCGCCACGCCCGCGACCAGCAACACGCAGGCCCGCGCCGTCCGCAGGCAGCGCCCGCTCATCCGCGCCACAGCCCCTGCACACCGGGCTGCCGGAACAACGGCACGCGGAATTTCTTCATGAAGCGCCGCAGGCTCTGCAGGTGCATGCGCCCGGCCCAGCTGAAAGGCCCCGCCGCGCTGCCGCGCTGGTGATCGTGCACCAGCTTCGCCGCGGGCACGCACACCACGCGAAAGCCCGCCTGCCAGACGCGCGCGCACAGGTCGACGTCCTCCATGTAGAGGAAGTACGCTTCGTCCATGCCGCCCAGGCGCGCAAACAGCTCGCGGCGGATGAGAAAGCCGGTGCCCATCACCCATTCGGCCTCGAAGGGCGCGCCCGACGCCCACGCCGACACCATCAGGTGCCGATCGAGGCGCGGCTTGATCGGCCAGAAACGCCCAATGGGCAAGCGCCGCCCGATCACGTCCAGCAGGGAATAGAACCGCCGCGCGGAATGCTGGCGCTCGCCGCCGGGATAGACGAGGTTGAGGCCGACGACGCCGACATCCGGCTCGCGGTCGAACACCGCCAGCGCCTGGTCGAGGCTGCGATCCTCGAAGTAGGTATCCGGATTCAGGATGAGCACGAACTCGCGGTCCGACGCGGTCCCGCCGATGTTCACGCCGGCGCCGAAGCCGCCGTTGCGGTCCGAGACGACCAGCCGCACGCCCGGCGGCAGTTCACGGGCCAGCCGCTCCGCGGAAGCATCGGGAGAGGCGTTCTCCACCACGACGATGTCCGCCGCCGCGGCCACGTCCATCCGCAGGATGGAGGCCACGCACTTCAGCGTCAGGTCCGGCGTGCGGTAGTTGACGATGACCGGATTGAGACGGCCGAGGGTGCTCATCGATAGTTCCTCATCCAAGGGCCCCGCTGCTGCGCGCCTCGCGCGCGGCACTGGCGGCACCGGCCCGGCCCGCGTGGCCGACAAGGTCCCAGAGTTCGCGCGCGGAACGGTCCCAGTCGAAGCGCGCCACCCGGGCCCGGCCCTTCTCCGCCAGCGCGGCGCGCAGTCCGTCATCGTCCGCCAGCGTGTTCAGGCCGCCGGTGATGGCTTCGACCGAGGTCGGGTCGACGATCAACGCGGCGTCGCCGGCGACTTCCGGCATCGACGATACGTTCGAAGTGAGGACCGGCACGCCCGAGGCCATGCCTTCCACGATCGGCAGTCCGAAACCTTCATACAGCGATACGAAGGCCACCATCAGCGCGCCCTTGTAGAGCCTGGGCAGATCCGCGTCCGCCACCCTTCCCATGAAGTGCAGGTGCGGGTAGACCCCGAGCGCCTGCGCCTGCGCCAGCAACGCCGGATTGGCGTCGCCGGTCATCACCAGGCGGATGCCCTGCGCGGGCAGCGTGGACGCCGCATAAGCCGCGAGGAGCCGGTCGAGATTCTTGTAGCCGCGGTGGTTGCCCGGATAGAGGACGTAGCGATAGGGCAGCCCGAGCGTCAGCCGGTTCTCCGCATACGCCTTGCCGACGCCGTTGTAGACCACGTGCACCTTCTCCGGCGGCATGCCCGACCATGCCAGGAACTCCCGCCGCGTGTAGTCGGACACACAGACGATCGCGTGGGCGCGCCGGTAGAGCGGCTTGAAGAACAACTGGTAGTAAGCCGTATGCAGGCGCGAGTAGAAGCGCAGGTGCGTCAGGTCGTGCACGGTCACCACCACCGGCAGGCGGCAGGCGGCGGGCGGCACGAAGCCCGCGCTCCAGAACATGCCGTCGCCGGCAATGGGCGCGGCCCGGTGCAGCGCCTTCGCTATCGCCAGCGGCGAAAACGGGCTGCCGATGCGCCCCTGAACCTGCAGGTCGATCAGTTCGACCTGCGGCGGCTTGCGCTCGACGAGCGAGGTCAGCACATGGCCGATCCCCGTCTTCTCCGGCCAGCGCAGATCCGAATACACCTTGTAGCCCGTGATCGACATGCGACTCAGTCCACCCAGCCCAGCAGGCGCTGCGACGCGGCGATCCAGTAGTACTTCGCGCGCTTGAAATCGAACTTCAGTGCCGAGACCAGGCAGCCGGCCACCGAACGGCAGACCAGGTAGAACACGAAATAAAACGGATAGCCGTTGAGGCCCAGCACCCGGCCAAAGCCGCGGTTGTAGAGGCGCGCGCGCGAGAACGCCTTCTCGTCCATGACCGCAACGGGCTCGGGATGGAAGATCGTCAACGCCGGGTCGTAGCGGACCGGCATCCCCGCCGCCAGCACATTGAGGAGGTAGTTGACTTCCTCGCCCGCGCCCCAGCGCGAGCCCGAGCCCACGCCCAGCGTTTCATCGAAGTCGCCGGCCTTCTGCACTGCCACCGTCCGCAGAAAGATCGTATACGACGTCGCGCACGTCCAGACGTTGTGCTTGTCCACCGCCAGCGGCTCAGTCGCCCAGCGGCCCTGGGAGGCCACCCCGTTGCCGTCCACGCTGCGCCCCGTCACGCCGCACAGGCGTTCATCGGCGCGGAACTGCTCCACGACGTGCGCCAATACCCCGGGCGCGTACCAGCAATCGTCGTCCGGAAACGCCACCAGATCGCCGCGCACGTGGCGCAGGCCCACGTTGCGCGCGCGGGACAGCCCCTTCTCGGAGCGCAGGTAGACGATCTCCAGCCGGTCGCGGAACGCCTCCACCAGATTGCGCACGCGGTCGTCCTCGTTCTGGTCGACGACCAGCAGTTCGAAGTTGGGGTACGTCTGATGCGCCAGCGTATCGAACAAGCGCTCGATCTCGACGCTGCGACCGAGCGTCGCCATGACGAGGGAGAACTTCATGCCGCGTGGCGGGAGCGGAAGCCGAACACGCCGCGGCGTGCCGGCGCTGCGGTCTCCGCCGTTGGTCGTTGCAGGCCCCACGACACCAGGATGCCGACGAACAGGTACACCAGTTCCGACTGGTGCAGCGGGTTCAGCAGCGACCACGCCGCCACCGGCGCCAGCAACCCGACCGCCCCGAGGCCGACACCGGCGAAAAACACGATCCATAGCAGCAAGCCCGGAACGCCCGCAATGATCATCAGGTCGAGCGGCGTGCAGAAGATCGAGTTGGTGCCCATGCCCAGGCCCTTCACGACGAACCAGAAGCGGGAGAAGTAGGCCTCCACGAAACCGAAGCCATAGCCGAACACGTTGTCCTTGATCAGGTTCGTGCCGGCCTTGAAGGCGAGACCACGTTCGTCTTCCAGGCGCACCTTCAGCATCTGCCCTGTCAACTCGTTGCCGAACCGGTACACGTAGAGCGCGGCGCCCGACCCGAGCATGACCGCCTTCTCGACGATGCGTCCCCGCACCTGAAACAGCACGACGATGCCCGAGGCCACCAGGATGGTCTTGGACCCGCTGAGCAGCGCGACCACCACGCTCGTCCCGAGGAACTTCAGCAGGTCCTGCGTCCCGATCCTCGATTTAAGCAGCCGCAGGTAGGTGAGCAGGAAGACAAAGATGGCGAACCAGTTGCGCTCCTTGAAGGTGCCGTGAAGAGCCCCCTGCGCGAACGTCACCAGTTGATACAGGTACGGCACCTCGAAGAACTGCACCGCGTATTCGAACGCAATAAAGCACCAGACGAACGCGTAGCCGTAGGGCAACGCTCGTTCTCGATAGCGCTCTCCGACCAGCCGCCCGATCAGGTAGAAAGCCGGATAGACCGCCGCAAACTTGAGGATCTGCTCGGTGGACTTGATGCGCTCGTAGCCGCCGAACCGAGTCGCCACCAGCGCCATGGCGATGAAGAACGCGTAGAAATAAATCTCGACCGGCCGCACCCGGACATCGAGCCGGAAGATCATCAGCCCGAACAGCAGCATCGCCCAGAAATGCCCCAACTGTGCGGGACCCAGGGTCAGGAATTGCAGCGGCATCAGCAGCAGCCCCGCCATGAACCAGCGCTCCAGCGTCCGGTCGGAGAGGCCCCCGCGCGAGGCAAGAGCCGCCGGTGAACGTGTCGGGTATAGGGATGACATGCCGAACCTCAGCGCCCCGTGACCGCGGCCTTGACCTTCTTCAGGCCCCTGACCACGCGCAGGGCCTTGTGGCCGACCCGGCCGATCTCGCCGTTGTGCCGCAGCGCTTCGAAGGTGTCGTTCGGCAGCGCTGCCGACGGCGCGACAGAAACGCCGACGCCTGCGAAGAGGCCCGCCAGATAACTGCCCTCGCACGGCAGCAGGTTCTTCGGGATGCGCCAGCGCCGCAGGAATTCGTTCCAAAGGTGCACGCAGACCGCGCCCTCGCACGCAGCCAGGCTACCGGTGCAGTCCTCCGGCCGGAAGAAGCGTTCGACCTCGAGGTAATGGATCGGATAGAAGTACTGCCGGTCGAGCGCGGTAACGCGGTCAGGGAAAGCCTGCATGAACTTCGTCACCAGCCCCGGACCGATCGCCCCCCATTCGAACACCTTGCCGATGGCTTCGGCGCGGCGTTCCAGGTCTTGCGCAAGCGCGGGATCGGACACGTACAGCACGGCCCCGTTGACCTTGCCGGCTTCCTCCAGGCCGAGCAGCAGTCCCTTCGAAAGCGTCTGCAGCTCCGCGTAGCGTTGCGCCGGCGCCAGGCAGAACACATCGGTGTCGAACCACCACCCCGGCGCCCTGGACAGCACCCGGTAGCGGAAGATGTCCGTAAATGCCGCGATCGACTGCGCGTGGCCGCCCTGCGTGTAGGCCAGGACTTCCTCGGGACGGGCCAGGACCGCCGCATCCCGCAGCGTCACGCCCTGCGGCACCTTCAGGGCATGGTTGAAGGTGTGCAGGTTCACCGCAATGCCCTGCTGCACGAAGGAGGTCAGGCAGGCCGTCTCGTACAGGCTCAGGGCCGGGCCGTGCCAGAAGAAATGGGCGTTGATCATGCGCGCCGCCCCTTTCCCGCCTGTTCGATCACGGCCGCGGCTTCCACGGCAAACCGTTCCCAGGTCAGCGTTTCGACGGCCTTCCGCCGCGCGTGCGCCGCCCGCTTGCGGCAGTCCTCCGGGTTGGCAATGGCCCAGCGGATCCGCTCGGCGGCGGATGCGGCGGTGTTCGGCGAAACGAACACCGCGCCATCGTCGTCCAGATAGTCGCGGACCCCGCCCACGTCCGACACCACCAGCGGCAGCCCCACCGCCATCGCCTCCAGCAGGGAATTGTTGGCGGTGGAGTCGATCAGCGGCAGGAACATGAGATCCGCACGCTGGTAAAGGTCGCGCAATGCGGTGTCGGACAAACCGGAATACCACCGCACGTTGTCGAAGACGGCGAGCGCGTAATGCGCGTCCTGGGTCCGCGCGAACTCGGGCACCACGAGATGAAAGGTCACGCGCGAGGCGAGGTCCGACAAGCGCCCGATGGTGTCCTTCAGCAGCCGGAAGTCGCGCAGCCACAAGCCCGCAAAGACGATATTGACCGCGCCGCCGGCCTGCTCTCCTTCCGACGGGATAAAGAACTCGGTATCGACGCCGTGAGGAATGAAGTGCACGTTGCCGCGCCCGAGCTCGGTCTTCATGTAGCGCTCGGCGGCCGTGGACAGCACGAACAGCGTATCAACCCGGTCGAACACCTCACTGGAGGTACCGTACAGCCGCCACCACGCCGGCGGCTGGTGGGATACAGCGGCGATCCGGGTCCGGCCGATCCAGCCGGCCGAATGCCGGAACGCGTTGAAATGGTCCTCGAAGGCCTCGAACAGCACGACGTCGTACTGGCCGCTTTTCAGCGTGCGCTTCGCCGCCGTTTCGAGCAGCAGGCCGACGCGGTTGTAAAAGGGATTCCAGCTCGATGAGCGGGCTTTCCCCAGCACCTTCTCGCCTGCGTAACGAAAGGCTCGGCTGAAAAATACGCGCAGCTTGTCCATTGTGGAGGGCTGCACGCGCTCCACGTCGAAATGCGTGGCCAGCGCTTCCGCCAGCGGCGCAAGGCCGCTGTGGCCGCCCAGATGCGACCAGCGGGCACTCACGATGAGCAGCTTTTCCCTGGCCGCGGCGGTGCGGCCGGGCACAGGAAGCACACCCCCGGCGAGATCACCGGAGGGGGTGCGGAGATCGACCGGCGAACCGCAAACGGTCATGTCGTTACGGTGGTGGCTATACGTCGGTGGCATGGACTCACTCGCCGGTTTCATGCCAGCGCATTGCTTTGATGGTGGGTCGATACGTCTGGCACCAAACCAGCGAAATTGCGCTCGGCGGCACGCAATACCGAGGGCAGCGCTTCCGCGACCGTCCGGCGCAACTGCGGAAGATCGGATACGAATACCTTCAGAGTCGCGTCCAACTGGCCTGGCTTGATGGCCTGCTCGGGCGTGAGCAACAGCGACGACGGCAGACCGAAATGATCAAAGAGCCCCTGAAACTTGTCCTGATAGGTCAGGGCTGCGACCGGCACGCCCATGCCAAGACTCGCGATCGCCAGGTGCATACGCCCCGTGAAAACACCGTCCATCAGTCCCGCAGCCGCCTTCAGTTCACCCGCCGAGAGACTCGCGCGCGGATAAACAAGCCGCTCCGGCATATCGCCATGGATCACCTCGTACAGCGGCCCGAGACAGACATCGTCGCCTACGGCACCCCGTTCGTCATGCGAAAGCAGCACGACACTGACTCGATGATCCTGAGAGATCTGTCTCAACGCGCAAGTAGCTGCATCCACCAGCAAGCGGACTTGCGAGGGGCTGCCGTCCCGGACGAGCATGGGATGAATGTTGAAACCAAGAATAGCGTCGCCAGCCGAGCGTCTTCCGGCGATCCATTCGGAGAGCGCCGCCACTTTCGGAGACCGGGCATCCGGCTGCAACATGAAGGCGACATCGGCCACCAACGTTGCCGCGGTCCGGCTGAAACGCTGGAAACGCTCCAGAGATGGGCTGTCTCTGATATTAATCCGCAGGGCGGCAAATGCATTGTCAAAAACGGGCTTGAGATGGGGGCTTGGCGTTCTATTGAAGCTGAACCCGGTGATCGTAGCCCTCACGCCCCTGCGAGCCAGGATGTCCGCACTCGCGAGCAGCCTCAAAGCCGTATTGGGGGAGTAATAGCCGTCCATCACATCGGCGCCGATGACAACCAGCGCATCCGGACTAAACTCGGACAGTTCGCTGACGAATTTCCCGAGCACCCAGGGTTCCGACCAGATCGGCAGCGGCTCAAACCCCATTCGCAACGCGATGCCGCTCGCCTCCGTTGACGCCGTGACCATGCCCACCCTGAGCGTCGGCTCGAACGATGTTAAACGCTGCACCACCCCCTGGATCATGGCCTCATCGCCCTTGGAACCTACCAGGGTGAAAGGGTCTGTAGGCAGAATGATCAGGCGTTTGATCAAACCCGCACTCTCTTTCGATATGTTGTCTTGGGCTAGCTCGCGCCATTGACGAATCAGGCGCTTCACGGCCAGCCAGACACGCACGTCGTGCTTGACCCGGCCCAGCAGCTTCCGCAACGGGCCTCTTTCATGCGGAGCACCCTTCATTGAAGGCAAGCCACTCTTGACCGTCACGCCACTCACGGCATCAGTCACTTTGCCTCCGCAAGGACGAGAGCAAATCACCAACTTCGCGCCGCGCGATCAACACAACAAATGCGACGTAAACTGTGACACCGACCGAGGCCAGCAGCAGGAGTCTTGACGCGCTCAACCACTCCGACGCGATCCCCAGAAGTCTGATTCCTTCCATCATCGCCGCTGCCGCCAGACAGGCAAGCAGATACGGCCATATGCGTTTAATGATCACCGCGACCGAAACACCTAGAACACGGTATATCAGGTAGAAGCTCACCGGCGTCGTGGCGATCTGGCTGCCGACGTACCAGTAAACGATGGTCAGCAGGCTCTGATCACGGACCAGCCACAGCGTCAGAAAGGTAACCATCGTCTTGAATATCATGAAATAGAAGCTGATCGACGGCTTGCCCAAGGCATTGCAAGCCGTTCCGTTGTAGAACTGGAGCACTTGTATTGCGCCCAGCAAAGCCATGGGTTGCATGACATCCGCACTGGCTCGCCATTGGTTTCCGAAGAAGAGGAGCGTGGCTTCGGGCGCGAGCATCGCGAGAAAGATAAAGGCCGGTACCGCAATGGCGGCAGTTACCGTCATGGCTTTGTAGTAGGCGGCACGAACCCGTGCTTTGTCGTGTGCTAGCCGCGAAAATCCGTTATGCGCAACATCCAGAATTGCCGAACTCAACGCCTGCATCAGCGCCTGGTAGACGCGCACGCCCACCAGGTAGATGCCGAGCGCGGCCGGCCCGAGTGCGACGGCAAGAAAAAGCTCAACGTAGCGGGTATTCGCAAAATCGAGCAGGTTCATACCGAGGCGATTAAACCCGTATACCAGCAGTGGCTTCGCGCCCTGGAAATCAGTCTCAAACGAAATCGACCACTGGGGCTTTAGCCATAGCAACACGGTGGTCACCATGGCCGCGCTCGTTGCCTGAACAACGAGGCTCCACGCGCCGTAGCCATGCAATGCGAGCCAGATGCCGAGCGCGCCCGATATCAGGATGGACGCCAGCGTACAGGCAGCGAGCCAGCGATAGTGAAAGTTGCGCCGCTGCATCGCCTGCTGACTGAACGACAGCGCGCTGACCGGCAGAATGACACTGGCCACACGCAGTATGTCGGTCAATTCCTCGATACCCATTCGGGCTGCAATCAATGGCGAGGCCACCCAAACAATGCCGACAATGATCACGGCAATGACCAGGTTCAACAGGAAAACCGTATTCAGCAACTGCGGCGTGACCTGTGGACGCTGTACGATCGCTTCGCCCAAGCCTTGGTCGACGAAAATATTGAGGAACGCCAGCACCGCCATCGCCGCGGCAAACACGCCGAACTCGTGCGGATCGAGCACCCGCGCGAGCACCATGAAGAGCGCGAGCGCAATGAGTTTGCCGCCCCAGCTCTGGGTGACCGACCAGAACAGGCCGGACATGACCTTGCGGTGCAGGGAATCGTTCGACGGCATGTCAGACTTGGTTCCTGCGCCTGCGGCCAACCCGGGAACACTGGCAACGGATTGAGGGGCGCCCATCCTCAGCCCGGTTCCTCAAGGCCCGCGAGGCGCCTGCGCGTCGCCGGGTCCACCGCCTCCAGCAATGCGCCGGTGAACGCCGACTGCCGGGCGAAAGCGTCCGCGCTGTCCCGGTCGATCGAGGACACGCGGAACAGCAGGCCGTCCGCGATCACACCGTCCCTCGCATAGTGGAGCTCCGCCAGCTTGCGCTGCATGGACCCGGCCACGACCTTGTCGCCGACCGTCGTCCAGTACGTCACCGGCTCCCAGCGCGGACCCTTGGCCGTTTCCAAACGAAAGACCGGGATCGCGCCAAAGCGGGTATCGAGTACACCGGGGTTGATCCCCAGCAGCTTGAAACCCTGCGCGGGATAGCAGGACTCCGGTTTGTGCACCTGCAATCCGTCGCGCTGGTCGACCCCATAGGCGATGGACAGCATCATGCGTTCGCCGCGCGCGTTGATGTAGGTACGGGCCAGCGTCTCGGTGTAGAGGTGCCTGAGCCGCGCTTCGACATCGGGGCTCGTGAGCGGCACCACCGTGGGATCGATGCGCCAGCCGGCGAACTCGCGCGGGATCAGTTCTTCAAGCCTGGCCCGGGCCGCGCTGTCGGCGAGTTTCTCGGTCGGCGTCAGCGCGAACGCCAGGCCGGCCGCGAACAGCATGCACAGCCCAATACCGACGGCGCGGACGTTGGTCATGCCAGCTTCCGGCGGAAAAAGAGCGCGCCCAGCACGCTGTCGAAGGCAAACAACAGCAGCAGCGCGATGACGAACAGCACCATCCCGGCAAAGCCGTGCGCGAAGCCCTGCCCCGCCGCGTCGCCCAGGTGGTAGGTGATCAGGATCAGGATCACCACCCGCACGATGTTGGCGGCAAACGCAATCGGCAGGATGCTGGCGATCAGCAAGGCGTTCCGCCAGCGGCTCCGGTGCTGCATCAGGTAGAGGTAGAGCAGACCGATCGCCGACAGCGAGAACATCGAGTTGAGTCCGGAACAGGCATCGGCCACGTGCAACTGATACTGCCCGACGATGAGGATCACCCCGTCGCGCGCGATCGGGTAGCCGGCCGCGTACAGGAGGTATTCGGCGATCATCGAGACCTGCCGCTTGAGCGGGCCCGTGAGCGCGTCGGTGACAATGAAGGGCAGCGGCACCATGAACACGATGAAGAGCAGCGGGAACCACAGGCGCCGCAGCGCTTCAGCACCCTTTGTCAGCAGCACCAGCCCGGCCAATACCGGGATCAGCGAACCCACTTCGAACAGCACGATGGACTGCGAGCGGCCGATGACGTACAGCAGCAGGCCGAAGCCGAGGGCCAGCGCACCCGGTACCGTCGCCGGCCGATCGGCCGCCGAGAAGAAGTCCTGGCGCAACTTCCAGAACAGCCAGAGCACGACCAGCAGGATCAGCGGGCCGTGGGCGTGTTCGTCCTCGTTCCAGAGCGTGCGGTTCAGCCCGTAGAAGGTCGGCAGGTAGAGGACAGCGAGACCCAGGGCCAGCGGCAGCCAGTGCCAGGAACGGATGGCCAAGGTCGCGGGGAGCACTGCGCCGTTCCGCCAGATCGAAGACATCAGCGGGGGTAGTTTCAGAATGACGTGAGAACGGTGCCGATCAGCTGGGCATTGGCGGAGGCCAGGCCGCCGATCAACTCGTCCACCTGCCGGGCGCGCACGTGGTCCTGGCGCACGGCGACGATGGCGGCACCGGCGCGGGCGGCCACCGTCTGCGCGTCGGCGTTTTCGATACCGGCGGGCGTGTCGATCAGGACGACGTCGAATTCGCCCGTGAAACGCGCCAGCAACTGCGGCAGTGCGGGCCGCCCGAGCAGTTCCAGAGGATTCGGCGGCACCGGCCCCGCCGTCAGGACGGACAGGTCGCGGAACGCCACGATGCGCTGCACTTCGTCATGCTCGCTGCGGCCCGCGAGCAGGCTCGACAGGCCCGATTTGTTCGGCAGGCCGAACAGTTCGTGCTGGCGCGGCTGGCGCAGGTCGGCGTCGATCAGCAGGGTGCGCTCGCCCAGTTGCGAAAAGACGATGGCGAGGTTGGCCGCGAGGAAACTGCGGCCCTCGCCGCGCAGCGTACTGACGATCGCCAGCGCCTTGCGTTGCGGGGCCGCGCTGAACCAGCGCAGCATCAACTGGCTGCGCAATGCGCGCAGGGCTTCCACTTCCTTCGAGAACGGAACGAAAGCCGCCACCAGTTCCCGGCTGAGGTCGTACTCGCCGGGCGGCAGGTAGGAATAGTCGTACTGCTGCGAGAGCGCGTACTGGATGTCCTCGGGCTTCACGAGGCCAAGCTGGATGGCCGCGTCGCCGAAGCGGAGGTCCTCGCGCTTCTGCAGCGCGAGTATGCGTTCCGCGTCCTCGACCGACAGCTTGCCCGCATCGACCAGGATGGCGCCGATCGAACGGTCGGGCATCTGTAGCGCGGGAGACGCGGCATCGGCGCCCGGCGGCCTGGGCGCGAGGTTCACCGGCTTCACCACGGCGCTCATGCCGCCACCGCCTTCCGGCGGCGCGCGAGGAAGGTCTCCGCGAACACCCTCAACCGCTGAACAAAGGCTTGCGTCACAGCCGCGGGCCGGCGGCGCGGCCGCTCTCTGGCCAGCACGCCGAGCAGCGGCAGGTCGAACATCGCCCGCAGGTCGTCCGCGCTGCGCACGCGGCGATCGGCAAACTCCAGGCCGAAGGCCAGACCCACGCCGAGCATCGTCCCGAGCACCAGCGCAAGCGCCACGTTCAGGAACAGCTTCGGGAAGGAAGCACTCAACGGCGCCATCGCCGGGTTGAGCAGGATGATGTTGGTCTGGTTGGTCTGGCTTTCGAGCTTGCTCTGGGTGAAGCGCGACATGGAGAGGTCGAACGCCTTCTGCGCGGCATCCACCTCACGCAACTGCACGCTCACTTCGTCGCGCTGCTGCTTGACCTGGAGCACCTTCTTGCGTTGCGCTTCCAGGGCAGCCTTGATCTCGTTCTCGCGGCGCTGGTTGATGGTGTTGGTGTTGCCCATGCTCTTGGTGATGTTGCCGATCTCGCCCACCAGCTTCTTGCGCATCTCCGCGAGCTGGGCCTGGCCTTGCTGGATCTGGGGATGGTTCTTGCCGAGTTGCGACTCCTGCTCCTGCAGCTTGGCTTCGGCGCGGCCGATCTCGGCTTTCAGGCCGATGATCCCGGGCTGGTTCAGCACTTCCGCGAGTTCGTCGGCTGAGGCCCCGCTCGTCAGCAGCTCTTTCGCCTTGCGCTCGCGGTTCTGGCTCTCGTAGGTGGCGGCCTGCGCGACGACCAACTGGGTCGATAGTTCCGACAGGCGCGCGGTTTCCACGTCCAGCCGCTCGTCGGTCGCCACGATGCCCGTTTCGCGCTGGTACTTGGACAGCTTGGCCTGCGCGCTTTCCATGTTGTCGCGCAATGTCTTCATCTGGCCGTCGAACCACGCCGCGGCCTGGCGCGCGGGCTCTACCCGCAGGTCGAGGTTGGTGTCGATGTAGGCCTGCGCGAAGGTGTTGGCCACGACGGCAGCGAAGTCCGGATCCGCGGCCCTGAATTCGATGTCGACGACGTTGCTCTCGCGCGAGGGCTTCACCGTCACTTTTTTCAGCAACAGCTCGGCCAGCCAGTGGCGGATTGACCCTTTGCCGCCCGTCGCGCTCTCGAACTGCTCTCTCGCGGTGGGATTCTCGGCGAGCTTGAGGAGATCGACGACGCGCAGCGCGACGCGCTGGCTGGTGATGACGTCGATCTGGGTCGTCATGTAGCTCGTCATCATCTGCACCGGCAGCACCATCCCGGCGATCGGGTCGGTCTTGACGTCCACGATCACGGAGGCGGTCGCGGTGTAGGCCTTGGGCAACACCAGGCTCAGCAGGATGGCGAGGCCGACCGTGACGGCCAGCGTGATGCCGATGAGTTTGCGGCGCGCACGCAGGATGATCAGAAACTGACGGATGTCCATGTCTTCCCCTGGGGCGCGTCTAGAACAGGCTTTCCTGCACGTAGATGACGTCGTCCGGCTGCAGCATGTCCGTCACCCTGGGCTTGAGGATTTCCAGTTTTCCGCTCTTGTCGCGGCGGTGGAGCTTGATGCCACGCTCGGTGCCGCGCGCGGTGGGCCCGCCGCCGGCGGCCAGTCCCTGCATGACCGTCATGTCGCGCTCGAGGCGCACCTGGCCGGGCCGCTGCGCTTCGCCGTAGATGTAGAACACCGGGGCGCGCGGCACGTAGATCAGGTCCCCGTTCGACACGGTGATGTCCTTGCGCAGGTCGCCCGCGTTGAACATGCCGGGCAGGTCGATTTCGATGCGTTCTTCCCGGCCCGTGCGCGAGGTGACCAGCGTGATGGTGTCGGATCCCTGCATCGTCACGCCGCCCGCGAGGGCCAGCATGTCGGTGACCTTGTGCACGGCGCCTTCCACCGGATAGCGGCCCGGTTTGTTCACCTGCCCCAGCACCGAGACCTGCACGCCCTTGAACTGCAGGACGATCAGGTTGACCTGCGCCTGCTGCACGAAGCCGCCGTCTTTCAGGCGCTGGGCGATGAGCTTCTCGGCCGCGGCCGTGGTCAGGCCGCCGACTTTCACGTCGCCGACCAGCGGGAAGGTGAGCGAACCGGACTCGCCGATGCGCGTCTCGGTGGTGAGGTCGGGGTTCTGGAAGATCGTGATCTTGACGACGTCGCCGGCGCCGAGCTGGTACTCCTGCTTCTGAAGCTGGGCGCTGGCCTCGGGCACCCACGGCAACCACGCGGCCAGAAAGACGGCACACGCCGCGCTGCAGCGACGAATCAGGGTAACCGGGAGTGAACCGGGAGAAACCGGGGCTGCGCTCATTTCATGCCCGAGAGTCCACGACCGACGAAATCGCTCGCGGGTGTGGTGCCGGTGACGGGTATCGCCGCGGGCGCCACGGCGGCGGCCGGGCGGTTGGCATATTCCCCGACATATTCGAGCTTGGCAGCGGTGCGCAACTCCTTGAGTTCCTTCTCGGCGAACTTGCCGCGCAACTGGTTCAGCAGGAACTGCTCGATGTAGGGCGTTGCCTCCTGCTCGGTCAGCGGCATCGATTGCGTGTCCACCAGTTGCACCAGCGAGGTCGAGCCATTGGTGGCCGGAAACACAAAGATCTGCCCTTCCCTGGCCGCATGGAACTGCGGCAGCACATCCAGCGGAAGCTGTTCGGCCGACTTCATCACCATGCTGGACTTGTAGCGGATGTCCTGCGCCTTCAGCCAGGCAGTGAGCTCGCTCATGGACTTTCCTTTGCCCACGTCCGCTTGCAACTTCCGGGCCTGCTCCTGGTTTGCAGCCACGGAAGACTCCTGCAACCGGTAGACCTTGCGCTCGCGGAACAACTGGGGATGCTCGGCGTAGAACGTCCGTACTTCCTGCGGGGAGGGCCTGGGCACCGAGGCCACGGTGCGTTCGACGTAAGCCTGCGCCAGCATCTGCCGCCGCGTGGCTTCGATGGCCTGCAGCACCTGCGGATCGCGCTCGAGCCTGGTGTCCATGGCCTTCTGCACGAGCAGTTCCTGGTCAATCAGCTTCTCGAGCACCTGGGACTTGGCCTGTCCGATGCCTTCCGGCGGCAGCCCCTGGTAGCGCGAGAGCACGCTGTTGACCTGATGGACCGAGATCTCGTGCTTGTTGACCTTGGCGGCCACCTGGGAGGCGGACTTGGCCGCGTCGCTACCGCTGCCGCACGCGGCAAGACCGGTGGCGAGAACAAGAAGGGCAAGGCTGCTGAATGCGTTCAACCGGAGACCGTTTATGGCGGGTGTGCTCGTGGGCGGGAACCAGACTGCCGTCATCCGACTCCTGGACCGATTGGGTGAGGCAGGGAAATCCGGTGTCAGCGCGGCAAGGTGAATCGCAAGGGCAGCGCCGGACGACTCAAAAAAAAAGAGTGATGCAGTTGGTACCGCATCACTCCTTCGGACGGAAAAGGCTTACAGCAGTTCGCTGCGGCGCTTCACCATGAAACCGACCAGGATCAGACCGGCCAGCATCATCATCCATTCCGAGGGTTCCGGCACCTGCGCGGCCATCTGGATGTTGTACAGACCACCCGCGGTGCCCGTGGCTACACCCGTCACGTTGGCCAGGTAAGTCCCACCCGCCAGGAACAGGCTTCCCGTCTTGATGAACTGGGCAGCGTCCGGAAGAAACGTCGCGTTAAGCCCCGGACCGCTCAGATGCAGCATGAAGTTGCCGAGGCTCAGCACTCCGAACTCCAGGCTCGAGACAATCGAACTGAAGCTGCCGTTGCCCGGGATGGTGAACTGGTAGGTGTCGTTGATGCTTGCGCCGAACGCAAACAGCGGCGAGGTGTTGACATAGATCGGAACGCTGGTCAGGTCGCCAACATCGTAAAACGCTGCAGTGGCCGGGCCGGCCATTCCCGCCCCCACCACCAACGCCGCGAGCCAGATGCGAAATTTCTTGGTCATGAGGTCAATCT
>JBOIEQ010000083.1:0-18380 GCA_050741255.1 Burkholderiales bacterium | reverse complement strand
CACCCCGACCGGCCGGCCGGTCAGCTCGCGGATGTACGCGATGCGGTCGAGCAGCTCGTTCACGTTGTCGATGTCGTGGTGGCGGTTGGGGCTGATCGAATCCTGGCCGACCGGGATGCCACGGATGTTCGCGATCTCTTCGCTCACCTTCATGCCCGGCAGCACGCCGCCCTTGCCTGGCTTCGCGCCCTGCGACAGCTTGATCTCGAAGGCCTTGACCGAATGCGCCAGCTCCTTCGCCCGTTCCGGCGAAAACTCGCCGTTGATGTCGCGGATGCCGTACTTCGCGGTGCCGATCTGCATGATGATGTCGCAGTCACCCTCCAGGTGAAACGGCGACAGTCCGCCCTCTCCCGTATCCATCCAGCAGCCGGCTTCGGCCGCCCCGCGCGACAGCGCGCGCACGGCCGGCGCCGAGATCGCGCCGTAACTCATGCCCGACACGTTCACCACCGAGCGCGCCTCGAAAGGATAGCGGCAATAGCCCTCGCCGATCCTGAGCGAGGGCGTCGCCTGGCGCTCTTCCTCGAGCACCGGAAAGGGGTGGTTGACGAACAGGATCGAGCCCGGCTCGCGCAGGTCGTTGGTGGAACCGAAGGCGATGATGCCGCCCTCGTTCTTGGCCTCGCGATAAATCCAGCTCCGCGTGGCGCGATTGAAAGGCATCTCGTCGCGGTCGCCCGCGAAGAAATACTGCCGGAAGTATTCGCCGAGTTCCTCGAAGAAGTAGCGAAAATGCCCGATGACCGGAAAATTGCGCAGAACCGTGTGCTTCTTCTGCGTGATGTCGCGGACAAACCAGAAGACGAGCAGCGCCAGCAGCGCAATGCCGATGATCGTGCCCGCGCCATGCGCCATAGCGCCCACCATGCCGTCCATGTCCACGCTCCGTCGGCTAAACTACGTGCGCTACTGTAGTGCATAAACATGAACCTCACAGCCGAAATCACCCGTAACGTGGATGCCGCCCTCGCCGAGGATGTCGGCGGCGGCGACTGGACCGCGCGACTGGTGCCGGAAACCGCGCATGCGCGCGCCGACATCACCGCCCGCGAGGCCTGCACGCTGGCCGGCAAGCCATGGTTTGAAGCCGTGTTCCGGCGTCTGGACCCTGCCATTGCCATCACATGGCAGTTTGATGACGGTGCTGCGGTGCCACAGGGCGCGGTGATTGCAGTTCTCGAAGGTCCGGCCCGCGCGCTGCTCACGGGTGAACGCGCCGCGCTCAATTTCCTGCAGACGCTCTCGGCGGTCGCGACCGCAACCCGGCGTTACGTCGAGGTCGTGAACGGCACGCGCGCGAAGATCGTCGACACGCGCAAGACCCTGCCCGGCCTGCGCGTCGCGCAGAAATACGCGGTGCGCATGGGCGGCGGCGCCAACCACCGCATGGGACTGCACGACGCGATGCTGATCAAGGAAAACCACATCGCTGCGGCCGGCGGCGTGCGTCAGGCGCTGGCCGCGGCTTGTGAAGTGGCGCCGCCGGAGATCTGGACACAGATCGAAGTGGAAACGCTGGCCCAGCTTGAAGAAGCGCTGGCCAACGACGCGAAGATGGTGCTGCTGGACAACATGGACCTGGAAACGATGCGCCGCGCGGTGGCGCTGAATGCGGGCCGGGCCGAACTGGAAGCCTCAGGCGGGGTGACACTCGACACTGTCCGCGCGATCGCGGAAACCGGTGTGGACCGGATTTCGATCGGGTCGCTGACGAAGGACGTTCAGGCCGTGGACCTGTCCATGCGGTTCAGAGACTGACCCGACCGCCCAGCTGTCAGGGCCGGTAATAGAAGTAGCCGCCGTCGCCGCCCATGGGCACGGCGCCGCCGATTTGCCCGCTCGGGATGTCGTAGGTCGCAAAACCGCCGCCCGGAACCGGGCGGACCACGCCGTAGGAACTGCCGCCCAGCGGACCAGCCGGCTGCTGCGCCTGGCGCGGCGGCGGCAGCGTCTGCGGCACGGCGTTGCCACGCGTATTCGCACCCTCGTAAACGGTGACCGCGGGCGGCGTCGGGCCGCTCTGCAGCAGGGGGGCAGCCGGTGCAGTGTTGCCCCCGCCGGACGGCAACGGCGCCACCGGACCCGGTCCGACGGTGCTGGGCCACGCCAGTGGCGCATTGCCGACGCTGCCCATGCAATCGTAGCCGCCGGCAGGTTTGGGGACGCAGGTGACCTGCGCGGGTGCGGGTAGCGCGAATGCGCTGGCCGCCACCAACGCCGAGAGAGCCATAACCGGTTTGATCTGCATATCCACCTCCGCCGGAATAATGTCTGCGGGATAGCCTAAACCCGCTGCCGGCAAAGTCAACGGCAGCCCTTCACGGAACGGCAGGGGTCAGCCCTTGGCCTGGGCCGTGATGAAGGCGCGCACCGCGTCCGCTTCGGGGTCCATGACGCTGAAGCGCTGCGGCCGGCGCATGAGGTCCGCCAGGCCGGGCGGAATCGCCGGCTCACGGCCGATGGCTTCCTGGATCGTTTCCGCGAATTTGGCCGGCAGCGCGGTCTCGAGGCAGACCAGCGGCACGCCCGCCTCGCGCTGTTCGAGGCCGACCTTGATGCCGTCGGCTGTGTGCGGATCGACGATCTGGCCGTGTTCCTTGTGCACGCGGCGGATGGTGGCAATGCGATCGGCGTGGGTGCTCGAGCCGGAGACAAAGCCGCTGTTCGCGAGTTTGGCGTAGTACGGCGTCGCCGACAGGTCGAACTCGCCGTCCGCCGCGAGGCGCTGCCACAGTTTCGCAACCGCCGGGCCGTCGCGGTCCATGAGGTCCCAGATAAAGCGCTCGAAGTTGGAGGCCTTGGAAATGTCCATCGAGGGACTGGAGGTCTGCCGCACTTCCTGCGGCGGGCGCACGCGGTAGTGGCCGGTGCGGAAGAACTCGTGCAGCACGTCGTTTTCGTTGGTGGCGAGGATCAGGCGCCGGATCGGCAGGCCCATGCTGCGCGCGATGTGGCCGGCGTAGATGTTGCCGAAGTTGCCCGAGGGCACGGCGAAGGACACCGGATCGCCGACCTGGCGCGCGACCGCGAAATAACCCTTGAAGTAATAGACCACCTGCGCAACCACGCGCGCCCAGTTGATCGAGTTCACCGCGCCGATGCGGTGGCGGCGTTTGAACGGCAAATCGCCGGTGACTTCCTTGACCAGGTCCTGGCAGTCGTCGAACACGCCGCGGATCGCGATGTTGTGTATGTTCGGATCCGTCAGAGAGAACATCTGCGCCGTCTGGAACGGACTCATCTTGAGGTGTGGCGACAACATGAAGACGCGCACGCCGCGCTTGCCGCGCATCGCGTATTCGGCGGCGGAGCCGGTGTCGCCGGAGGTCGCGCCCAGGATGTTGAGTTCGCGTCCGGATTTGGCGAGCGCGTACTCGAACAGATTGCCGAGCAGTTGCATCGCCACGTCCTTGAACGCGAGCGTGGGCCCGAACGACAGTCCCAGGACGTGCACGCCGTCGCCCAGCGAACGCAGCGGCGTGATCTCCTGGGACCCGAACGTCGCGCGCGTGTAGCTGCGATCGATCAGCGCCTTCAGGTCGGCGGCGGGAATGTCGGTGGCGTAGCGGCGGATCACCTCGAAGGCGAGCGCACGGTAATCCAGTGCGCGCCAGGCTTCGAGTTCGGTCGTGGTGAGCCGCGGATAGTCCTGCGGCACCGCGAGGCCGCCGTCGGGCATCAGCCCTTCGAGAAGGATGTCGGAAAACGCGGCCGGGGCCCCGCCGCCGCGGGTGCTCAAATATTTCACTTCGGACCCCTAGGAGGTACTGAATTCTTCGAGACGGATGCGCGTCACCTTGCTGACCACCACCGGCAGCTTTTCCAGCGCGGCGATGGCGGCGTTGACATCCTTTTCGATCGTGCGGTGCGTGAGCATTATGATGTCCACCTGCTCCTCGCCCTCGCTCGGCTCCTTCTGCACCATCGCGTCGATGGAGATGCCGCGGTCGGCGAGGATGCGCGTGATGTCCGCCAGTACACCGGGCTTGTCGGTGACGCGCAGGCGCAGGTAATAGGCCGTCTCGACATCCTCGATCGACAGGATCGGGGTGTCGGACAACTGATCCGGCTGGAAGGCGAGGTGCGGCACGCGATGCTCCGGATCGGCCGTCAGCATGCGGGTGACGTCCACGAGGTCGGCCACCACGGCGGACGCCGTGGGTTCCGCGCCCGCGCCGGCGCCGTAATACATCGTCTGGCCGACGGCATCGCCCTTGACCAGCACGGCGTTCATGACCCCTTCGACGTTCGCGATCAGGCGCGCCTTCGGCACCAGCGTGGGATGCACGCGCAGCTCGATGCCCTTGGGCGTGCGTTTGGTGATGCCGAGCAGCTTGATGCGGTAGCCGAGTTCCTCGGCGTAGCGGATGTCCTCGCGCGTGAGCTTGGAGATCCCCTCGGTATAGGCCGCCGAAAACTGCATCGGGATGCCGAAACCGATGGCCGCCATGATCGACAGCTTGTGCGCGGCGTCCACGCCCTCGATGTCGAAGGTCGGATCGGCCTCGGCGTAGCCCAGGCGCTGCGCGTCCGCGAGCGCCGCCTCGAAGCTGACGCCCTTCGCCCGCATCTCGGACAGGATGTAATTGCTGGTGCCGTTGATGATGCCGGCGATCCACTCGATGCGGTTCGCGGACAGCCCTTCGCGCAGCGACTTGATGATGGGGATACCGCCGCCCACCGCCGCCTCGAAAGCAACGATCACGCCCTTTTTCTGCGCGGCGGTGAAAATCTCGTTGCCGTGCTGGGCGAGCAGCGCCTTGTTTGCGGTCACCACGTGCTTGCCGTTCTGGATGGCTTCCAGCACCAACTCTTTGGCGATCTTCGTGCCGCCGATCAACTCCACGACGATGTCGACGGTCGGGTCGCGCACGACTTCGAAAGCATCGCCGGTGACCTTCACGCCCTTCGCCACCGCATCCCGTGCCTTCGTCTCTTCCTTGTCCGCGACAACCGTGATGCCGATCGCACGGCCGGCGCGGCGCGAGATTTCCTCGGCGTTGCGGGCGAGCACACGGAAGGTGCCGCCGCCGACGGTACCCATGCCGAGCAGGCCTACGTTGATGGGTTTCATTTGATCAACCCGTCTTTCTTGAACATGTCCTTGATGCCCCGAATGGCTTGCCGCGTGCGGGCCTCATTTTGGCTCCGGCCGGCCGACATGGCGTCGGCCTTAACTTGCGCGTCGCGCAAGTTAGCCTTCACCGAAATGAGGCGCGGGGGTTTCACTGCACGCCGTCCTTTTTAAACATCTCTTTGATGCCACGAATGGCTTGCCGCGTACGGGCCTCATTTTCAATCATCGCGAAGCGGACGTGATCGTCGCCATACTCGCCGAAGCCGATGCCCGGCGACGCGGCGACGTGCGCCTCGATCAGCAGCTTCTTGGAGAATTCGAGCGACCCCAGCTTCGCGTACGCCTCGGGAATCTTCGCCCACACGTACATGGTCGCTTTCGGATTGTCGACCATCCAGCCGGCGCCATGCAGTCCGGACACCAGCACGTCGCGGCGCTTCTGATAGGTCGCGCGGATCTGCTTCACGCAGTCCTGCGGGCCTTCGAGCGCGATGATGGAAGCCACCTGCACCGGCGTGAAGGTGCCGTAGTCATGGTAGCTCTTCATGCGTGCCAGCGCGTTCACGAGATCGCGGTTGCCGACCATGAAGCCGACCCGCCAGCCCGCCATGTTGTAGCTCTTGGACAGCGTGAAGAACTCGACGGCGATGTCGCGCGCGCCCGGCACTTCCATGATCGACGGCGCCCGGTAGCCGTCGAACACGATGTCGGCATAGGCGAGGTCGTGCACCACGTAGATGTGGTGCTCGCGCGCGATCGCCACCAGCCGCTCGAAGAACGCGAGGTCGACGCACTGCGCGGTCGGATTGGCCGGAAAATTGACGATCAGCATCTTGGGTTTGGGCCAGGACTCCTTGATCGCGCGTTCCAGCGCTTCGAAGAAGTCGATGCCCGGCACCAGCGGCACGTGGCGGATGTCCGCGCCCGCGATCACCGGCCCGTAGATGTGGATCGGGTAGGACGGATTCGGCACCAGCACGCAGTCGCCGCGGTCGAGCGTCGCCAAGGCCAGATGCGCGATGCCCTCTTTGGAGCCGATGGTGACGATGGCTTCGGTATCGGGGTCCAGATCGACGCCGTAGCGGGTCTTGTACCAGCCGCAGATCGCCTTGCGCAGCCGGGGGATGCCCTTGGAGACCGAATAGCCGTGGGTATCGCTCCGCTGCACGGACTCGATCAGCTTGTCGACGATGTGCTTGGGGGTCGGCTGGTCCGGGTTGCCCATCGACAGGTCGATGACGTCCTCGCCGCGCTTGCGCGCCGCCATCTTGAGCTCGCCCGTGATGTTGAACACGTAGGGCGGCAGGCGTTTGATGCGGGGAAATTCTTCCATGGGGCAGTGGACCGGGACGGCGGGCGCGGTAACGTAAAGGGTATGAACCGGGGGGGCTGAAAATGAGCTAAGAGTGTGAAAAAACGTATAATTTTAGCCGACCTGCCCCCCACGGGGCAACCACGAAACCACCCTCAGCACGCGCTCCGCACCATGAAACTGCACCTGCAAGGCGCCGCCGGCCTCAACCTCATCACCGGCTACGGCGCGGGCTACGTGGCCGTCAACGGCGTCCGCCACACCGTCAGCCTCATCCTCACCGCCGATACGCTGTTGCGCTGGCCACCCACCGCCTTCGCGGCGCTCGCCGCCGGGCACTTCGACAACGTGGTGCAGCTCGCCCCCGAAATCCTGGTACTGGGCACGGGCGCCCGCCTCCAGTTCCCCGCCCCGCCGCTCACGCGCGCACTGGTGGAGGCGCGCATCGGGGTGGAGGTCATGGACACGCCAGCGGCCTGCCGCACCTACAACATCCTGATGGGCGAAGGCCGCAAGGTGGCGGCCGCGCTGATCATCGAACCCGGTGGTTTAGAGCACCAAAACCGAAATTAGCCGCAGAGACGCAGAGATCGCGGAGAATTCAAATACTGACATTCTTGGCGTCCCTGGCTGAAAACAGGCTTTCCCTCTGCGTTCTCTGCGTTCTCTGCGTCTCTGCGGCGCTCCGGCCTTAGAAGTCGCCCAGCACCTTGAGGTGCGCCACCACGCTGCGGCCCAGCGCCGACAGCGCGTAACCGCCTTCCAGCACCGACACGATGCGCCCGCGGGCATGACGCGCCGCCACCGCCTTCAGTTGCGCCGTGACCCAGGCATAGTCGGCCTCGGTCAGGTTGAGCATGGCCATGTCGTCCTCGCGATGGGCGTCGAAGCCCGCGGACACGAAGATCATCTCTGGCGCGAAGGCCTCCAGCGCCGGCAGCCATGACTGCTCGACCGCCGTGCGAAACGCCTGCGGGGGCCCGTACGCCTCCAGCGGAATGTTGACCATGCGCCCGGAACGACCGTCGATGCCCGAATACGGATAAAACGGGTGCTGGAAGGTCGACACCATCAGCACCCGCGCGTCCTCGCGGAAGATCTCCTCGCTGCCGTTGCCGTGGTGCACATCGAAGTCCGCGATCGCCACCCGCTGCACGCCGTGCACGGCCAGGGCGTGCGCCACGCCGATCGCCAGGTTGTTGTAGAAGCAGAACCCCATCGCGCGCCCGCGTTCCGCGTGGTGGCCCGGCGGACGCACCGCGCAGAACGCGTTCTCCGCCTGCCCGCCGCACACCAGGTCGACCGCCCGCACGACCGCGCCCGCCGCGCGGCGCGCGGCCGCGAGCGTGGCCGGGCACAGCGCCGTATCGGGGTCCAGATGAACGATGCCGCCGGCGGGGACGCTGCGTTCAAGCGCATCAAGGTACGCCGGCGTGTGCACGCGCTCGAGCTGTTCGCGCGTGGCCTCCGGCGCCTCCGCGTGCAGCAGCAGTCCCGACAGGCCCGACGCGATCAGTTGGTCCTCCACCGCGGCCAGCCGCGCCGGCGATTCCGGATGCCAGGCGCCTACGTCATGGCGCGCGCAATCGGCGTGGGTCAGCAGTGCGGTGGTCATTGGGATTCGGGATTCGGGATTCGGGATTCGGGATTCGGACAGGATGGTAACCATGCCGTACCGCCAGCGTCCAATCGCCCGCCCCCCGTACAATCCTGGGATGACGGACGCGCCGGCCGGCTACCCCCGGCACCTCGAGCAACAGGTGCACCTGCGGGACGGTACCGCGGTCACGCTGCGGCCGATCCGGCCCGAGGACGCTGAGCGCGAGCAGGCCTTCGTCCACGGCCTGTCCGACGAAGCGCGCTACTTCCGCTTTCTCGACAGCCTGCGCGACCTCACGCCGCGGATGCTCGCGCATTTCACGGCCATCGACTACCACGATCACCTCGCCCTGATCGCCGTCACCCACACCGAGCCGCCGGTGCAGGTCGCGGTCTGCCGCTACGTGGTCGATGCCGGCGGGCAGACCTGCGAATTCGCGATCGTGGTGACGGACGCCTGGCAGGGCCGGGGGCTCGCGACGCTGCTCATGACGGCGCTGATGGCGGCCGCACGGGCGCGCGGCGTGCGCCGCATGTACGGCGACGTGCTGCGGGCGAACCACAAGATGCTGGCGCTCACCGCCCGCCTCGGTTTCGTGTCCTGCCCGCACCTGGACGACCCGCGCATCCAGCGCGTCGAACGCGCACTGTGACGGGCGTCCTCGGCGCGGCATGCGCCGGGCCTTACAATACCGCCATGCTGAACACCATGCGCACCCCGCTGGACGGCGTCGTCGCCCAGGTTTCCGAAATCATCCTCGGCAAGGAACGCCAGATCCGGCTCGCGATCGCCTGCCTGCTCGCGCGCGGCCACCTGCTGATCGAGGATATTCCCGGCGTCGGCAAGACCACGCTCGCGCATGCGCTGGCCATCTCGCTCGGCCTCGCTTTCCAGCGCATCCAGTTCACGAGCGACCTGCTGCCGGCGGACATCCTTGGCGTGTCGATCTTCGACCGCGACGCGGGCGGCTTCCGCTTCCATCCGGGCCCGATCTTCGCGCAGGTGATCCTCGCCGACGAAGTCAATCGCGCCACGCCCAAGACCCAGAGTGCACTGCTGGAAGCGATGGAAGAGCACCAGGTTACCGTCGAGGGCGCGACCCGGCCGCTGCCCGAACCTTTCTTTGTCATCGCCACGCAGAATCCGTCCTACCAGATCGGCACCTTCCCGCTGCCGGAATCGCAGCTCGACCGCTTCCTGATGCGGGTGGCGCTCGGTTATCCCGACGCTTCGGCCGAACGCTCACTGCTCGCCGGCAGCGACCGCCGCGAACTGCTGGGCACGCTGGCCGCCCGCGTCAAACCCGTGGACCTCGCCGCGCTGCAGGGACAGGCACGCGGGGTACACGCCTCGGACGCGCTGCTCGACTACATCCAGGCGCTGATCGCGCATACGCGCCATTCGCCGGATTTCGCCAGCGGCCTGTCGCCGCGCGCCGCCATCGCGGTGCTCGGCGCCGCGCGCGCCTGGGCGCTGATGGAAGGCCGCGACCACATCCTGCCCGAGGACGTGCAGACCGTGCTGCCGGGCGTGGTCGGTCACCGCCTGCATCTGGCCGGCGAGATCGCGCACGCCAACGGCGCCGATGTCGCCGGCCACCTGCTCGCCGCAGTACCGATTCCCTAACCGCTCTGCCCGCCCCCATGCTCGCGGCGATCCGCACCCTGCCCGGCCGGGTCCGTGCGACCCTCGACACCCAGCTCTTCCGCCTGCGCGGCCCGGAGCGCGGCACGCTGGTGCTCGTGCAACGGCGCATCTTCATCCTTCCCACCGGCTACGGCCTGCTGTTCGTGCTGACCCTGCTGCTGATGCTGACGGGCGCGATCAACTACACGCTCGCGCTCGGCTTCGTGCTGACGTTCCTGCTGACCGCGCTCGGCGTGCTGTCGATCCTGCACACGTTCCGCAACCTCGCACACCTGCGGGTGGCCGCCGGCAAGGCCGAGCCGGTGTTCGCCGGCGGCACCGCCCGTTTCATCTTCCGCATCGAAAATCCCGGCACGTTCGACCGCTATGCGATCGGGCTAGCCCGGAACAAGAAGTCCATGCCCGTCTGGTGCGACGTGGCCGCCCACGAGACCTGCGCCGTGCAGGTGGCCATTCCGGCCGAACGGCGCGGGCGGCTGCGGCCCGGCCGCCTCAGCGCCTTCACCCGCTATCCGCTCGGCCTGTGCTACGCCTGGTCGTATGTCGATCTCGATGTCGCCTGCGTGGTCTATCCGCACCCGGAACCCGCCGGGGCACCACTGCCGCCGCCGACGCCGGTGCGCGGCGACGGCGCCGACGCGGGCGACGGCCGCGACGACTTCGCGGGCCTGCGCGCCTACCATCCCGGCGACTCGCCGCGGCACGTCGCCTGGAAGGCCGCCGCGCGCGGCCAGGCACTCCTGACGAAAGTGTTCGCCGGACGCGCCAACGCCGAACTCTGGTTGAACTGGGACGACCTGCCGCCCGCGCTGGGCGCGGAGGCGCGGCTCTCCCGCCTCGCCCGCTGGATACTCGATGCCGACGCGGCCGGCCTCGCTTACGGGCTGCGGCTGCCGGGTCTGACCCTCGAACCGCTCTCCGGGCACGGGCAGCGCGAGCGCACGCTTGAAGCGCTGGCATTGTTCGAGGGCTAGCGCCATGGCCGCCACCGCGCCCGCCGAACGGCTCGATCCGAAAAGCGTACTCTGGCTGGTCGCGGCGCTCGCCATGGTTGCCGCGCCGCATCTCGAGCGCCTGCCGCTATGGCTGTCCGCACTCGTCGGCATGCTCGCCGCGTGGCGGCTGTACCTGCTGTACTTCGGACTGCGGCTGCCCTCGCGCTGGCTGCTGGCGGCCATCGCCGCGGCCGCGGTGATCGGCGTGTTCCTGGGCTACGGCCGGTTGTTCGGCCGTGATGCCGGCGTCGCCCTGCTGGTGGTCATGCTGGCGCTCAAGATGCTGGAACTCGCCGCGCACCGCGACGCCATGGTGCTCACCTTCCTCGCCTACTTCCTGATCATCACCAATTTTCTCTACTCGCAGACGATCCCCACGGCGCTCTACATGCTGGCCGTGCTCTGGGTCATCACCGCGACCATGACCGGTTTCCAGTTCCGCGGCCGGCGCCCCGGCGCCCGTGCCCAGATGAAGTCCGCCGGCATACTGCTCGTGCAGGCGGCGCCGCTGGCGCTGGTCCTGTTCCTGTTCTTCCCGCGCGCGCAGGGCCCGCTGTGGGGACTGCCGCAGGACACGCTGGCCGGCATGAGCGGCCTCTCGGACAGCATGTCGCCGGGCACGTTGTCCCGGCTCATCCTGTCGGACAGCGTCGCCTTCCGGGTCAAGTTCGTGGACCGCGTGCCGAACGCGCCGTTGCTGTACTGGCGCGGACCCATCCTGTGGGATTTCGACGGCACGACCTGGACCGCACCGCGCATCCCGTACCTGCTCAAGCGCGAGTTCGTGCCGCTCGGCGCCCAGGTGTCGTACAGCGTCACCGTGGAGCCGCACAACAATCGCTGGCTGTTTGCGCTCGATCTGCCGATGAAGACCCCGCCGCGCGCCTTCATGACCACGGATTACCAGTTGCTGTGGCCCGGGCCCGTGGTCAGCCGCGTGCGCTACGACATGACCTCGGCGCTCGAATACCGCACCGGCGCCGACGAAACCAGTTACGAGGTGCGCCGCGGCCGCCAGTTGCCCGCGGGCCTGAACCCCCGCACGGCCGAGCTTGCCCGCGAGTTGCGCGCCCAGGCCGGCAGCGACCGTGAATACATCAACGCCGTCCTGCGTTACTTTCGCGAACAGCCTTTCAGCTACACCCTGGAACCACCGCTGCTGGAAGGCCCGCATCCGGTGGACCGCTTCCTGTTCGAAACCCGCGCCGGCTTCTGCGAGCACTACGCTTCGGCCTTCACGGTGATGGTGCGCGCTGCCGGCATCCCGGCGCGGGTGGTGACCGGTTATCAGGGCGGCGAGGTCAACCCGGTCGGCGACTACATGATCGTGCGCCAGGCCGATGCGCACGCCTGGTCCGAGGTCTGGCTGGGTGAGGATGGCTGGGTGCGCGTCGATCCGACCGGTGCCGTCTCGCCCGCGCGCGTGCAGATCGGCATCTCGAACGCGATGCCGCTGACCGAGTCGCTGCCGGGGCTCGGACGCGGCAACTATCCCTGGCTGCAGAGCGCGCGCCTGCGCTGGGACTCTCTCGCCAACACCTGGAACCAGTTCGTGCTGGGCTACGGCATCGACCGGCAGCAGCAACTGCTCAGCCGGGTCGGCCTCGACGACGCCACCTGGCAGACGCTCGCCGTGATTATGCTGGCGGCCGTGGCGGCAGTGACGGCGCTGCTTGCGCTGTTGACCCTCCGACGCCTGCGGCGCGGCGTCCGCGATCCGGTGCTGCGCGCATGGGACGCTTTCTGCGCGCGGATGGCGGAACGCCACCTCGCCCGCGAACCACAGGAAGGCCCGCTCGACTACGCGCGGCGCGTGGCGCCGGTGGTGCCCGACCTCGCGCCCCGCATCAGCGCGATCAGCCACCTCTACGCCGATCTGCGCTACGGGCCGCGGGCCCCCTCCGAGGATGTTCAGCGACTGCGGCGGATGGTGGCCGCGTTCAGGCCGTAAGCCAAATGTCCAAGAGCCTGTGCGCGGGGCGGAACGACAATTCAGCTAATAAATGAGCCTCTTCATTTATTCTAACTATCTACCTTTCTCATTTGCCTGCCAGGACAGACGTGGAAGCCACTTCACAACTTTTTGCTGTCGTTAGCTCTTTTGAAGCATGCGAAAGAGCAATTCGAGAAACCCATACGGGTGAATATATATTCGGACCCTACCGTTTGTATTTGACAGCCCTGCATATTTTGAAAAACTTTTTCATTCGGCACGCCTGCGACCGGTTCAACGGTCGCCCCAGTAAGCGTGCAAAAAGAAAATTCAGCGTCCAGAACGGATTTATCAAACTTCACGAAGCAGTAAGGACCTGATTGCGTGCCCTTCCAGTAGCGGGGCGTTTTTTCAAGAGATTTCCGAAGATTGTCGATTCCAAACTCAAAGAGTTCGCAAGGTCCGCCCGAAATATGCAGCGAAACTGATTCCAAGCTGCGGTTGGAAGGAATTTCGCTTTGCGGCACAGCGCACCCGAAAAGCATCGACGTAATGGTCAAAGCAATGATCTTCCGCCGGTTCATGGCTGCCCCTTTCGACTCAGTCTTTTTTAACGCCGCAACCCCTATCCCGCCACCTTCTCCGGCAGCAGCTTGAGCGGATCGACCGGCTTGCCGTAGCGGCGGATTTCAAAATGCAGCTTCACGATGTCCGCGTCGGTGCCGCCCATCTCGGCGATCTTCTGGCCGCGCGTCACACCCTGCCCTTCCTTCACCAGCAGTTCTCTGTTGTGGGCGTAGACGCTCAGGTATTCCTTGTTGTGCTTGATGATGACGAGCTTGCCGTAGCCGCGCAGGCCCGAGCCGCTGTACACCACCCTGCCCGGCGCCGCGGCGAGCACCGGCTGGCCCGTCTTGCCGGCGATGCCGATGCCCTTGAGGGTCGCGCTTTCGCTGTAGCCGTTCGACAGGCGGCCGGTTGCCGGCCAGGCCCATGCGACATTCTCGTCATCCGGTTCCGCGGCGGGCGGCACCGGCGCAACCGGAACGGGCTTGGCGGGTTCCGGCTTGGGTTCGGGCTTGATCGCCGCGGTGGCCGTGGCGGGCGGCGCCGTCAGCCGGGCCAGCGCCTGGTCGGAGTACGGCACCCGTTCGGCCCGGGGTTCGCTGACGACATTTGAGGCGGACGGTGCGGGCTCCAGCGGCCGACCCTGCACAGGCGGCACGGGCGGCACGGACGCGGTGGCGGCCGGGACGGGCGCGCGCACGCGCAATTCCTGCCCGACGAAGATCCGGTTGGCATTGGTGATGCCGTTCCATTCCGCCAGCTCGCGCCAGTCGAGGCCGTTGTCGAGCGCGATCTGGTACAGCGTGTCGCCGCGCTTGACGGTGTAGGTCGGCGGCCGCGGGTCGGCCGGCTTGTCCGGCAGCGCCTTGGCCACCGGCGCCGGTGCACCGCCGGGCCCGCGATCCACCACCGGCGCCGCGCGCCGCGTGCTGCATGCGGACAGGGCTACGGCCACCACCACGGCGAGCGCAGCGAACCGCAGCGTCCGCGCGTCCACGCTCAGCCCAGCCCCGGCAGCAGCGGCACGAAGCGCACCGCGTCGAGCTGCGTTTCGGTGTAGCCCTTCCCCTCCGCATCGCGCTCGACCACCACCAGGCGCTGCTCCTCGCGCCCCGCAGGCACGATCAGGCGACCGCCCGGCGCGAGTTGCGCCTTCAACGCTTCGGGCACGTGGGTCGCCGCAGCGGCGACCACGATGGCATCGAAGGGGGCCTCATCCCGCAGTCCGTCGTGGCCGTCCACGTGGGCGAAACGGACGTTGACGATGCGCAGTTCCCGCATGTGCTTGCGGGTGACGTTGAGCAGCGCGCGCAGGCGTTCCACCGAATAGACCTGCGTCGCCAGCTTCGCCAGCACGGCCGTCTGGTAACCGCAACCGGTGCCGACTTCCAGCACGCGGCCGAGCGCGCGGCCGTTGCGCGCGAGTTCGCTCATGCGGGCGACCACCCAGGGCTGCGAAATGGTCTGTCCGAAACCGATCGGCAGCGCGGTGTCCTCGTAGGCGCGCGAGGCAAGCGCCTCGTCAACGAAAATATGACGCGGCACTTCCGCCATCGCCGCCAGCACCGTCTCGTCGCGGATGCCTTCGGTGCGCAGACGCTCCAGCATGCGCATGCGGGTGCGCGCCGAGGTCATGCCGATGCCCGACAGACGGCTGTTCATGCGAGCCAGCCGCGGATCGCGTCGAGCTGCGACAGGCGCGTGAGGTCCATCTGCAGCGGCGTGATCGACACCTGCCCGCCGTTCACGGCGAAGAAATCGGTGCCTTCGCCCGCGTCCTCCGCGTCGCCGGCGGCGCCGACCCAGTACACCGTCTCGCCGCGCGGCGTTTCCGCCTTCACGACCGGTTTCGCCTTGTGCCGCTTGCCCAGGCGCGTGACCACGGTGCCCCGCAGTTGCGCTTCCGGGACGTCCGGCACGTTGACGTTCAGCAGTACGGAGCCCGTCAGCGGGTGCGCACGGAAACGTTCCGCCAGCGTGCGCGCCACCCGCGCTGCCGTCTCGAAATGCCGGCCGCCACCATGGGCCACCAGTGATACCGCCAGCGACGGGATGCCGAGCAGGAAGCCCTCGGTGGCCGCCGCGACCGTGCCGGAATAGATGGTGTCGTCGCCCATGTTCGCGCCGTCGTTGATGCCCGATATCACCACATCGGGCAGATGATCGAGCAGGCCGGTGACGGCGAGATGCACGCAATCGGTCGGCGTGCCGTTCACGTAAAAAAACCCGTTCGCCGCGCGGCGCACCGACAGCGGACGGTCGAGCGTGAGCGAATTGCTGGCGCCGCTGCGGTCGCGCTCCGGCGCCACCACGGTCACGGCGCCGACCGTTTCCAGCGCGGCCGCGAGCGCGGCGAGGCCGGGCGCGAAGTAACCATCGTCGTTGCTGAGGAGTATGCGCACCAGGCGGACAGTGGAAGGCGGAGGAATGGAAGCAGGAAGCAGGGACCGGGCACCGCGGCGGTGAGGCGCGCGGCGGCAAAAATTCTAGCATGCGCACGCACGGAAAACCGCCTCGCAGCGCGCCCTCGGTCAGCTGCGCTGCCGGTCCTGCACGTTAATGTTAGGATGACCGCGCCGGTGCTGCTGTAGCGTGCTGCTGTGAACAGCCTGCGGCACGCAACGAACGGGTAAGGCGCATGAATATCGAGAGCACGCAGGTCTGGTTCATCCCTGCCGCGCTCCGTCCTCAGCCCGCCACCGGCCCACTACAAGGGGAGGTCACATGGATCATCTGAAGAGCGTGCGCGCAGGCTGCGTCTGCGTGCTGTTGCTGGCGACGGGCGCCGCCGGCGCCCAGTCTTATCCCTCGCGTCCGGTCCGCGTCATCGTGCCGTTCGCGGCGGGCAGCGCCACCGATACCGTGGCCCGCGTGCTCGGGCAGAACCTCGCTGAAGTCTTTGGCCAAGCGTTCGTCATCGACAACCGCGCCGGCGCGAACGGTACCATCGGCGCGGAACTCGCGGCCCGGGCGACGCCGGATGGCTACACCCTGCTGATGAGCACGAACACGCCGTCGGCCGCCGCGCCCAGCCTGATGAAGAAGATCAACTACGACCCGGTGAAGGACTTCGCGCCCATCACGCGCGTGGGCACCATCCCGTTCGTGCTGGTGGTCAACCCTTCCGTGCCGGCGAAATCGATCCGCGAACTGCTTGACCTCGCCAAAACCCAGCCCGGCAAGCTCACCTTCGGCTCCGGCAGCGCCGGCAGCCTGGTGCCGGGCTTCATGCTGCAGCAGATGGGTGGCGTGGAGTTGACGCACGTGCCCTACAAGAGCATCCCGCCGGCACTGACCGACACCATCAGCGGCCAGATCACCATGGCCTTCGCCGACCTCGTCACCGGGACGCCGCAGATCAAGGCCGGCAAGGTGCGGGCGCTCGGCGTCACCTCGATGAAGCGCGCAGCACTCCTGCCGGAGGTGCCGGCGATCGCCGAAACGCTGAAGGGCTTCGAACTGATCGCCTGGTTCGCGCTGTTCAGTCCGGCGGGCGCACCGCCCGACATCCTCGCCCGGCTGCAGGCGGAGGCGGTGAAGAGCCTCTCCCGGACCGAGGTGCGCGAGCGCTTCGCCGGGCTGGGCATCGAAGTGTCCACCACTACCCCGGCCGAGCTCTCCGCCTTCGTCAAAAGCGAGACGGCGAAATGGGCGAAGCTCGCCAAGGCCGCGGGCATCGTGCCGGAATAAGCCGGCGCCGCGCGCGGGCGCAAAAAAAAGCCGCCGGCGTTGCCGCCGGCGGCTGGTGTTGCTTCAGTCGGTCCTAGAAGCGCAGACCAACTTGCAGTTCGTTGGTCACCAGCTTGCCGGTGGCGCCGTTATACGGCACGACGAGCGCGCCCGTCGTAATGCCGGAGCCAGACTCGAACTTGCCCGCGTCGAGGTACCGGTAGCCCACGTCGAGGATCAGGCTCTTGTTCAACTGGAAGCCCGCGCCGACCGACACCTGCCACGCCACATCCATGTTGCTGTGACCCGGCAGCCCGGTGACGCCGGCCGCGCCGTAGGCGGAAATTTCCTTGATCTCGTTGCGCGAGGCGCCCACGCCGGCGCCGACATACGGCTTGAACCAGGACGGCCCCCCGAGCGGCACGTCGATGTAGCCGTTCAACATCAGGGTGTAGGACGAGATCTCGGAGTTATAGAGGAACGGACGGCCGTCGAAGTCGCTCAGCTTGAACCCGCCGCGCCAGCCGAAGGTCACATCCGTGCGGAATACGTCATGCCAGCGATAGCCGACGCCCAGGCCGGCGATCCAGCTGCTGCCGACCTCATCCAGACGGTACGGGGCCGTGCAGGCGGGGTCGGCACAGATAAACGGCGTGGTCGCAAAGGACTTGTCCATCGCCTTGGCATCCGCCCCCCAGGCATAGCCCGTGTCCACCCGGAAGTAGGTCTGGGCCTGCGCCAGCCCTGCGGCAGCGGCCAACATCACGCCGACGGCGCACTGCCCGGCGAATCGCGTCAGCGGGCGGCGGGAAATTTGCGGCATTTCATTCACAGCATTGTTCTGAGATTTCATGGTCGCTCCTTGTTCTTGGTCTCATACGACGCATGAAGACTAAATCAGAACACACTGTTTTTTATAGATAAGGCCTCATTTACCTAGAATTCACTCGAATATATGTTGCTAAAACACGACAAGTGATCGCAGTTGCAGCTTGAAAATAAATAACTAACTAATTGAATTTATACGATTAAATGTTCAGTAAAGCTCTCCGCACGCTGGCAGCAGAGATGCGGGACCCCACTGCCCGGCCGGGAGGCCGGGGCGTTTAGCGGAAAGCGCGGTCGTGCGCGAGCGACGGGATCATGCCGCGCACCTTGCCCACCCTGGCAGGGTCGATGTCGGCCGCCGCGATCCCCGGGGATTCGCCAGCATCGGCCAGCACCTCGCCCCACGGGTCCACGATCAGCGAATGGCCGTAGGTCTGGCGGTTGTTGGGATGATCGCCGCACATGGCCGGCGCCAGCACATAGGCGAGGTTCTCGATCGCCCGCGCCCGCACCAGGGTATGCCAGTGCGCGCGACCGGTCTCGCGCTGGAACGATGCCGGGATCGCCAGCAGTTCCGCGCCGGCCTGCGCGAGCGCCCGGTAGAGCTGCGGGAAACGCAGGTCGTAGCACACCGTCATCCCGAGCTTCCCCCACGGCGTGTCCGCCAGGACCAGCCGGTCGCCCGGCTGGTAGGCGCTCGACTCGCGGATTGCCTTGCCGCTCGGCAGCGTCACGTCGAACATGTGGAT
>JBOIEQ010000082.1:0-18589 GCA_050741255.1 Burkholderiales bacterium | reverse complement strand
GGTGCAACAGCGGCCGGACGCGGGGCCGCCGGGCGTGGCGCTGCGGGTGCTGCCGGCGCCGCGGCGGGCGCCAGCGGCTGGCCGGACAGCAGCGCCTCGAGTTCCTTGGCCAATTGCACGACATCCGGACCGCCGCGCCGCTGCGTCTGCATCAGCACGCGCGCCGGGAAATCCTCCAGCGTGACCGTGTGCAGCGTGTTGCGCAGCTTGGCCGCGCGCTCGATCGCGGCATCGAAGTAATTCATCTTGAAGCCGGGCCGCTGGCCATCCACGGCTTCGACGATCGCCTGCTGCGCGCGGGCGATGCCGACCAGCAGTTGCGCGAGCTGTTCGGTCGTGACGTTGGCCATGAATGCCCCTCTCAGCCTTTCGCGAGCGTCGTCGCCAGCGCGCCCCACTGTTTGGACCAGTATTCCAGCGGATCGCGCTTGAAGCCGCTTTTGGCGAACTGCTGCCAGCGCCCGGTGATGTAGCTCATGATGAGGTTCGCGTGCGCGGCCGGATCGGCGCCGGCCGCGATCTCGTTCTGGGTGGCGGCGAAGCGCAGCGCCTGCTTCAGCGCCGCCTCGACGCGGTCGTGGAGCTGGTTGATGCGGCCCTGCAGCCGCTCGTTCTCGTGCACCAGCGCATCACCGGTCAGCACCCGCGTCATGCCGCGGTTCTTCTGCGCGAAGCCGAGCAGCATGTGGGCGATCGCCTCCGTCTGCTTCAACCCGCTCTTTTCCTCGCTGGTGATCTTGTTGATGAGGGAGAACAGCGTCTCCTCGGTGAACTCGATCAGCCCGTCAAACATCTGGGCTTTGCTCGCGAAATGGCGGTAGAGCGCGGCCTCCGAGACGTCGACCTTGCGGGCGAGCGCCGCGGTCGTGATCTTCTCGGGGCTCGGCTGCTCGAGCATCGCCGCGAGGGTTTGCAGAATCTGGAGTTTGCGGTCGCCGCGCTTGCCAGGCATGGGGGCTGATTCCTAGGCGAACAGCGCCGCGCGCCGCGGCAGCTCGAGCAGGTTGCGCACCGCGAGGTCCACGTAGCCCGGCACCTTGGCGGCGCGGGTGACCCATACCGTTGTCATGCCGAGTTTCTTGGCCGTACGGAGGTTGGCGAGAGAATCTTCCACCATGATACAGCGCCGCGGCGTCAGGTGGTGGCGGCGCATCAGCGCGAGGAAAGCATACGGATCGGGCTTCGGGCGAAAGCCGGTGTGCTCGATGGAAAACACGCCCTCGAACAGCCGGCGCACGCCGAGGACCTCCAGCACGGCGCGGGCGTAGGCCAGCGGTGCGTTGGAAAACACGACCTTGCGCCCGGGCAGTCGCGCGAGCGTCTGCCGCAACGCCCGCTCGCGCACGACCAGGCCGGGCAGGTCGCCGTGGGGGTGCGTGTGATGCAGAAAATGGTGCGGATCGATGCCGTGGTGGCGGATCAGGCCGGTCAGCGTCGCCCCGTAACGCTGCCAGTAGTGGCGGCGCAGCACGGACGCTTCTTCTTCCCCGAGACCGAGATGTTCGGCGAGATAGGCGGTCATCGCGCTGTTGATCCGGGGGAAGATGTGGGGGCTCGCATTGTGCAGGGTGTTGTCCAGATCGAAAATCCAGACTTTCGGGAATTGCATAGCGGCCCGCTCAGCGGCGCCGGATCATGGTGCCCACGCCCTCGTTGGTGAGAATCTCGAGCAGCACCGCATGCTCGACACGGCCGTCGATGATGTGGCAGGAATTGACGCCGTTCTTGACCGCTTCCAGCGCGGAGCTGATTTTGGGCAGCATGCCGCCCGAGATGGTGCCGTCCTCGAACAGCTCGTCGATTTTCTTCGCGGACAGGCCGGTCAGGAGCTTGCCGTTCTTGTCGAGTACGCCGGGAATGTTCGTCAGCACGACGAGCTTTTCGGCCTTGAGGATTTCGGCGACCTTGCCCGCCACGAGATCCGCGTTGATGTTGTAGGTCTCGCCTTCCTTGCCGGTGGCGATCGGCGCGATGACCGGAATGAAGCCGGCGCCCGTCAGCGTGAAGATGATGTCGGGATCGATGGCGTCGATCTCGCCGACCTGGCCGATGTCGATGCGCTCGCCCGGCTTGTCCTTGGAGGCGATCGTCATCTTCCGCGCACGGATGAAATTGCCATCCTGCCCGGTCAGGCCCACCGCCTTGCCGCCCGAGTGGTTGATCAGCTCGACGATTTCCTTGTTGACCTGGCCGCCCAGCACCATCTCGACCACGTCCATGGTCTCGGCATCGGTCACCCGCATGCCCTGGACAAAGGTGCCCTGCTTGCCGACCTTCTTCAGCACTTCCTCGATCTGCGGGCCGCCGCCGTGCACGATCACCGGGTTCATGCCGACCAGCTTCAGCATCACGACGTCGCTCGCGAAGCCCGCCTTCAGCTTCTCGTCGGTCATGGCGTTGCCGCCGTACTTGATGACGATCGTCTTGCCGTGGAAGCGCTGGATGTAGGGCAGCGCCTCGGCCAGGATCTTGGCGCGAAGGTCGGCGGGGGGTCCGGTCAGGGCCATGGCGGGCAGCGGTTGCATGGGTCAGCGAGCACTCATTCTACTCGACCCCCGGCTTGCGCTGCGATGATCACGCCCGCCCAAAAGAAAGGAGCGGCGGTCCCCGCGGACCGCCGCCCCTGCCCAGCCGCACCGGAATACCGGCGCTTACTGGATGCTGATGCGCTTGGCGTTGGCGACGGCCTTTTTCGGCAACGTCAGCTCCAGCACGCCGTTCTCGTACTTCGCGGCGGCCTGCGACTCGTCCACGTCCTGCGCCAGGGCAAAGGCCCGGTAGACTTTGCCGTAGTAGCGCTCCTGGCGGACGAGCTTCTCGCCTTCCTTCACTTCCTTCTCCTGCTTCACTTCCGCGCCGACCGCAATCTGATTGCCGTCGATCTCGACCTGAATGTCTTCCTTCTTTACGCCCGGGATTTCGGCGTGCACCACGTACTGCTTTTCGTTCTCGCTCACGTCCATGCGAAACTGCGCTTCGGCCGGGCCGCCCGCGCGCACCGGGCGCACGAGGAAGCCTTTCAGCAGATCGTCGAAGGCGTCGTCGAAGGGGTTGAATCGCGTAATGTTCATGTCTCTCTCCTGTGTGGTGTCGGATGGGTAAGGGGCCGGCTTGCGCCGATGCCGGATAGATAGTCCTGCGGGAGGGGATTTCAAGCCCCTTGTTTTCGGCCTCCCGCGCCACTACATTGGGCGCCGCCCATGCCCTCCGACCCCGCCCCCGCCCCGTCCGCCGCCGAGCTCGAACAGCACCGGCCCTATCTGGTGCGCTACGCCCGCCTGCAGTTGCGCGCGAGCGACGCCGCCGAGGACGTGGTGCAGGAAACGCTGCTCGCCGCGCTGGAGAACAAGTCTGGCTTCGCCGGCCGCTCCCAGCTCCGCACCTGGCTGACCGGCATCCTCAAGCACAAGATCATCGACCATCTGCGCCGGCAGGCGCGCGAGGCGCCGCTGCCGGCCGGACCCGACGAGGATCCGGACGCCGCCATCGACGCGCTGTTCCAGGCCGACGGCCACTGGAAGGAAAAACCCGCCGACTGGGGCCGGCCGGATGAAGCCTTCGAGAACAAGGCGTTCTGGGAAGTCCTGGACCGCTGCCAGCAGCAGTTGCCGGCGAAGACCGCGCGCGCCTTCATGCTGCGGGAAGTCATGGAATTGTCGACCGACGAGATCTGTAAGGAACTCGCCATCACGCAGACCAACTGCTGGGTATTGCTGCACCGTGCCCGCCTCGGCCTGCGGGAATGCCTCGAGGCGCTCTGGTTCGGCAATCTCGGCAGCCGCAAAAAAACACGATGATCCGCCTGACCTGCAAGGACGCCGCCCGGCTCCTCTCCCACGCCCACGAGCAGCCGCTCGGCGGCTGGGCGCGCCTGCGGCTGCGCCTGCACCTGACCATCTGCGACGCCTGCACGAACTTCCGGCGGCAGCTCGACTTCATCCGGGAAGCGCTGCGGCGGCTGCGCGACGGCGCGTAGGCGCCATACTGGATTCGCGCGTAGGCGCCACACTGGGGCGGCGCGTAGGCGCCATACTGGGATTCGCGCGTAGGCGCCACACTGGATCCGCGTGCAGGACGCACGCCGTGCCTGGAATCGCATTGCAGCGCGCCGGGCGCGGCTATAATCGCGCTTTTTTCCGGCGCCTTGATGACTCTCTCCACTTCGCTTTGCCGCGCGATCCTTGCGCTCTCTCTCGTTCTCCTGTCCCACCCCGCGTTCGCCGTCCTGCCGCCGGTCCCGTACATCGCCGCCAAGTCGTACGTGCTGCTCGACTACTCGGCGAACCAGATGCTCGCCACGCACAACGCCGACGAACGTGTCGAGCCGGCCTCGCTGACCAAGCTGATGACGGCCTACCTCGTCTTCGGCGCGCTGAAAGACAAGCGCATCCAGCCGGAACAAAGCGTCACCGTCTCCGAGCGCGCGTGGAAAACCTCGGGCTCGCGGCTCTTCATCGAGCCCAAAAAACCGGTGACGGTCGACGAGTTGGTGCGCGGCATGATCGCCGTGTCGGGCAACGACGCCAGCGTTGCGCTGGCGGAGCTGGTCGGCGGCAGCGAAGAGGCCTTCGCGGAGATGATGAACCGGGAGGCGCTGCGGCTCGGCATGAAGAACACGCGCTTCGCCAACAGCACCGGGCTGCCCGACAGCGGGCACTACTCGACGGCGTGGGATCTCGCGCTCCTCGCCGCCGCCATCGTGCGCGACTACCCCGAGTACTACCCGCTCTATTCGCTGAAGGAATTCCGCTACAACAACATCACGCAGCCCAACCGCAACCGGCTGCTGTGGTCGGACCCCGCGGTGGACGGCATGAAGACCGGGTTCACGGATGCCGCCGGCTACTGCCTCGTCACTTCCGCGAAGCGCGGCGAGCGCCGCCTGATCTCCGTGGTGCTCGGCACAGGCTCGGAATCGGCGCGCGCCACCGAAAGCCAGAAGCTGATCAATTACGGGTTCCAGTCCTACGACGACGTGAAGTACTACGCGGCCGGACAGCCGGTCTCGAACGTGCCGGTATGGAAGGGCGCCGCCGGCACCGTCAGGGCCGGTTTCACCGACGATCTGCGGGTGGCGCTGCCCAAGGGTATCGCCGGCACCGCGAGCCAGAACGAACGGGTCGTCGCGCAACTGGAAAGCACGCAACCGCTGATCGCCCCGGTGGCGGCGGGCCAGAAAGTGGGCGTGCTGCGGCTGACTCTCGACGGCAAACCCTTCCTCGAATACACGGTCGTCGCCCTGGAAGCCGTCGCCCCCGCCGGCATTTTCGGCCGCGCGTGGGACTCGGTGCGGCTGTGGTTCAAGAGCCGGTAAACTGCGGCATCCCGGACGGAGTTTCCCCATGGCCAAAGACATCGGCGACATCGTTTACCTGAACGGCGAGTATCTCCCCATGAGCGAGGCGAAGGTGCCGGTGCTCGACCGTGGCTTCATCTTCGGCGACGGCGTCTACGAGGTGGTGCCGGTGTACGGCGGCGCGCCGTTCCGCATGGCCGAGCACTTCCGGCGCTTCCAGCACAGCATGGATTCGATCCGCATTCCGAATCCGCACACCGATGCCGAATGGGGCAAGCTCACGCACGACCTCGTCAACCGCAACGGCGGCGGCGACCAGTCGGTGTACTACCAGGTGACCCGCGGTGTGGCGAAACGCGATCACGCCTTTCCGGCCGGGCTCAAACCCACCGTGTTCATGATGACGGGCCCGCTCAAGGTGCCGTCCCGCGAGCAGGTGGAACAGGGCGTGCCCGTGATCTCGATGACCGACTTCCGCTGGTACAAGTGCGACATCAAGTCGACCTCGCTGCTCGGCAACTGCATCGCCAAGCAGGCGGCCGTCGAGGCCGGCGCCGCCGAAGTGGTGATGTTCCGCGACGGCTACCTGACGGAAGCCTCGTCGTCCAACGTCTTCGCGGTGAAGAACGGCGTCGTGCTGGTGCCGCCGAAAACCCACCTAATCCTGCCCGGCATCACCTACGACGTGGTGATCGACCTCTCGCGCGAAGCAGGCCTGCCGGTGGAAGTGCGCGAGGTACACGAATCCGAAGTCAAGACCGCCGACGAGCTGTGGATCACCTCCTCGACCAAGGAGGTGCTGGCGGCGACCACGCTTGACGGCCGCCCGGTCGGCGCCGGCAAACCCGGCCCCGCGTTCAAGCGGGTGTTGCAGGGCTATCAGGACTACAAGCGGGAGCTTGGAGCGCCTAACACAATGAAACGCACGTGCGCTGGCACGAGTTTGGCTCAGGGCTAGGCATCTGCCGCCGGCCGTATGGGGTATACGGTCAAGGCAGATAACGACGCCATGGGCCAAACTCGCGCCAGCCCGGAGGGTTACGGCCAGAATCGCCGCTCACTTTGTCGCCCTCAGGGGTCAGTATCCACCATACAGACCCCATCGGGCTTCGCGTGCCCGACAATTCTGGCCGTAACGCACGCGTGTTTCATTGCGTTAGGCGCTCCTGAACGCCGCGCCGCATGACGGACCCGCAACCGCCTGTTCCTCCGGGGCCAACGCCCCCCGCCACGTCGTCGCTGATCGAGTATCCGACGGCCTTCCCGATCAAGATCATGGGGCTCACGCGCGCCGGCTTCGCGCAAACCGTGATGGACATCGTCATCCGGCATGCCCCCGACTTCGACGGGGCGACGGTGGAAATGAAACCCTCGAAGCACGGCAAGTACCTGTCCATCACCTGCACCATCAACGCCACTTCGCGCGAGCAGCTCGACGCGCTCTACCGCGACCTCTGCGACCACCCGATGGTGGTGATGGTGCTTTAAGGCCGCCCGCCAGCGATTGCCCGGATCGCCCGCCAGTTCAAAAACGCGGGCAGTACCATCAGCGCAGCCCCCGCCCATTCCAGCGGCGCGCCGCCATCGGCGAGCGCGAGGCCGAGAAAGACCAGCGGCAGACTGACGCTCAGTACGGCCACGCCCAACCGCAGCCACTGCGCCCGACCCGCGGCAACCGCGTGGCGCGCCCCGCGAAAAATCAGCCAGCCATGCATGGCGCCATACACGACGGCATAGGCGGCCACCGCGATCGTGCCGAAGCCGTCCGAACACAGCACCAGCATCAGCAGGCCCCAGCTGACCAGCGCCGCATCGCAGGCGGTGGCGGCGAGACGGATCACGGGGCGCGGGCAACGGGGGGGCGTGCCGCCGACGGCAAACCCGCCGCTTGCAGGAAGCGTTCGACCTCCGGCACCCACATTTCCACGCCGTCGGCCGATCCGAACAGGCGGTGGGCGTCGTCGCCGAACGGACCGTAGGCCACGAGCTTCGCCTTGCCGCCCGCCTTCGTGTAGGCGTTGTACATGCCGGCGACCAGTTCGGGCCGGAAATAGCTGTCGTTCTCGCCGTAGAACCACAGCGAGGGCACGCGGGCGCCGGCGCCGAACGTGCCGAACGCGCTGACCAGGTCGGCTCGCCATGGGCACTCGTTCAGTCGCAGCCCGCCCGCAAAATTGATGAGCGCGCGCACGCCCGGGGTTTCGCGCGTGCCGAAGGCGAGCGTGGTGAGACCGCCGTGCGACTGGCCAAGCACCACGATGCGCGTCGTGTCGGCCCAGGACTGTTTGCGCAGCCAGCCGACGACGGCTTCGACGTCGTCCGCCTGACGACGCGCGTTGAGCACGATGTCGCAACCGGCGCCCTCGTAAGGGCCGCCGCTGCCCGCGAATCCCTGTCGCATGGGAATAACCACCGCGTAACCCCGGCGCACGAATTCATGCGTCGCCGCCAGATAACGGGCGCGTGCCTGGAACAGCGGATCGCCGGGCGCCTTGCCGTGATTGATGATGGCGACGGGGAAGGGTCCGCGGCCATCGGGCCTGAAAATGGTGGTCTCGAGTTTCACGCCGGGCGCGCTGGGCTTCGGTACCGGCACGACGGTTTCATTCATCACCGCCGCGGCCTGCGCCGCATCATCGGCGGCGACCGCCGGCGCTCCCGTCGCCAGCACCAGCGCCACGGACAACGCGGCCCGTGCGCGGCAATTCCTGAAAAAGATCGGCATCATCGGTGTGACCGTTCCGGTGCGCGCGAGCTTACCACCGGTTTTCGGGTACGACGCGGGCGGGGTATAGTCGCCGCATGTCCGCCACCGTCCTGTCCACGCACGACACCTCCGCCGCCCGCGCACCCGCGCTGGATGCGCCGCGCGTGCGCACGCCAGGCCGCACCGACTACACGACGACCTGGCAGGCGATGCAGGCTTTTACCGCAAAGCGCGGCGTCGACACGACGGACGAACTCTGGCTGACCGAACACCCGCCCGTCTATACGCTGGGCATCGCCGGCCGCGCCGAGCACCTGCCGCGCGTGGACAACGGCATCCCCGTCGTGCGCAGCGACCGCGGCGGGCAGGTGACCTACCACGGGCCCGGACAGGTCGTGCTGTATCTGCTGGTCGACCTGCGGCGGCGCGCCCTAAGCGTGCGGACGCTGGTCCGGCGCATGGAAAACGCCGTGATAGACTCGCTCGCCGAATACGGGATCACCGCTCGCGGCCGCCCGGAAGCGCCAGGCGTTTACGTCGGGGACGCGAAGATCGCGGCGCTGGGTCTCAGGGTCCGCAACGGCTGTGCGTATCACGGCCTTGCCCTCAACGTGGACATGGATCTCGCGCCGTTCGCGGCGATCGACCCCTGCGGTTATCCTGGCCTCGCTGTCACGCAGACCCGCGACCTCGGCGTCCGCGACACCCCGGAACTTCTCGGCGCGAAACTCGCCCAACAGATGACACGCCAGCTCGCATGAGTTCGACCCTCGACAACGCGCCGCTCCCCGCCGCATCCGTCAAACAAAAAGGCGGCGCGAAGACCGCGCGCATCCCCATCAAGGTGGTGCCCGCCGAGCGGCTGAAAAAGCCCGATTGGATCCGCGTGCGCGTCAGCAACAACTCGCGCTTCGACGAGATCAAATCCATCCTGCGCGAACACAAACTGCACACCGTGTGCGAGGAAGCCTCCTGTCCGAACATCGGCGAATGCTTCGGCAAGGGCACGGCAACCTTCATGATCCTGGGCGACCTGTGCACGCGGCGCTGCCCGTTCTGCGACGTGGGGCACGGCCGGCCGCTGCCGCCGGACGCGGAGGAACCCGTCAATCTGGCGACGACCATCGCGGCGCTGAAGCTGCGTTACGTGGTGATCACCAGCGTCGACCGCGATGATCTCCGCGACGGCGGCGCACAGCACTTCGCCGACTGCATCCGCGCGGTGCGCGAGCGCTCGCCCGGCACGCAGATCGAGGTGCTGGTGCCGGATTTCCGCGGGCGTCTCGACACCGCGCTGGAAAAGCTGTCCGCCGCACCGCCCGACGTCATGAACCACAACCTGGAAACCGTGCCGCGTTTATACAAGCAAGCGCGGCCAGGCGCCGACTACGCGCACTCGCTGAAGCTGTTGAAGGACTTCAAGGCGCGCTTCCCGCACCTGCCGACGAAATCGGGCCTGATGGTGGGCTTGGGCGAAACCGACGAAGAAATCCTGCAAGTGATGCGCGACCTGCGCGCGCACGACGTCGACATGCTGACGATCGGCCAGTACCTGCAGCCATCCGCAGGCCATCTGCCGGTGCTGCGCTACGTCGAGCCGGCGGTGTTTCAGATGTTCGAACGTGCCGCCGCGGAGATGGGATTCCGGCATGCCGCGAGCGGGCCGATGGTGCGCTCGTCCTACCACGCGGACCAGCAGGCGCACGACGCGGGCATCGCTTAAGCCGCATCCTCAGCGTTCAGCGAGTTTGGCCTCCACCAGCGCGTGGAGTTGCGCGAAGTCCGGTTCTCCCGTGATCCGCCACACGATGTTCCCGCGCCGGTCCAGCAGGAAGGACGTCGGCGTCGCGCGCACGCCACCGAAGGCCTGCGCCAGTTCGCCCAGGGGATCGAGCGCCACGGTGAACGGCAACGCGTTCCTCGCCACGTAGGCCAGCACGTAATTGGGCGGATCATGGCGCATCGCCACCGCGATGGTGTCGAAACCCTGCGCGCGGAAGCGTTCGTAGGTGGACACGATCTGCGGCATTTCCTTCACGCAGATGACGCAGTCGGTCGCCCAGAAGTTGACCAGCACCACCCGGCCGCGCAGGTCCGCGGTGGTGATCTTCTCGCCCCGCAGAGACACGATGGTGACGGCGGGTGCCGGCGACGCACGCATCGCGCCCGTGTAGGACATTGTCAGCGCGACGGCAAGCGCGACCGCCAGCAGGGCCGTGATAATCTGAACCTTCCGCTGGCGCCACGCTGGCAGGCGTTGCCCATCGATCGAGGAGACTTCCATGACCCGCATTTTCGGCTTTCTGCTCGCCTCTGTCATCGCCGCAAGCACGCACGCCGCGAGCCTCGCCGACCTCACCAACGCGGACGCCGCGTCCGGCCTCAAGGGCGGGCTCGCGGAAAGCGCGAGCAAGGCCGTCTCGCTGCTAGGCGCCGAGAACGGTTTCTACGGCAATCCCAAACTCAAGATCCCGCTGCCGCCGTCCATGCAGAAGGTCGAAGGCGCGATGCGCATGATGGGCATGAAGAAGCAGGCCGATGACCTGGTGCTGTCGATGAACCGCGCGGCGGAAGCGGCGATGCCGGAGGCGAAGGCGCTGCTGGAACAATCCATCAAGCAGATGACCGTGCAGGACGCGAAAGGCATCCTCACCGGCGGCGACACCGCGGCCACGCAATACTTCAAGCGCACGACGGAAAAGCAGCTGACCGAGCGCTTCCTGCCGATCGTGAAGAAAACCACCGAAAAAGTCGGCCTCGCGCAGCAGTACAACTCGATTGCCGGACAGGGCGCGGCGCTGGGACTGGTGAAGGAGGATCAGGCCACGGTGGAACGCTATGTCACCCAGAAGGCGTTGGACGGTCTGTACACGACGATCGGCGAGCAGGAGAAGGCCCTGCGTGCGAACCCGGTGGGCGCCACCAGCGACCTCGTGAAGAAAGTCTTCGGCGCGGCGGCGAAGTAAGCCGCGCGCAAGGGGCTCAGCGCCCCTGCACCGCGTTCAGCCGTGCCTTGAAGTCCTGCGCCCAGCCGTGCAGGACCGGCTCCACTTCCGGCCAGGTGATGGGCTGGCCTTCGATGAATTTCTGCTCGCCGACACCGGTGATGACGGCCGCCAGCAGGGGCGTTCCCGTCACGCTGTCGTGGCACTCGATTTCCGCCGAGATGCGGGCCACCTTGGCCGCGGTGCCTGTCGCGTTGCGCAGAATGTTGAACGCAGCCTTGATCGGCACCACGTCGAGCGGCGTAAAGCCCGGGCGGTCCGGGGTCACGCCGGTGATGGCGAAACGGCAGGTCGCCACGCCCGGCCCGGGTTTGTCGACCACCGGAAATTCTGGCGCCAGCACGCGCCGGAAACTGGCCTGATAAATGGCGGCCAGGCGCTGCACGACGTCCGCCGCCAGACCGCGATATTGAGCGCCGGGATCGATCCAGATTTCCATCGGCGGCAGGATGAAGCGCGTATAGGGGCGCAGTTCCGCGTCGGGCAGGGCCCACGCGTAGCGTCCTTCCCGCCCGGGCACCGGCCGGAGCTTCGTGTAGTCCTGCAGGAAGCCCGACGCGCCGGGCACGCTTTCTCCCATCGCCGACGAGCCGCCCGGTTGCCCCGCGCAGCCCGCGCACAACACGATCACGCCGGCGATCGCCAGCCATCCGATCTCCCGCATCAGACCCTCCTTAATGCGCCTGTTCCCAGTTCGGCCCCGCGCCCACGTCCACCACCAGCGGCACGGCCAGCTCGGCGACGCCGCACATGAGTCTGGGCACTTCTTTCTTCACCATGTCGAGTTCGCCCTCCGGCACCTCGAACACCAGTTCGTCGTGCACCTGCATGATCAGCACCGACTTCAGTTTGCCGGCGTCGAGCCAGCCGCGCACGGCGATCATCGCGAGCTTGATCAGATCGGCTGCCGTGCCCTGCATGGGCGCATTGATGGCGGCACGCTCCGCCGCCTGCCGGCGCGGGCCGCCGCCCGCGCGGATGTCGGCGAGCCACAGGCGACGGCCGAACACCGTCTCGACATACCCCTGCTCGCGCGCCAGTTCGCGGGTGCGCTGCATGTATTCGGCCACGCCGGGGTAGCGCGCGAAATAACGCTCCATGTACTGCTGCGCCGCGCTGCGCTCGATGCCGAGCTGGCCGGCGAGGCCGAACGCGGACATGCCGTAGATAAGCCCGAAGTTGATGACCTTGGCGTAGCGCCGCTGCTCGCTGGTGACCGCAGCCAGCTCGGCGCCAAAAATTTCCGCCGCGGTCGCGCGGTGCACGTCCTCGCCGGCACGGAAAGCCGCCAGCAGGCCTGCGTCCTGCGAGATGTGCGCCATGATCCGCAGTTCGATCTGCGAGTAGTCGGCGGATACGATCACGTGGCCCGGCGGCGCGATGAAGGCCTCGCGGATACGCCGCCCCTCGGTGGTGCGCACCGGAATGTTCTGCAGATTCGGATCGGTGGACGCGAGCCGTCCGGTGACCGCGGTCGCCTGTCCGTAGCTGGTGTGCACGCGCCCGGTGCGCGCGTTCACCATCTTCGGCAGCTTGTCGGTATAGGTGGATTTCAGCTTGGCGAGTCCGCGGTATTCGAGGATCAGCTTGGGCAGCGGATGGTCGAGGGCCAACTGCTCGAGCGCGTCCTCGTCGGTGGACGGCGCGCCGCTCGGCGTCTTCTTCACCGACTTGATGCCCTGCTTCACGAACAGGATTTCGCCGATCTGCTTGGGCGAGCCGATGTTGAACGGCTGGCCCGCGGCCTCGTGCGCGCGGCGCTCGGCCTCCGCCATCTGCTTGCCCAGCGCTTCGCTCTGCCGGGCGAGGGCCGCACTGTCGATCAGCACGCCCTGGCGTTCCATCCGGAACAGCACCTGCATGACCGGCAGTTCGATGTCGCGGTAGATGTGTTCGAGCTTGGCGTCGCCCGCGATCTCGGGATAGAGCGTCCTGTGGAGTTGCAGCGTGACGTCGGCGTCCTCGGCGGCGTACTCGGCGGCCTGCTCGACCGCCACCTGATCGAAACCGATCTGGTTCACCCCCTTGCCCGCGACCTCGGTGTAACTGATCGTCTTCATGCCGAGGTGCCGCTCGGCGAGGCTGTCCATGTCGTGCGGCTTGTGGCTTTCCAGCACGTACGATTCCAGCAGCGTGTCGTGCGCGACGCCGGCGAGCCGGATGCCGTGGTTGGCCAGCACGTGCATGTCGTATTTGAGGTTCTGGCCCAGCTTCGCGCGCTGCGGGTTCTCCAGCCAAGGTTTCAGCCGCGCGAGCACCACCGCAAGGTCGAGCTGGTCCGGCGCGCCGGCGTAACGGTGCGCGAGCGGCACGTAGGCGGCGGCGCCGGGTTCCACCGCGACGGAAAAACCGACGATCTGCGCCTGCATCGGCTCCAGGCTGGTGGTTTCGGTGTCGAAGGAGACAAGTTCAGCGGCTTCCATGCGGGCGAACCAGGCGTCCAGCGCCGCCGGCGTGAGCACGGCCTCGTACGCACGCGTCGTCACCGGTTTGAAATCGCCGTGCCGCGCAACTGGCGCCGGCGGCTCCGACGTGGTTGCGGAAGGCGCGCCGCCCAGCGTCGCACCGCCCGTCTCCTCGACTTCGCGCAGCCAGGTGCGGAACCCGAAGCGGCGGAACAGCGTCGCGAGCGCGGCCGTATCGAGCGGCTGCGGGTGAAGTTCGGTGAGCTTTTTGGGCAGCGCGACATCCGCCTTCACGGTCAGCAGTTCGCGCGCTTTCGGCAGCCAGTCGACCACCTTGCGCAGGTTCTCGCCGACGACACCGGTGATCTTGTCGGCATTGGCGAGCACGCCCTCAAGTGAGCCGTACTGCGCGATCCACTTCACCGCCGTCTTGGGACCCACCTTGTCCACGCCGGGCACGTTGTCCACCGCGTCGCCCACCAGCGTCAGGTAGTCGAGGAACTGCGCGGGCTTCACGCCGAATTTCTTCTCGACGCCGGCCTCGTCGAGCTTCTCGTTCGACATGGTGTTGATGACGGTGGTGAGCGGACCCACCAGCTGCGAGAGGTCCTTGTCGCCGGTGGAAATGACCGTGCGCGCGCCCTGCGCCGCCGCCTCGTGCGCCAGCGTCGCGATGACATCGTCGGCTTCCACGCCCGGCACCATCAGCACCGGCCAGCCCATCGCGCGCACGGTCTCGATCAGCGGCTCGATCTGCATGCCCAGGTCGTCCGGCATCGGCGGGCGGTTCGCCTTGTACTCCGCGTACTGTTCATCGCGGAAGGTCGGCCCCTTCGCGTCGAAAACGCAGGCGCTATAATCCGACGGATATTCCTTGTGCAGGCGGCGCAGCATGTTCAGCACGCCGTAGATCGCACCGGTCGGCTCGCCCTGCGGGTTGCGCAGATCGGGCAGCGCGTGGAACGCACGGTAGAGGTAGGACGAACCGTCGACCAGCAGCAGCGTTTTCATCAGGGCAGGGGATGACGTGAAAAAAGGGGGCGTCGTCCGTTGCGCCGTGTTTCCGGCAACAACACCAAAAACGCAAGGACGCTCATGAGCGACAGACCGAATGGCCCGACGGGTTCAGCGGGATCGACGAAAATTCCGGCGCCAACGCCCGAAGAGCGCAACATGGTCGCGCGCGAAGCGTGGCGCATCCTCGGCATTATGTCAGAGTTCGTGGAGGCGACCGAGCGCCTGGTCGGCATGCGTCCCGCGGTCAGCATCTTCGGCAGCGCGCGCGTCGCGCAGGGACATCCCTATTACACGCTTGCGGAAGATATTTCGCGCCGCCTGTCGGACGCCGGCTTCGCCGTGATCTCCGGCGGCGGGCCCGGCCTCATGGAAGCGATCAACCGCGGCGCCTACGCGGGCAAGTCTCCGGCCATCGGCCTCAACATCGAACTGCCGCGCGAACAGTTCGGCAACGCCTACCAGAACGTGAGCCTGTCCTTCCGTCACTTCTTCGCGCGCAAGGTGGCCTTCGTGCGCTTCGCCTGCGCCTACGTGGTGATGCCGGGCGGTTTCGGCACCCTGGACGAGCTGGGCGAGGCGCTGACGCTGGTGCAGACCGGCAAAATGCGCCGCATGCCGATCATTCTGGTCGGCGGCGACTTCTGGCGCGGACTCCTCGACTGGATGCGCGACCGACTCGCCACGGAACGCATGATCGACCCCGCGGATCTCGACCTCATGCAGGTCATCGACGATCCGCAAGCGGTGGTCGACGCGATCTTCGCCCACTACGAGCACCGCGGCTTCGAAACCACGGAGTCCGACCGCGAGGCGCTGCTGAACCTGTAAATTCGGGATTTGAGATTGGGGATTTGGGATTTGAAACCCGGGGCCACCGTCGCGACAGTGTTGATTGCCAATCCCAAATCCCCAATCCCTAATCCCGCCTTTTAAAGGGCGGCGTAGAATATCGCCATACGCACTCCCTACGGACCCGCTGCCATGCGCCGCCTGCTCACCCCTCTTCTCCTCGCTGCCGCCGCCCTTATGGCGCTCCCCGTGAGCGCGCAGCGGCCGCCCAACCTCGAGCCGATTCCGGAACCGCCGCTGGGACCGGTGCCGGTCAACCCCAACGATTCCAGCCTGGAACCGCAGGTCACCATCCGCCAGCAGGGCGAAGACACCGTCGAGGAATTCCGCCTGAACGGTCAGGTGTACATGATCCGCGTGGTGCCGAAAAACGGCCCGCCGTTCTACCTCCAGGCCCCGCCCGGCGGCGGCGCCATTTCCCGCGGGGTCGACACCGGCCCGGAAGTCCGTCCCACGATGTGGAACGTGTTTTCCTGGTAACTGCGTGCGGATGACGAATTCTCCATGTCGGTCTATACGACGGTCACGCCGGACGAGCTGACCGCCTGGCTCAAGCGCTACTCGATCGGCGCACTGGTTGAACTCAAGGGCATTTCGTCCGGCATCGAGAACACCAACTACTTTGTCACCACCGCCCGGGGACGCTACGTCCTCACGCTGTTCGAGAAGCTGACGGCGGCGGAATTGCCGTTCTATCTCGACCTGATGGCGCATCTCGCGCGCCACGGCGTGCCCTGCCCGCGGCCAATCGCCGACCATGACAACCGCACCCTCGGCGAGTTGAACGGCAAGCCTGCGGCCATCGTGACCTGCCTGCCCGGCGCGGCGCATGTCGAAGTGACAACCGCGGACTGCGCGCGGATCGGCGCGGTGCTGGCCGAGCTGCATCTCGCGGGGCAAAGCTACGGCGCCGAAATGGAGAACCCACGCGGCGCGCGCTGGTGGCAGGCCGTCATGCCCGACATCCTGCCCTTCCTCGACCAGGCAGACGCGGCCCTGCTGCGCGAGGAAGTGCGTTTTCAGGCACAGGCCGGCGATGCGGGGCTGCCGCGCGGGGTGATCCACGCCGACCTCTTCCGCGACAACGTGCTGTTTGAACATGGCGAAGTGGGGGGCGTGATCGACTTTTACTTCGCGTGCACCGACCGCCTGCTCTACGATCTGGCGATCACCGTCAACGACTGGTGCACGGACGGCGAAGGTGCGCTCGACGCCGCGCGCGCGCGCGCGCTGATCGCCGCCTACGACAAGGTGCGGCCCCTGACGGACGCCGAACGCGCAGCCTGGCCGGCCATGCTGCGCGCCGGCGCGCTGCGGTTCTGGGTCTCGCGGCTGTACGATTTCCACCTGCCGCGGCCGGGCGAGCTTACGCACGCGCACGATCCGGGCCATTTTCGCCGCATCCTGCTGGCGCACCTGCATGCCGGTGATGACGTTCGCCGGTGCCTGCCTGAGTAACCGACCATGAGCGAAAATCCCCCACCCCCATTCCAGCCGCGGCAGGTGCCGGCCGCGCAGGCCCTGCGATGGCTCGCCGGGGGTGCCGCCCTGTTCCGCCGCGCGCGGCGCGAATGGATCCTGCTGGTCGTGGCGGTGTTCCTCATCATGAAGGTCACGCTGGCGATCTACTGGATTCTGGGTCTGATCGCCGTGCTGTTCGCGCCCAACTTCATGGCCGGGCTCGCGCACGGCTGCCAGGCGCTGGAGCGCGGACAACCGCTGCGCATGGGCTACCTCGCGAGCGGCTTCCTGAAGAACGCGGGCGCGCTCGCCATCGTGGGCGCCCTCGCCCTGCTGGGCCAGGCGCTCACCGCGATGCTGATTTTCGCGATCGGCGGCGACGAGATGAAGGCGCTGGCGGAACTCGGCCCCAAGGCGTTTGCCGACCCTGCCAATGCCGACCGAGTACGGGAACTCACGCCGCAAATCGCCAGCGCTTTCCTCGCCGGCACCCTGGTGTCGATCCCCTTCCTGCTCGCGACCTGGTTCGCGCCCATGCTGGTGTTCTTCGACAACCTGAAACCGCTGGCCGCGATGGCGCTGTCGCTGTGGGCCTGCCTGAAGAACATCGGGGCGTTCCTGCTGTTCGGCGCGATCGTCATCGCGGCACTCGTCATGCTGATGCCGCTGGGCCTGCTGACCGGACAACTGGATCTGGGACTGTGGCTGCTGGGGCCCATCCTCGCGCCGGCGGTCTACGCGTCCTACCGGGATGTCTTTCCACCCGGCACGCCGGCTGCCGCAGCAGTAAACAACGCGCCGCCGAACTGAAACCGCGCGGACGCCTCAGGCCGCCGTCAGTTTCGCGTATTCCAGCGCGAGCCACTTCACCCCGGCATCGCGGAAATTGACCTGCACCCGCGCGTCCGCGCCGCGGCCTTCCGCAGCGACGATCACGCCCGAGCCGAACTTCGCGTGCGTCACGTTCTGGCCGATGCGGAAGCCGCCCGCGTCTTTCTGCTTCATCGCCGCCGGCAGCAGGAACTCCGGGGACGGCTGCGCCCGGACGGGCGGATAGGCCGTGGGATAAGCGGGATACGCGGGCGACGACTGCAGCGCCGCCAGCCGCCGCGGCGCGACGTTGATCTGCTTGACCAGCGCCGCCGGCAGTTCCTCGAGGAAGCGCGAGGCGACGTTGTAGCGGGTCTGGCCGTGCAGCATGCGGCTCTGCGTGTAGGAGAGATACAGCCGCTTGCGCGCGCGCGTGAGCGCCACGTACATGAGGCGCCGTTCCTCTTCCAGCCCGTCAGTCTCGTTCAGGCTGTTCTCGTGCGGGAACAGCCCCTCCTCCAGGCCGCTGATGAACACGGCGTGGAACTCAAGCCCTTTCGCCGAGTGCACCGTCATGAGCTGGAGCGCGTCGTCCCCGGCATTCGCCTGGTTGTCGCCCGCCTCCAGGGCCGCGTGCGCGAGGAAGGCGGCGAGGCTGGAATCCTCGCGAAATTCGTCGCCGGCGAAACCCGCGGCGGCATTGACCAGCTCGTCCAGGTTCTCCAGCCGGTCCTGGCCTTCCTTCTCGGTCTGGTAATGCGCCTTGAGGCCGGAGTGCTCGATCACGTGCTCGATGACTTCCGGCAGCGGCAAATCGCGGGTGGCGGCACGCATGGATTCGATCAGGGCGATGAAGCCGCCGACGCCTTTCGTTGGTGAGGGGTGAGGCGTGAGGGGTGAGGCGGAACCGGGCTCGCCTGCGGCCGCCTCGGTCTTCACGCTTCCCATCCCCGCCTTCTGTTTCGCCGCCTGCCACAGCGGCATGCCGGTGGCGGCCGCCAGGTCCTGCACCTGTTCGAGCGCGCGGGCGCCGATGCCG
>JBOIEQ010000081.1:0-18918 GCA_050741255.1 Burkholderiales bacterium | reverse complement strand
GCCCAGGCCCATGTCCGCGAACAACCTGCGGGTCACGTTTTCGAGTTCCTTCTCCGTGCCCGTCCAGTTCGCCTTGAGGTTGCCGAGCAAGGCCCGGATCTTGTCCATGTCCGGGGTTGCGTTGCCCAACTCGATCGCCAGCGCGTCCATATCGCCACCGAGTTGCGCACGCACGCCTTCGAGCGAGGAACGGAAGGTGTCGCGCTGGGCCAGTACCGCACGCGCCGCGTCCAGCGTCCGCGCGGGATCGTCAGCCGCCGGAGCCGCAGCGGGTGCCGGCGCGGGCTGGCCGGCTGCTGGTGCTGCCGGTGCTGCTGCCGCGGGTGCCGCCGCATCCGGAACCGCCGCCATCACCAACCGGCCGAGATCCTTGCCCCAGCGCCTGGGCGCGTCTTCCACGTCGCGCTTCAGCTTGGCGACGGCAGCCTGCGCCGCGTCCTTTTCGCTCATGACGCCCACGAGCTGCTGCTGTTTCTCGTCGACCTGCATCATCCCCCAGAACCCGCCGGCGCCGCCGCCGACCACGAGCCCCACCACACCGGCCACGATCATCTTTACGCGTTCATTCATCACTCTCCCCTTTCGTTTGGCATCTGTTGCGCCCGGCGGGCTGCAACCTCCGCCACCCGCACGCCCTGTATCCCTGTTTCTCACTCCGGGTAACCGGGATTAAGCCCCCGGGATTGAACTCGGATTTAAAACCGGACTTAAAACCGGACTTAAAACCAACTATCGCGTCTAACCCATTGATGCATTTATCATAGCATGCTCCTACCCACTGCCATGCATGGCATATGTCACGGTGCGCACAGGCGCCCGACTGCGCAGGAAAGCGCCAAGCAGCCCCCGGCCATCGCCGGACCGGTTCCCCGCGCTACGGCGCCGCGATTATAGTGACGCCTCTTTGCAACTCCCCGCCCGGCGGCTTTACCCATGAATTTCTGCAGCGACTGCGGCACGCGCGTCGAACGACGCGTGCCCGACGGCGACAGCCTGCCCCGTCACGTCTGCCCCGGCTGCGGCACGATCCACTATCAGAATCCCAAAATGGTGGTCGGCTGCATCCCGGAATGGGAGCACCGCATCCTGCTGTGCCGCCGCGCGATCGAGCCGCGGCACGGCCTGTGGACCGTGCCCGCCGGCTTCATGGAGAACGGCGAGACCACCTTCGACGGCGCGAAGCGGGAGACCCTCGAGGAGGCGAACGCGCGGGTCGACATCATCAACCTGTACGCCCTCTACAACATTCCGCACATCAACCAGGTCTATCTGCTGTTCCGGGCGCGGTTGCACGATCTCGATTTCTCCGCGGGCAGCGAGACGCTCGAAGTCCGGTTGTTCGATGAAGCTGACATCCCCTGGGACCAGATCGCGTTCGCGACCGTGCGCCATACGCTGAAGCGTTACTACGTCGACCGGCGCAACGGAGACTATCCGTTCCACATGGGAACGATAGAACCCGCCGCGCGGTAAAGCCTCTGCGGCGCGCAACGCGTCCACGATTTTAAGCCGCGATGCGCGATGACGAGCGCGCCTGCGCTACCGGACACCGGTGTTGTCAGGCACTAGGCGGCCCGCAACGCGTCGACGATTTTTAACCTCGATGCGCGCAGGGCCGGCAGGAACCCGCCGGCGAATCCCATGAACACCGCGAAGACGAGCGTCTTCAAGATGATTTCAGGCGTGAGGGTGAATCGGAACGCGAGTTCCGAGAACGACTGCCAGTTGAGCGTCGATATCTCTAGGAACTGCATGAACGAGGCCAGCACCAGCCCCACCACCCCGCCGACCATGCCGAGCAGCAGGGCCTCGACGAGAAAGGCAATCAGCACGTTGATGCGGCGGAAGCCGAGCGCGCGCAGCGTGCCGATCTCGCCGGTGCGGTTGGCCACCGCCGCGTACATGGTGATCATGGCGCCGATGGTCGCGCCGATCGAGAAGATGACCGACAGGGTCAATCCGAGATAAGTGATGAAATTGGACATCTGCTCGGATTGTTCCGCGTAGAACTGACGCTCGCGCTTGACGTCGATGGTCATGCGCGGATCGGATTCGAGTCGCGCCTTGATCGCCTCGAATTGACCCGCATCCGCGAGCCGCGCGATGACCGAAGACCAGGCCTGGCGGCGGAACGACTGCTGCAGCTGTTCGGCATCGCCCCACAGCTCGGAATCGAATCCCGAACCACCGCCGTCAAACACGCCGACGACACGCCAGTCGCGCCCCCCGAAGCGCAAACTGTCGCCAATGGCAGCGCCTTCAAACCGCGCGGCAATGCTGCGCCCCACCACGATTTCGGTGCTCCCGGGGGCAAACATCCTTCCTTCCATCAGCCGCACCTGTGGACGCAGCCGCAGTCCCGGTGCACCCACACCGCGCGTCACGATATTGGTCGCCGCGCCGCTGCCTCGCTTGGGCAATGTAATCAGCACAACGACTTCCTTGGAGGCCAGCCGGACGCCATCGCCATCAAGTGCGATCTCGGGCTGGGTTTCAACGATGGCGGCCTGCACGCGGTCCACGCCGCTTTGCACCTCCGTACCGGCGGAACGGCGCGTCACGACGATATTGTCGTACTGGCCGGTCGCAACGAGCGTTGCATGCAGCCCCGCATCCAGCATCTGCACGGCGGCAAACACAAAAACGACCAGCGCCATGCCGCCGGCGGTCAGCAGCGTCGTCAGCTTGCGCGCCCACAGGTTGCGAACGGTGTAGCGAAGGGGGATTGCCATATGCAGGCCGTGATCGTTGCGCGTGCCCGCTCAGCCGATCGCCCTGAGACCATCAACGATATTCACCGTCGCCGCACGCCGTGCCGGCACCAGGGCCGCAATCAGGCCCACTGCAATCGCACAGGCGGCCTGCATCAGGACGGTCAGCTGGCCGACCTCGAATACCGGGAACAGCGTTCCCATCATGGCGCCGAACCAATGACCGACCGGAAAGGTCAGTGCGATCCCGATGGCCGCACCGGCAAGAGCGATGGCGAGCGATTCACCGTAAATCAGCGCCGCCACGAATCCCGGTCCGAAGCCGAGCGCTTTCAACGTCGCGTACTCCCCCATGCGCTCACGCGCGGTCATCGCCATGGTGTTGGCCATCACCGCGAGAATGATCACGATCACCACGTAGGACACGATGCGCACCGCGATCAGGAGCGCTTCCGTCTGCTTGACGAAGCCGATCTGGAACGCCTTCTCGGTCTCGGTGAGCGTCTCGGCCGTCGAGTTCCTGAACAGGCTGTCGATCGCAACGCTCACGGCTGCCGCGTCATCCGCGTTCCTGATCTGCACAACGAAGATGCCGAACTGGTTGGCCCGGTTGGGAAACCGCTTCTTGAGGGTTTCATTCAGATAGTCCCAGTGAAAGAAAAACTGTGAGGTGTCCGTCTTGGCTTCCGCCCCGTCGTAGATGCCACGCACGGTGAATTCCCAGTTGCCCGGGTAAATCTTGCCGCGGAGCGGCACCGTATCGCCGACCTTGAAGCCGTAGGTTTCCGCAAGTTTGCGGCCGACGATGGCGCCCTTGCGGTCGCGCAGGAAAGCCTGCAGCTCGTCGTCCTTGATCCGGTAATCCGGATACATGGCCAGGTACGCCGGTTCGATCGCGAACTGCGGGAAAAAATTCTTGGGGTCCTGGTAAATGCCATCGAACCAGTTGGCGCCGGAGACGGCCCGCACACCTTGCACGGAACGGATTTTTTCGCGGTAGTGCACGGGCAAGGGAAACGCGAGCGAGACCGAATTGCGCGTGATCAGCCGGTCCGGTGCGGCGCCTTCCGCGCCGGCGTACCAGGCGTCCACCACCGTCTGCAGCAGGCCGAACGCGAGAACCGCAACCACCAGCCCGAGCAGCGTCAGGCCGGTGCGCAACTTGTGGCGCAGCGCGTTGCGCAGGATGAGCAGGAGGGTCGCCATGCCGGGGCGTCAGTCCGCCGACGCGCCAGGCAGTGCGTAACGTTTATACCGCTCGTCGGCCATCCGGTAATCGTGGCTGTGGCCAACGTGCCAGAACATGTCCAGCGCGCCCAAATTGAGCCATTGCACCGTCGGCGGACGCCCGAAGCGCGCCGCCATCTTCAGCACGCAGTACAGCGCCACCTGATCGAGATGCCAGTGCATGGCGCCGCGCCCCATGAAGTGCAGGAGATAACCTCGCACTGCGCTCCAGAATTCCCGTGATGACGGGGATGGCGTCGCAACCGCCACGCCCGCGAGAACGTCAAGCCAGGGCGCATCCAGCGGCTTGCGCAACAGCAGGGCAACGTCAAATGCGCTACCGACCAAGGGCTCGAGACTGCCCGTCAGCGTCGCATCGATGTCGAGACTCACGATAGGCCGCTGGTACTGCTCGAGCAGTTGCGGGAGAATCAGAAAACGCCCGCAGCTGTAGTACGTGCGCAGCGCTTTCGTATCGCCATGATCCACGGGCGCCCGTTCGGCGCTGATACGAAAATGCGTAACACCCGTGCGCTCAATCAGCGCATCGAGTTCCGCCGGGAAATCCGGCCCGGGATCGAAGACGTGCAGGTGCAGCAGGGTGTCGGCCGCGTTGGCCGCGAACGAGTTCAGGAAACTCCCCGCGTACTTCGTGAAGTAGCGCCCGTCGCAACTCGCCAGCGCCACGCGCGGGCACGCCGGCGCGGCGGCGGATTCGCGCACCACCGCCGGGGCCGGAACCTCCGCGGCCCCGGCCGCCACGATGTCGTCCCACAAGCCGCGACTGAAGCCGATCAGGCCGAAATGCCGGAACGCCGGCGCCAGCGCCTCGGCCTGCCGGTACGCCGCCTCGGCTTCGTCGAACAGACCCAGTTCCGCCCGGATTGCAGCCAGCCGCGCGACGATCACATGCGAATCCGGGGCGAGCCGCAGCGCCTGCTCGGTACTGGCAAGCGCCTCGCGGCTGCGTCCGACGCCGTGCAGCACCGTGGCGAGCGTGCCGTGCGCGTCGGCGAGGTCCGGCGCCATGGCCACCGCCTGCCCGGCTTCGTGGATCGCCGCATCGGTCTCGCCCAGTTCATGCAGGGATAGCGCCAGGTACAGGCAGGCCCACGGACTGACCGTCGCAGCCAGCGAACGCCGATAGGCGTCGGCCGCCAAGTCGAAACGGCGCTCGCTGGTAAACACCAGTCCCAGCGCCAGCCAGGCCTCTGCCAGTGCCTCCCCGGTGTCGATCGACTGCCGGCACAGGGCTTCCGCGTCGCGCGCGCGCCGCTTCGCCAGCAACGCCTGCACGCGTTCGACCAGGCCCGCCGCGTCCGGACGCGAGGTCATGCCGCCGCCTGCGGCTGCGGATAGGGATCCGCACCGAGCACGCCCTTGTCAAGATGGACCACGCGTCGCGCGTGGGCGGCTGCCGTCGCATCGTGCGTGACCATCACGATGGTCTTGCCCAGCTCGCTGTTCAGGCGGTCGAGCAGCGCCAGCACATCCTCGGCCGACTTGCGGTCGAGGTCGCCGGTCGGCTCGTCGGCCACGACCAGCGTGGGATCGGTGATGATCGCGCGCGCGATCGCCACCCGCTGCTGCTGTCCACCGGACAGCTCCGACGGATAGTGTTCCACGCGGTCGGCCAGCCCCACCATGCCGAGCGCCGCCTCGGCGCGCGCCCGGCGGTCCGCCGCGCCGAGCGAGGTCAGCAGCAGCGGCAGTTCGACATTCTCGACGGCGGTCAGCACGGGCATCAGGTTGTAGAACTGGAAGATGAAGCCGATGTTCCGCGCGCGCCAGTCCGCGAGTTCGCTTTCGTCCAGCGCCGCGATGTCCACGCCCGCGACCCGCAGGCTGCCCGCGGAGGGTTTGTCAATGCCGGCGATCAGGTTCAGCAGCGTGGACTTGCCGGAACCGGAAGGCCCCATCAGAGCGAGGAACTCGCCGGCAACGATGTCGAGCGAGATATCGGTCAGCACGGGCACGGCCTGCCCGCCACGCACGTAGTGCTTGGCGAGACTGCGGATCTCGACGACCAGCGCGCTCATCGGCCCGCCCGCGCCCTCATTTCGCGGCGACGGTGACCGCCGCGCCGTCGCGCAACTGGTCGGACGGCCGCAGCACCACCTTGTCGCCGGCCTTCACGCCGCTCGTCACTTCCACCAGATCGCCGATTTTCCCGCCGGTCGTTACCGCGGTCTCGCGCGCACGGCCGCTCGCCACCAAGTAGACGACGCTGCGGCCGTCGCGCTGGACCACTGCGCCCGCCTGCAACGCAAGCCGCGGCGTGCGCTCATCCGTCGCGACCTCCTTCCCGAGGAAGGCGACTTTGGCGCTCATCTCCGGCAGCACCCGCGGATCGGGGTCGGTAAAGCGGATCTTCACCAGCACCGTCGCCTTCGAGCGGTCGACCGTCGGCACCAGGCGCGACACGTTCCCGTGCAGGCGCACGTCCGGCAGCGCATCGAGCTGGATTTCGCAGGGCTGGCCGACCTTGACCTTGCCGATGTTGGACTCGGAGACATCGGCCTCGACTTCCAGCGTCGCCATGTCGGCCATTGTCAGCACCGCGCCCTTGGTGTCGGCCGCCGCGGAAAACGGCGTGATGTTGTCGCCGACGTTCGCGTTCTTGGTCAGCACCACGCCGGTGAAGGGCGCGCGGATCAGTGTCTGGTCGAGCGCCACCTGCGCATTGCGATGTGCTGCCTCCGCCGCCGCGATCGCCGCCTGCAGCGACGCGATGTTGGCTTTCGCCTTGTCCAGTCGCGACAGCGCCGTGTCGTGGGCGGCCTGCGCCACGAAATTCTGGCGCAGCAGGTCCTCCGAGCGCTTGAACGCCCGCTCCGCCTCCTTCAGTTCGGCTTCGCCCTGGCCGAGGTTGGCCCGTGCCACGTTGACGTTGGCGGCCGCCTGCTGCATCTGCGCGGTGACGTCGCGGTTCTCCAGCCGGGCGATCACTTCCCCTTCCGTAACCGCGCTGCCTTCGCGCACACCCAGCCATTCCAGACGGCCGGTCGCCTTCGAAGCGACCGAGGCCTTGCGCTGCGCGACCACGTAACCGGTCGCATTCAGCAGCGTGTAGCCCTGCGCGGGCCAGGCCAGCGACACCGAACCAACCTCCACGGCCACCGGCGCCGTGGCGTAGCGCCAGCCGAAGCCCGCGACGGCAACGACCACCAGCACGCCGATCACCAGCCAGCGGCGCCAGCGCGGCTTGCGCTTCACGGGCCTGGTGCGGTCGATCCTGAGTGCGCCGAGATCGGGAGGCTGGTCGGACATTCGACATCCTGGCCGCGCGACGTGCGCGCGCGGAAACGAGAAGGTTGGGAAGGAAAGCGGAAATGGTGCGAAAATCAACCTGAATTTTATCAGGATTGCGCCGGCTTTCCGGGGCAAGCCTGCTGTCATCCGGTAATCCGGTATTGGACTTTCAGGAACACGCACATGACCGCCGCCATCCCCACCACCAAACCGGCCTTCGCCTGGGAAGACCCGCTGCTGCTCGAGGCGCAGCTCACCGAAGACGAGCGCCTCGTGCGCGACGCGGCGCGCGAATACTGTCGGGCCAAACTCCAGCCCCGCATCCTGGAAGCCAACCGCCACGAGCGCTTCGACCGCGCGATCATGAACGAGATGGGCGAGATGGGCTTCCTCGGCTCCACCATCGAAGGCTACGGCTGCGCGGGCCTCAACCACGTCTGCTACGGCCTCATCGCGCGTGAAGTCGAGCGCGTCGACAGCGGCTACCGCTCCGCCATGAGCGTGCAGTCCTCGCTCGTCATGTACCCCATCTCCGCGTTCGGCTCTGACGCGCAAAAAGAGAAATATCTGCCGAAACTCGCCAGCGGCGAGTGGGTCGGCTGCTTCGGCCTGACGGAACCGAATCACGGATCCGATCCGTCCGGCATGGTCACCCGCGCCCGCAAGTCGGGCGCGGGCTACGTGCTCTCCGGCGCCAAGATGTGGATCACCAACGCGCCGATCGCCGACGTCTTCCTGGTGTGGGCGAAGGACGACGAAGGCGCGATCCGCGGCTTCCTGCTGGAAAAAGGCATGCAAGGACTGACCGCACCGAAGATCGAAGGCAAGTTCAGCCTGCGCGCGTCCGTCACCGGCGAGATCGCCATGGACGAAGTACCCGTGCCGGCGGAGAACATGCTGCCCGGCGTGCGCGGCCTCAAGGGCCCGCTGTCCTGCCTGAACAAGGCGCGCTTCGGCATCGCCTTCGGCGCGCTCGGCGCCGCCGAATTCTGCTGGCAGGCCGCGCGCAACTACACGCTGGAACGCAAGCAGTTCGGCCGCCCGCTCGCCGCCAACCAGCTCGTGCAACTGAAGCTCGCCGACATGCAGACGGAGATCGCACTCGGCCAGCAGGCCGCGCTGCGGCTCGGCCGACTGATGGACGACGGCCTCGCTGCGCCGGAAATGATTTCGCTGGTGAAGCGCAACAACTGCGGCAAGTCGCTCGCCATCGCGCGCGTCGCGCGCGACATGCACGGCGGCAACGGCATTTCCGACGAGTACCATGTGATCCGCCACGTCATGAACCTCGAGGCGGTCAACACCTACGAAGGCACGCACGACATCCACGCGCTGACACTCGGGCGCGCGCAAACGGGCATCGCCGCGTTCTAGCGCTGGCCCGCGGCCCTCGCCCCTGCGTAGAATCGCGAGGTGTTTGCTCTCTTCACTTCCGCACCGCAACATCGGCGGCACTCCCGCGCGGCTTTCTGCTTGCGGACAGCGCTGCTTGTCTGCCTCGTCTGCCTCGTCTGCGGCGCGCCGCCCGCGCCCGCCGCGCTGCCCGAAGGCAACGGTCAGGTCCAACTGACCGCCGGCGGCGAGACTTTCGATGTCTGGACCTACAAGCCGGTCGGCTACCGTGGCGGCCCCCTCCTCATGACCTTTCACGGCCTGGGACGCAATGCGGAAGCCTACCGCGATGCCGCCCGCCCGCTCGCCGACCGCTTCGGCCTGCTGGTCGTGGCGCCGCAGTTTGATGCGAAACGTTTTCCAGGTTGGCGTTATCACTCCGCGGGACTCGTGCGCGAGCGCTTCGTGGCTGGCGTGGAGGAGCTTTCCCTTGAACCCGAGGAGCAGTGGACCAGCAGGCACGTGCTCGGGCTCGTCGACGCCGCGCGTCAGGCGGAAGGGCGCCCCGGCCTCGGCTATCTGCTGCTGGGACATTCCGCCGGCGGGCAGATGCTCTCCCGCATCGTCGCGTTCACGCCGACCAGCGCGCGCGGCATCCTGATCGCCAATCCCTCATCCTTCGTCTGGCCTTCGCGCGACCGGCGCTTTCCCTACGGCTTCGGCGGACTGCCGGAACGACTCGCGGACGATGCCGCGCTGCGCCGCTACCTCAACCAGCCCTTGACCGTTTTGACCGGCACCGCCGACACCGGCGCGAAGGATCTCGACACGCGTCCCGGCGCAGTGGCGCAGGGCGCCAACCGCCACGAACGCGCAGTCGCGTTCTACCGCGAGGCGGAACGCCTGGCGCGCGCCCGCGGCTGGGCTTTCGCGTGGCAGCTCTACACGGTGCCCGGCGTCGGCCACAGCGCCAGAGACCTGTACGCCGCCGCACCCACCACCGCCGCCATCGCCGAACGCCTGCGGCCGCGTTGAACGATCACCCCCTTCACTCCCTCACCAGGTCCGCCATGCCCGCCAGAAAAACCGCACGAACCCTCTCTCCCGTCGCCCGTCTGCGCCGCCTCGTCGACAAAGGCACCTTCCTCGAGTTGCCCGCCGTGTTCGACCCGCTCGCCGCGAAGATCGCGCAAGCGGCCGGGTTCAACTGCGTCTACAACGGCGGCTTCGTCACCGGCGCGCATTCCACGATTTCCGAACCGCTGCTGACGATGAACGAGCAGATCGGCTACGCCAGCGCGATCGCCGCCACGGTGGACATCCCCGTCGTGATGGACGCCGGCGCGGCCTGGGGTGAGCCGCTGCACACCATGCGCACGGTGCGCGAGTGCATCCGCGCGGGCGTCGCCGGCGTGCACATCGAGGACCAGCTCTTTCCAAAGCGTGCGCACTACCACACGTACATCGCGCACAACATTCCCTTGCAGGAGTTCAAGGACAAGATCGACTATGCCTGCCGCGCGCGCGACGAGGCCGATCCCGACTTCGTCATCATCGCGCGCTCCGACGCCTGCCGCGAGCAGGGCTACGCCGAGGCCGTCAAGCGCATGAACGTCGCCGCGAAGGTGGGCGCGGACCTGGGACTCATCTTCCCGCGCACGCCGCGCGAAACCGAGCGCGCGCCGCGTGACTGCAAGCTGCCGCTGGTCTACGTGCAGAGCCGCGGCAACCGCGACGGGCGGCCGCTGTATTCCTTCCGCGAGCTGAAACGGATGGGCTACGCCGGCTGCATTGACGCCATCCTCTCCACCTGCGTCCATTACCACTACATCGATCAGGCGTTCCGCGAATTGAAGCGCACCGGCAACTACACCGGGCTGACCGAAGCGCAGTGCACCGCCGCGCGCCACGCCGCCGAAAAGCTGATTGGATTGGAGGACTACTACGCCATCGAGCGCGCCACCGTGGAGAAGAAGTCCCGCCGCAAGCCGTAAACCCGGACCTGTCGCCTGCGCGTCTGCGCGGCAACCCGTCACTCTCTCCCAATAGCCCCCCTGACATGACGAACAAAGACACACTGGACGAACTCGAACGCCGCCGTGAGGCCGCCCTGGCCATGGGCGGCGCGGAAAAACTCGCGAAACGGCGCGCCGCCGGCGTGCTCAACGCGCGCGAACGCATCGCGCGCCTGTTCGACCCGGACACCTTCATCGAATCCGGACTGCTCGCCACCTCGGTCGTCGCCGGCGCCGGGACGCGCTCGCCCGCCGACGGCAAGATTGCGGGTTACGGCAAGATCGACGGGCGCGTTGCAGCGGTCGTCGCCAACGACTTCACGGTCATGGGCGCGTCCAGCGCCGCGACCAACATGAAAAAAATCGGCCACATGCGGCGTGCTGCCGCCTCGCGCGGCCTGCCGCTGGTGTTCCTCGGCGAATCCTCCGGGGCGCGGCTGCCCGACAACATGGGCGCGCGCGGCATGGGCACGCTGCTCGCCCAGGATCCGCAGCAGTACCTGCGCCAGCGCGAAAGCCCCTGGGTGTCGGCGGCGCTCGGCCTCTGCTACGGCTCGTCCACCTGGTATTGCGTGCTGGCGGACTTCAACGTGATGCGCAAGGGCGCCATCATCGCCGTGTCGAGTTCACTGCTCGCCTCGCTGGCCATGAACGATCCGGTGGATGCGGAGGAACTGGGCGGCTGGCGCGTGCATGCGGAGTCGACCGGCTTTGCCGATCAGGTGGTCGACAGTGACGAGGAGGCCATCGATGCCGTCAAGACCTTTCTGTCCTACCTGCCGGCCAACGCCTCGGAAGCCCCGCCGGTGATGCCGGTACCCGCGGGTTCGGGCGGACGCGCCGGCGACCTGCTGAAAATCCTCCCCGAGTCGCGCACGCAGGTCTACGACATGCGCCGCGTGCTCCAGTGCGTCGCGGACGACGGCAGCACCTTCGAACTCAAGGCGCGCTTCGGCCGCACCGCGGTCACCACGCTCGCCCGGCTGGACGGCAGGACCGTGGGCCTCATCGCCAACAACCCGATGTACAAGGGCGGCGCGCTCGACGCGGACGCCTGCGACAAGATCGTCAGCTTCCTGGTGTTGTGCGATTCCTACAACATCCCCCTCGTGATGTTCGTCGACACGCCGGGGTTCGCCATCGGCGTCGAGGCCGAACGCAAGCGCGCCCCGGGCAAGATCATGAACTTCATGAATGCCCTTGCGCTGGTGACCGTGCCGAAACTGACCGTGCTGGTACGCAAGACCTACGGGCAGGCCTACATCAACATGGGCGGCGGCCGGAACTCCGACGAGTTCATCGCGTGGCCGACGGCCGAGATCAGCTTCATGGACCCGAGCTACGCGGTGACGGTGGTGTCGGGGCTGAAGCCGGGCGATCCGGATTTCGAGGCCAGCAAGACCGCTATGCAGCGGGACAATTCCGTCTATGACCTCGCCGCGCTCTACGCCGTGCAGGACGTGATCCGCCCCGAGCAGACGCGCGACTACCTCATCAAGATGCTCGACGTGCACCAGTTGCGGCAGTCCAAAGGCGTCGGACGGCACCTGATGGCCGCCTGGCCGACGAGTTTCTGACCCCGCCGGTAACCCCATGACCTGGAAACCCGAAATCGACGAACTCCAGCAACGCCACGCCTGGGCGGAGGCGCTGGGCGGCGACGCCGCCGTCGCGCGCCACCACGAGCAGGGGCGACTCACGGTACGCGAGCGCATCGGCGCGGTGCTCGACGCCGGTTCCTTCCAGGAGGTCGGCAAACTCACCGGCACCGCGGAACGCGACGCCAACGGGAACCTCAAGCGCGTCGTCCCCTCTCCCTACGTGATGGGCCTGGGCAAAATCGATGGGCGCCCGGTCGCGATCGGCGGCGAGGACTTCACCATCCGCGGCGGCACGAGTGCAGGCGGCCTGCGCCGCAAGGGCGGCCAGGGCGGCTTCGTCGAGGACCTCGCCTGCCAGTACCGCATTCCGCTCATCAACCTGATCGACGGCGCCGGCGGCACGGTGACCTCCGCCAGGAAACGCGGCTACACCGTGTTCCCCGGCATCCACGGCTTCGAGCGCGCCGTGGAGCTGCTCGGCATGGTGCCCGTGGTCTGCGCCGTGATGGGCACCGCCGCGGGCGGCCCGGCCGGGCGCGCCATCCTTTCCCACTGGTCGGTCATGGTGAAAGGCACGAGCCAGATCTTCGCCGCCGGCCCGCCGGTGGTCGAGCGCTCGCTGGGCGAGAAAGTCGACAAGGAACAGTTGGGCGGCGCCCACATCGCGGTGGATATCGCCGGCACGGTGGACAACGTGGCGGAAAACGAGGCGGCGTGCATCGCCCAGATCAAGCGCTTTCTCTCCTACCTGCCGCAGAACGTGTGGGAACTACCCCCCACCGCGGCGACCGATGATCCCGCGGACCGGCGCGAGGAGAGCCTGCTTTCCATCGTGCCGCGCGAGCGGCGCCAGCCCTACAACATGCGCAAGCTCGTATCGCTCGTCGTGGACCGCGATTCGATCTTCGAGATCCAGCCGAGCTTCGGCCGCTCGGTCATCACCGGCCTTGCCCGCATGCGGGGCCGGGTGGTCGGCATCGTCGCCAACAATCCGATGGTGCTGGGCGGCGCCATGGACGCGAAGGCCGCCCGCAAGCAGACGCACTTCATCGACCTCTGCGACACCTTTCACATTCCCCTCATCTACTTCGTGGACGTGCCGGGGTTCATGGTCGGCACGGCCGCGGAAGCCGCCGCGACGCTGCGCGAAGGCATGCGCACGGTCCATGCCGGCCTGCAGGTCACGGTGCCGGCGATCACCGTCGTCATCCGCAAGTGCTACGGCATGGCCGGCATGGGCACCACCGACAAGAACGGGCTCGACCTCAAGCTCGCCTGGCCTTCCGCCGAATGGGGCTCGCTGCCGGTCGAAGGCGGCGTCGCCGCCGCCTTCCGGCGCGAGATCGAGGCCGCACCCGATCCCGCGCTGCGTATCCAGGAACTCGAGACGGAACTGCGGCGCTTTGCGTCACCCGTCCTCACCGCCGAGGCTTTCGCCGTCGAGGACGTCATCGACCCGCGCGACACGCGGCTCTATCTGTGCCGCTTTCTCGAAGCCGCGCAAGGGCGGCGCGCGACCAGTCTCGGGCCCAAGGCCAGAACCGGGGTGCGTCCCTGACTCCCGGACCCGAAACAATCCCGCTCGTGCTAGGCTAAACCCAATAAAAAAAGCGCTACCGCAGTCAACCCAAGGAGGAATCACCGTGCGCACATTGAAGATCCTGTTGCCGCTACTCGTCGCCGTGGCCGGCATCGGCGCCCTGCCGACGAAGGCCGCTGAAGTATCGGATTTCAAGATCGCCCAGCAGTTCGGCATCGGCTACCTGCCGCTCACCATCATGAAAGCCAACGGCCTGGTCGAAAAGCACCTCAAGGCGGCCGGCCTTCCCGACACCAAGGTCACCTGGCTGGTGCTGGCCTCCGGGCAGCCGATGAACGACGCACTGCTCTCCGGCAGCCTGCATGTCGCCTCCGGCGGCGTCGCGCCCTTCCTCATCCTGTGGGACCGCACGCGCGGCTCGCTGAACGTCAAGTCGGTGGCGGCACTGTCCTCGATGCCGATGTACCTCGTCACCAACAACCCCAACGTGAAGTCGATCCGGGACTTCACCGACAACGACCGCATTTCGATGGCCGGCGCGGGAACCTCCATCCAGACCATCGTGCTGCAGATGGCGACGGCCAAGGAATTCGGCGATGCCAACTACAACAAGTTCAGCACCCTGTTCCGCAACCTCTCGCACCCGGACGGCCTCGCGGCGTTCCTGTCGGGCAAGGAGATCACGGCGTACTTTTCCTCGCCGCCGTTCCAGTACCAGGCGCTCGAAAAGCCCGGCGTGCGCCGGATCCTGAATTCATACGACCTGTCGGGCGGTCCCGCGACCTTTCTGGTGGCCTGGGCGACCGGCAAGTTCCGCGACGAGAACCCGAAAACCTATCAGGCGTTTTTCAATGCCTACAAGGAAGCCGCCGATTTCGTCAACGCCAACAAGCGCGCCGCCGCCGAGATCTACGTACGGGAATCCAAGGACAAGAGCGGCGTTGACGCCATCGAGAAAATGCTCAACGATCCCGAGATCAGGATCACGATGACGCCGGAACAGACCCTCCCTATCGCCAACTTCATGTCCAAGGTCGGCACACTGAAAGGCAAGGCCGGCTCGTGGAGGGATCTGTATTTCCCCGAACTGCACACGCTCCCTGGAAGCTGACGCCCGCAGCATGAACCCCGACCGTTACGCCGACTGGATCGGCCGCCAGGACATCCGCACGGATGTCGCCGCCGTGTGGCCCGTGGCGGCCATGACCGCTACGCTCGGCCGCGACGATCCGCCCCCGCACGCGGGCGACCCGCTGCCGCTGGGCTGGCACTGGCTGTACTTTCTGGACATCGCGCCCGCCGGTGAACTCGGCGAGGACGGCCATCCTCACCGCGGCGGCTTTCTGCCGCCGGTGGCACTGCCGCGGCGCATGTGGGCTGGCGGCCGCATCGAGTTCCTCGCCCCGCTGCGGCTCGGCGATGCGCTGCGGCGCGAATCGACCATCCGCAACGTCGAGTCCAAATCCGGCAAGAGCGGCGACCTGGTGTTCGTGACGGTCGAACACCGGATTTTCGGCAACGACACGCTCGCGGTGCGCGAGGAACACGACATCGTCTACCGCGACGCGCCCAAACCGGGGGCCACACCGGCGAAGCCCGCCCAAAGCACGGCGGCAGCCTCGGCGGCGAAGGCCCCCTGGCAGCGCGAACTGACACCCGACCCCGTGCTGCTGTTCCGCTTCTCCGCGCTGACCTTCAACGGCCACCGCATCCACTACGACCTCGACTACTGCCGCGACGTGGAGGGCTACCCGGGGCTGATCGTGCACGGTCCGCTGCAGACGCTGCTGCTGCTCGACCTGTGCCGGCGCCAGTCGGCGCGGCCGGTGCGGCGGCTCGAGTACCGCGCCCAGCGACCCGTGTTTCACGGTACGCCGCTGTCGGTCAACGGCACGCCGTCCGCGGACGGCGCCAGCGCGGAACTCTGGACCGCCGACGCCGCGGGCCAGAAGGCGATGACCGGAACCGCCGCCTTCTAAAGTACCACCCGGCGCGCTAGCCGCCGGCGCCCTGCTCCGGTGTCGAGCCGATTTTGTGGATCGACAGATCCGAGCCCGCGAATTCCTGCTCGGGATCGAGGCGCAGCCCGACCATGAACTTCAACAAGCCGTAGACGATGAGGCCGCCCACCACCGCCACGGCAATGCCGAGCGCGGTGCCCGCGAGCTGGGCCGCAAAGGAAACGCCGCCGAGTCCGCCCAGCGCCTTTGCACCGAAGATGCCGCAGGCTAGTCCACCCCAAGCGCCGCACAATCCGTGCAGCGGCCACACGCCCAGCACATCGTCCACCTTCATCCGGTTCTGCGTGAAGGTGAACATGAACACGAATAGCACGCCCGCGACCGCGCCGGTCGCGAGCGCGCCCACCGGATGCATCACGTCGGAGCCCGCGCATACCGCCACCAGTCCAGCGAGCGGGCCGTTGTGCACGAAGCCCGGATCGTTGCGGCCGATCACCAGCGCCGCGAGCGTACCGCCCGTCATCGCCATCAGCGAGTTCACCGCCACCAATCCACTGATTTTGTCGAGCGCCTGCGCCGACATCACGTTGAATCCGAACCAGCCCACCGAGAGTATCCAGGCACCCAGCGCAAGGAAGGGAATGCTCGACGGTGGCAAGGCGGTGACGCGACCGTCCTTGCCGTAGCGCCCGAGACGCGGCCCCAACAGCAGCACCGCAACGAGGCCGAGCCAGCCGCCGATGGTATGCACGACCACGGAACCGGCGAAGTCGTGGAACTTCGCGCCGGTCGTCGCTTCCAGCCAGGCCTGGAAGCCATGCTGGTCGTTCCACACGATGCCTTCGAAGAACGGATACACAAAACCCACCACCAGGAAGGTGGCGGCCAGTTGCGGGTTGAACCTGGCGCGCTCGGCGATGCCGCCCGACACGATCGCCGGCACGGCTGCCGCGAATGTCAGCAGGAAGAAGAACTTGACCAGCTCGTAACCGTTCTTCTCCGCCAGTTGCTCGGCGCCGACCATGAAGCTCGCACCGTAGGCGATCCCGTAGCCGATGAAGAAATAGGCCAGCGTCGACACGCCGAAATCGCACAATATCTTGACCAGTGCATTGACCTGGCTTTTTCGCCGCACGGTGCCCAGTTCGAGGAACGCAAACCCCGAATGCATCGCCAATACCAGGATGGCCCCCAACAGTACGAACAGCGTGTCCCCGCCCGACTTCACTGCGTCCATATACCCCTCCGGCTCGTCTCTCGCGCGCTTGTGGCGCTTTGTTGTTCACGGTCAGGACGTGAAATCGCCCATGACCTGTTTTGGTGCAGCCGATGGTATTTTCATACCGTGCCGAACGCAATGCGTCGAAATGCACATGTAACTCATTGATAGCGCGGGAAAACGGGTCTATAGTCCGCGCATGGTCGATCCCGCCCCCAAACTGCCGCCCGCGGCGCCCCCTGCCGCGCCAACGGCTACCGCCGCCAAGCCGGCCGCCGTGGCCACGCTCAGCCCGTCGCAACTCGCCGCCGGCGCGGGTGACGGCAAGGACCGCCCGCTGACGCTCGAAAGCATCCTCGCGGACATGGTGACCGACGGCATGGTGGCCAGAGAGGTCGCCGACAAGCTCGCCGCCGACCGCCGCTTCGCGAGCAACAAGCAGCACCCACTGCTGGTGATCGCCGAGCAGAAGTGGAAAGACCCCAAGTTCGCGCGCAAAACCTTCAATATCGACGTCCTGAGCGAATGGCTGGCGGGCAAGGTCAACATGGAGTACGCGCACGTCGATCCGTTCAAGGTCGACTTCGCGGCCGTCACCAAGGTCATGTCGTCCGCCTACGCCTCGCGCTACAAGATCCTGCCGATCGGCATCACCGGCAGTGTGGCGACGATCGCCACCTGCGAGCCGTTCGTGCGCGAGTGGGAGGCGCAGCTGAAGCAGATGCTGCGCGTCGACATCAAGCGCGTCATCGCCAACCCTGAGGACATCGACACCTACGTCATCGAGTTCTACAACCTCGCGCGCTTCGTCAAGAGCGCCAGCGAACAGGACAAGGGCGCCTACAGCTCCATCTCCAACTTCGAGCAACTGGTACAGCTCGGCAAGAGCGGCAAACTCGAGGCCACCGACCACCACATCGTCAGCATCTGCGACTGGCTGTTCAATTACGCCTTCGAGCAGCGCGCGAGCGACATCCACATCGAGCCGCGGCGCGACGTCGGCAACGTGCGCTTCCGCATCGACGGCGTGCTGCACCAGGTCTACCAGATCCCCACGGTCGTCATGGCGGCGATGACGAGCCGCATCAAGCTGCTGGGCCGCATGGACGTGGTCGAAAAGCGCCGCCCGCAGGACGGCCGCATCAAGACCATCACGCCGGACGGCGGCGAGGTCGAACTGCGGTTGTCCACCATGCCGACCGCCTTCGGCGAAAAGCTGGTCATGCGGATCTTCGACCCGGAAGTGCTGGTCAAGGACTTCACCGAGCTGGGCTTTTCCGAGGAGGACGGCAAGAAGTGGAACGGGATGATCAGCAAGCCGAACGGCATCATCCTCGTCACCGGACCCACCGGCTCGGGCAAGACCACCACCATCTACTCGACGCTGAAACTGCTCGCCTCGCCTGAAGTGAACGTGTGCTCGGTCGAAGACCCGATCGAGATGGTGGAACCGGCAATCAACCAGATGCAGGTGCAGACGAATATCGGCGTCACCTTCGCCACCGGCATCCGCACGCTCATGCGGCAGGACCCCGACATCATCATGGTCGGCGAGATCCGCGACCTCGACACCGCCGAAATGGCGATCCAGGCTTCGCTGACCGGCCACCTCGTGCTGTCCACCCTGCACACCAACGACGCGCCGTCCACCGTGACGCGGCTGCTCGATCTCGGCGTGCCCTATTACCTGCTCCACTCGACGCTCCTCGGCATCATGGCGCAGCGCCTGATCCGCACGTTGTGCCCGCACTGCAAGGAGAAGGTCCCGCTCGACGAGTCGTCGTGGGAAATGCTGTGCGCGCCGTGGAAAGCGGCCAAGCCGGAGTTCGTATACGCCGCCAAGGGCTGCCTGGAATGCCGCAACACCGGCTACATGGGCCGCATGGGCATCTACGAAACGATGATCATGTCATCGGGCCTGCACAAACTGATTTCCCCCGAGACGGATATCGAAGCCCTGCGCGAAGTCGCCTACCGCGAAGGCATGAAGCCGCTGCGCATTTCCGGCGCGCTGAAAGTCGCGGCGGGCGTCACCACGATCGAGGAGATCGTCAAGGTCG
>JBOIEQ010000080.1:0-19120 GCA_050741255.1 Burkholderiales bacterium | reverse complement strand
GAAATGCACACCGTCGAGGTGCAGGAAATCCGGCGAGAGGGACGCGACGCCGGGACAGCCCAGGAGCGCCAGCACGCGGCTGATCTCGTCGCGAAACATCTCGAGCACGCGCCTGGCCCCCGGCCCGCCGGCCGCGCCAATGCCGTACAACGTGGACCGGCCGAGCAGCACGCAATGGGCGCCCAGCGCCAGCGCCTTGACCACATCGGCGCCGCGCCGCACGCCACCGTCGACGAACACCGTCAGCTTCGTGCCTACCGCCGCCACCACCTCGGGCAGCGCTTCGATCGGCGACACCGCGCCGTCGAGATTGCGCCCGCCATGGTTGCTGACGACAACGCCATCACAGCCGTGCTGCACGGCGAGTAGCGCGTCGTCGGCGCGCAGGATGCCTTTCACGACGAGCTTGCCGGGCCAGATCGAGCGCACCCAGCGGATGTCCTCCCAGTTCAGCGCCTCGGACTTGAGCATCGAACGTCCCATCGGCGCCGCGGTCACGCGCGCCTGGGTTGCGGCCGGGAAGTTGCGGTAGCGCGGCATGCCCGAATGCAGGAGCCAGCGGCCGAGCGTGCCGAACAGCCAGCGCGGGTGCGACACCACGTCCCAGACGTTGCGCAGGGAGAAGCGGAACGGGATGGTGAAGCCATGGCGCAGGTTGTATTCGCGGTTGCCGGACACCACCCCGTCCACCGTGACGAACAGGGCCTCGTAACCCGCGGCGTGCGCGCGCCTGATCAGTTGTTCCGAGCGGTCGCGGTCGGCGGCCATGTACAGCTGGAACCACAGGATGCCGCCCGCGTCGCGCGCGATCTCCTCCAGCGAGGTGATCGAACCGGTGGCGCAGGTGAAGGGCACGCCCGCCTCCTTCGCCGCGCGCGCCAGCGCCACGTCGCCCTGAAACCACATCATGCCGGCGGTCCCCGTCGGCCCGACCGCCACCGGCAGGTGCTGCACCTTGCCGAACACGCTGATCTGCTGCGAACGCGAGGACACGTCCACCAGCGTGCGCGGGCGGAACCGGATGCGCCGGAACACCTCGCGATTGTGGCGCAGCGACCGTTCGTCCTCGGAACCGCGGTCGACGAACTGGAAGAGGCCGCCCGGCAGCCGGCGGCGCGCCTGTTCGCGCAGGTCGTGAACGTTGCAATGCCCGAGCGCGGTCATGGCGTCGGATTGTGCAGGGCGTCGATCAGCTGGCCGCTGGTCGCGCGCAGGCGGCGCGACAGCAGCGTGGTGACTTTCAACAGGAGCTTCACGCCGAGCGGCGGCTGCTCGCGGATCAGGCGCACGAAGTTCTCGCGCGTGAGCGTCACGAAACGGCTCTTCTCGTTGCAAACACAGGTCGCCGAGCGCGGGTCGCCGTCGATGATGGCCATTTCGCCGAAGGTCATGCCGGGACCGACGCGCGCGAGCTTCTTCGCGCCGCTCTTCATGTCGTGTTTCAGGATGTCGGCGCTGCCCTCCAGCACCAGGGCGAGGAAACTGCCCGGCTCGCCCTCCCGGAACAGCAGCGTGCTGGGCGTCGCCTCGATCACCCCGAGATACTCGATGAGCGTGGAAACTTCCTCCATCTTCCAGCCCGCGAGGAAGGCCGAGCCCATCAACTGCGGCAGCAGTTGCGCGGCCGGCACGACGACCTTGCGGGCCCCGACGACGAGGGAGGACGGGTCGTTGGCCGCCACGGCTTAACGCGGATTCGCGTCCGGCCGCACGAAGGCGCGCCAGGTCCGCCAGGCCAGATAACCGCGCCGCCCCCAGCGCCAGGTCGGGCCGGGTTTCAGCACCAGCGCCACCACCGCGACCGCGGCGAGCATGGCGGGATACTGCTTGAAGAAGCGCACCACCGCGATGCCGCGGTCGGCGACGGCCAGCGGCCCGCGCCACGCGTCGGCAGCGCCGGCCAGCGCCACGCGCTGCGCGGCCGTGTTCGCGACCAGCAGCGCGCGGCGCTGCTCGAGGTGCGCGATGCGGCTGTGGTAGCTCACGGCGACAGTCTTTCCCGGTCCTTGCCCAGTTCGGCAAGGCTGGCCTGGAATAGACGCGAACCCTCCAGCGACTTGCGGTACACGTAGAGCCCGAACGCCACGCCCGCACCGATGTAGATCAGGGCAAACACCCCGATGATGGCGAGGCCGTGGCTTTCCCACAGCAGCAGGATGAAATAGGCGGTGCCGAGCACGACGCCCAGCGCGAGGAGAAACACCGCCGCGAATGCCAGCACGATCAGCCGGCGCAGGCGGAGCGTCTCTTCCTGGACCTCGTTGGCAAGCAGCGAGAGCCGCGTCTGCGCGATCGCGAGCAGCGTCGCGAGCAGCCGGCGCAGCGAATCGAACAGACCGCCCGGGCCGGGCTGGCCGTCCGGCGGCGGCACGCCTGCTTCAGGCTTGCGTGCCCCCCGCATGATGCGGCCTAGCGGCGGCCGATCAGCAGGCCGACGATCAGGCCCACGCCGGCGGCGATGCCGACCGAGCGCCACGGATGCTCGTGCACGTACTCGTCGGTCACGCGCGCGGTCTGCTTGGCGCGCTGGATGACGACTTCCTCGGCTTCGGCGAGCTTCACCTTGGCCTTGTGCAGGCTGTCCTGCACGCGTTCGCGGGCGGCGGCCACCTTCTCGCCGGCGGCGCTGGCGGTGGCCTTGAGGAGATCCTCGGCGTCGGAAATCACGACCTTGACGTCGGAAATGAGTTTGTCGCGCGGAGCATTGGTCATGTCGTTCATGGGCAACCTCGTTGGGTTCGGGCGAAAAAGGGAAAACCGGTCATTCTGAACTGCCTGAATTGCTTGAATTTGCCGCAGCCGGGCGGCCACCGGACGGCAAGCCTAACCGATTTTTCCGGTAATAATCAACCGGTTTGGTCCTACATGCCGCGGATGCGGTATTGCTACATCCGTCACGCGATCGCACCGCAATACCGATGTTGCGGAAGGTTCGTCCAGGTGAAAAAGTACCGGCGTTCGGCGAGCCCCCCCTGCGGCTTCTGCACACGCCGGTCTGAAGCCACGACCGCCAGCGCGCGTTGCGCGCGAGCGGCCGGCGAACCCGGGCGCGGTGGGACCGATGGTCCAGCGGCCCCCACCCGCCGGCACCCGTCCCCGCGCGGCCTGCGCCGCACAGGCCGCGGCAAGCGTCAGCCCCGAGGCGCATCCGATGCATTAACATCCGCGCATGAAGATCTGCATCATTTCCGACAGTCACGATCGCGCGGACGCCCTCGCGCAGGCCGTGCGCGACGCGAAGGAAGCGGGCGCGGAGGCCGTCGTCCACTGCGGCGACGTCATTGGCGCGCAAACGCTGCGCCCGTCCATCGCGCTCGGATTGCCGCTGCACGTGATCCACGGCAACAACCTCGGCGACGCCGTCACGCTGAACCGCCTGGCCCAGAACAGCAGCGGCCTGCTCCACTATCACGGCGCCGACGCCCGCCTCGAGCTCGGCGGGCGCAAGATTTTCCTGGTCCACTACCCGGAATACGGCCACGGCATGGCGTGCACCGGCGACTGGGATCTGGTGTGTTGCGGCCACTCGCACCAGGCCGACATCCGCAGCGTCCCCAGCGTCAAGGGCACCGCCACCTGGCTGGTCAATCCCGGGACGATCGCGGGACTTGCCGCACCGCCCACTTGGGTGCTGGGCGACCTGGCGGCGATGCGGTTCGAATTGCGTTCGCTCGGCCCGGCCCGCACAAATTAATTCTATGGGAGCATAGGCACGATTAGCACGACGCGCGGCGACGCCGCGCCTAGAATCCTGTCACTCGGGAGGGGGCCTGTGGCCGCCGCCCGCGCCCAGCCACCAAGGAGGAACCAATGTTCGCCAGCAATCCGTTTGCGGCGTTTAGCAACCTAGTGCCGCCGTCCATCATGCAGGGCTACGTCCTGTTGATGATCGTCGCGGTGGTCGTGGGCACGCTGTTCGACATCCTGCACAAGGGCAGTGCCAAATACTTTTTCGACAACTGGCGCCAGTCGAAAAGCCGGGAGACGCGGCCGGTGGCCGGTGGCGAGCTCGTAAGCCTCGCGGTGAAAACCGCTGTGGTCGACGTCCTCGCCTCCGGAGAATTCTGCAACCCGCGGCGCCGCGTTGCGCACCTGCTGACCATGTACGGATTCGTGATGCACATCGCCACGACCGTGCTCATGGTGTTCTGCTATCCGACGGCGGCCGCGCCAACGCCGCCCCTCGTCGCGCAGCTCTGGTGGATCGGCGGCCTCATGGTCTGCCTCGGCGGCTACTGGTTCTGGTTCTTCATCCGGGTGGACGTGGCCGCCGAGGGCAACTCGCCGTTCCGCCTGATGCGCGCGGACCTGTTCATCCTCTCCCTGCTCGCGAGCGTGACGCTGGGCCTCGCGTGGGCGGGGGCGCTGGCCGCGGTCAGCGCGTGGTCCCTCCTGCTGTTCGGCCTCTACATCCTCGCGACGACGGTGCTGTTCGGGTCGGTGCCATGGTCCAAGTTCGCCCACATGTTCTTCAAACCCGCCGCGGCGCTGGAGAAGCGGGTTTCCGAGGCCAACGGCACCGTCAACAATCTGCCGACGCTGACCCGCGACGATCCCGAACAGCAGAAGCGACACTCGATGGAACTGCTGCAGGACGCCCCCATGGACATGGGCCTGGGAATCAAGCGCGAAGCACCCCGCCACTACTAGAAACCGATCAGGGAGACAGCCTATGCCTACCTTCGTCTACATGACGAGGTGCGACGGATGCGGACATTGCGTCGACATCTGCCCCTCGGACATCATGCACATCGACAAGACCTATCGGCGTGCCTACAACATCGAGCCGAACATGTGCTGGGAGTGCTACTCCTGCGTGAAGGCCTGCCCGCAGAATGCGATCGATGTGCGCGGCTATGCCGACTTTGCCCCGCTGGGCCACAGCGTTCGCGTCCAGCGCGACGAAAAGAAAGGCACGATTGCCTGGAAGATCAAGTTCCGGAACGGTACGGAAAAGAACTTCCTGTCACCCATTACAACGAAGCCGTGGGGGACGGCGATCCCCAAGCTCGCGGAGGTCCCCGGGCCCAGCCAGGAAATGCGCGACAGCGAGCTGTTGTATAGCGAGCCGAAATTTATCCGCCTGGATGACGGCGGTTTGCATACGCTCCAGGCCGCCGGTCTCAAGATGAAACAGGGTGTCTACTACTAATGGCTTACGAAACGATCGTCGAAGACGGCATCGACATTCTGGTCGTCGGTGCAGGCCTTGGCGGCACGGGTGCCGCATGGGAGGCCAGATTCTGGGGGCAGGACAAGAAGATCGTCATTGCCGAGAAGGCCAATATCGACCGCTCCGGTGCGGTCGCCCAGGGCCTGTACGCGATCAATTGTTACATGGGCACCCGCTGGGGCGAAAACAAGCCGGAGGACCATGTCCGCTACGCCCGCATCGACCTGATGGGGATGGTGCGGGAAGACCTGTTGTTCGATATGGCCCGTCACGTCGACTCCACGGTGCATCAGTTCGAGGAGTGGGGCCTGCCCATCATGAAGGACCCGAAAACCGGGCGCTATCTGCGTGAAGGGCGATGGCAGATCATGATCCACGGCGAGTCCTACAAGCCCATCGTGGCCGAGGCCGCCAAGAAGTCGGCGGACAAAATCTTCAACCGCATCTGCGTCACCCACCTGCTGATGGACGACAGCAAGGAGAACCGGATTGCCGGTGCCGTTGGCTTCAACGTCCGCACGGGCAATTACCACGTGTTCAAGTCCAAGGCCGTGATCTGCAGCGCGGGCGGCGCCTCCAACATCTTCAAGCCGCGTTCCGTGGGCGAAGGTTCCGGCCGCACCTGGTATGCGCCCTGGTCGTCCGCGTCCGCCTATGGGCTCATGATCGACGCCGGCGCCAAGATGACGCAGATGGAAAATCGCATCGTGCTGGCGCGGTTCAAGGACGGTTATGGCCCGGTCGGCGCCTACTTCCTGCACCTGAAGACCTACACGCAAAATTGCCTGGGCGAGGAGTACGAATCCAAGTGGTTCCCCGCACTGCAGGAAATGGTCGGCAAGGAATATCTCGATCCCGAAGTGTCGCACCTGACGCATCGGCCGATCCCGACCTGCCTGCGTAACCATTGCATCATCAGCGAGGTCAATGCTGGCCGCGGCCCCATTCATATGGTGACCATGAAGGCCTTTCAGGATCCCCATCTGGAAGAGGTCGGTTGGGAAAACTTCCTCGGCATGACCATCGGCCAGGCGGTCCTGTGGGCCTCCACCGATGTGGATCCCAAGTACGAGAATCCCGAGTTGACCACGTCCGAGCCCTACGTCATGGGTTCCCACGCGACCGGCTCGGGCGCGTGGTGCTCGGGCCCCGAGGACGTATCCCCTCCCGAGTATTTCTGGGGCTACAACCGCATGACGACGATCGAAGGCCTGTTCGGCGCCGGTGACGCGGTCGGCGGCACGCCGCACGCCTTCTCATCCGGCTCGTTCACCGAAGGCCGTCTCGCCGCAAAGGCCGCCTGCAAATACATCGACGACGGCAAGGGCGAGGGCATTGTCGTATCCGATGCGCAGGTCAACCGCCGCAAGCAAGAGATCTACAAGCCCATGGAGCATTACAAGATGTACCGCAATGCGATCGTGGCAGGCGATGTCAACCCGCACTACATCAATCCCAGGCAGGGTCTGGACCGCCTGCAGAAACTGATGGACGAGTATTGCGGTGGCGTGACCGTCAACTACATGACCAACGAGAAGCTCCTGAATATCGGTCTCAAGAAGCTCGAGATCATGGAGGAAGATCTCGAGAAACTGGCCGCTGCGGACATACACGAGTTGCTGCGCGCGTGGGAATTGAAGCATCGTCATCGCGCCGCGGAGTGCGTCACGCAGCACACGCTGTTCCGCAAGGAAACCCGTTGGCCGGGTTACTACTACCGGGGCGACGCCATGAAGGTGGACGACAAAAACTGGCATGTGCTGACGGTTTCGCGTCGCGACCCCGAGACCGGCGAATACACCATGGAGAAGGCGCCTTGCTATCACCTGGTTGGGGACGACGAGTAGCCATGGCCCCGGGCAGAGGTTCGCGTTGACCCTGCGTTGAACATTTCCCTGGCGCAAGAGGAACCGAATGTCGACTGCCGTGATCCCCGTGAAGCTGGTCTCTTCCGGTCTCAAAGAGCCGCGCGTGAACATCATTGAAAACACCGATGAAGAGATTCGGGCCATTGCCGATCCCCTGTGGCGCGACCTCGTCAAACACTCGAACGAAGGCCAATACGGCGATTTCGTAAAGAACTTCTCCAGTTCCCTGGCGCTTGCCATGACTGAAGTCGTGGCGGGCCACCAGTTCGCGAACAGTGAACTGGCGAGAAGCCTGACCGAAGAGGTCGACCCGCTCGGCATCATCCGCCGGGGTGAACATGTGACGGTTCTTTACCGGCAGCGGAGCACCAAAAAGCAGGGCGAATGGCTTGGCCGGCTGGTCCTCGGCTATGAAGAGGGAAAAGTCAGGATTTTTGGTGCCTCCATCTTTTGAGCATGTCGTTGAGAATTGACGTGAGCGAAGCCATCCGCGAAGTCATCCAGGAAGGCAAGTTTGTCGAACTGACCTACCAGGTGACCGACAGGAAGTCGGGGCAGGTCCTCACCAGGGTCGAGTTCCCGTTGGGTTATGTTCACGGACACAATGAAATTCTCGCCCCTTCCGTGCATCACGAACTGGAGGGCAAGTCCGCTGGCGACGTGATCGAAGTGCCCATCGATGGCAATCAGATCTTCGGCCCCAGGGACGAGTCGCTGGTGGTTACCGATCACCTCGAGAACATTCCCGAGGAGTATCGGCAACTCGGCACCTCCATCCTCATGGAAAACGACAAGGGCAAGACCCGCAGCTTTCTGGTGACGCGGATGGACGACAAGACACTGACGATCGATGGCAACAATCCGCTGTGCGGCAGAGAAGTCGTCTTTGTGCTCGAGATACTGACCGTGCGCGACGCAACGGATGAAGAGACAAGTGCGGGCGGGGCGATCATTGCGGGCGCGGCTATCAACCCGTCACGCCTGAGACCTGTTTGAGCGGCGGTGTAGAATGTCCCCGGACAAATTTCGGTTCTGGCCCTGGTTGATTGCATCTGCAATCCAGACATCACGCGATTTCACGCAAGAGGTGACTTATGAGCGAACAAAAACCCATCACCAAGGTTCCTGACGGCCTCACGCGTTTTTATACGACGCGTCAGATGGCGCCCAACGAAAAGGGATTTGTTGGTTACGAAACGGTCTGGAAACCGTTACAGAAGGAAGTCGAATACAAGACGCCGAAGAAGCCGTAGTCGACATGGGTTCGCTCGCCATCGGTTCGGTGCGGGCGGCCCGATCGGCGGCACCGCAGGAATGAAAAAGCCGGCCTTGGGCCGGCTTTTTCGTCTCTGGACCGCGCTGCCTTATTTCGCGTCCAGCCCGGCGTAATACTCGCGCAGCACCTCGAGCACCTCGGCGCGGCTGAACTCGGGCGGCACCGCGGCGCCCTCGCCCAGCCACTTGCGCAGTTGCGTGCCGGACACCTGCAGTTGGTCCGACTCGCCATGCGGGCAGGTCCGCCCCGAGGCCATGCCGCCGCAGCGGTAACACCAGAACGTCAATCCCAGCTTCAGGGCCTGCGTTTCCAGCGCGCCAGGCGGAATTTCGTCGAAGATGCGATGCGCGTCGAACGGCCCGTAGTAGCTGCCGACGCCGGCATGGTCGCGGCCGACGATGAGGTGCGAGCAGCCGTAGTTCTGCCGGAACAGCGCGTGCAGCAGCGCTTCCCGCGGCCCGGCATAGCGCATGTCGAGCGGATAGCCGGCCTGCACCACGGTTCCCGCCACGAAGTAACGCTCGATCAGGACCGCGATGGTCCGCGTGCGCACCTCGGCGGGAATGTCGCCGGGCTTCACCGCCCCGAGCAGTGAATGCACCAGCACGCCGTCGCAGGTTTCGATCGCAACCTTGGCGAGATACTCGTGTGAGCGGTGCATCGGATTGCGCGTCTGGAACGCCGCGACTTTTGACCAGCCCAGCCGCTCGAACTCGGCACGCGTCTCGGCGGGCGTCATGTACAACGCTCCGTACTTGGCCTTGAAGCCGCCGTCGGACAGCACTTTTACCGGGCCGGCCAGGTTGATCTCGCCCTGCGCCATGACCATCTTCACGCCGGGGTGGGCGACATCGTTGGTCTTGAAGACGGATGCGCATTCATGCGCCTTGTCGATCCGGTATTTTTCGGTGACCCGCATCACCGCGAGGACTTCCCCGCCGTCCGCATCGACGAGCGCCGCTTCGCCGCCGACCGCCACCGCATCGGCGCGCCCGGCCTCGGCGGACAGTGTGATCGGAATGGGCCAGAACAGGCCGTCGGCCGTGCGGTAGCCGTCGCACACGCCCCGCCAGTCCGCGTGCGTCATGAACCCCTCGAGCGGCGTGAACCCGCCGATTCCCAGCATGATCAGGTCGCCGCGTTCGCGCGACGAAACGGGCAGTTGCGGCAGCGTGCGCGCGCGCTCCCGCTCCGCGGCGAGTTCCTTGCCCGTGAGCAGAAGCGGCCGCAATTCCCCGCCGCCGTGGGGCTTGACCAGTCCTTTCAAATGAATCTCCTCCTGTTTCTGCGGGCCACGCGACCGTTGCCCATCGCCCGATCCGAGCGGACCTTATCGTAAGGCACCCGGTCGTGCGCGGGCGTCAAAACAACTTATCCCCGCATAAGCCCCGGCCCCGTCCCCGTCCCCGCCCCCGCCCATTAACCCCTTCCGGGCCGGCGGGCCGTTTAACGCGGGGAAGGCGGATCGACCGCCCCTCACAGGAGACAGCCATGCAGCCCCCCTCGCGCCTGACCATCCTCACGCTCGCGGTCGCCGCCGCCATCGCCCCGGCCGCCAACAGCCAGGGCGTGTCGCCTGCCGCCGGCACGAACTCGGCGCTCACGATCTACAGCACGGCCGCGCCCGGCGCCATCCCGCCCGAACTGTACCGCAACGGCAATCGTGGCGGCGCCGTGCCCGGCTACGGCGTCGTGCGCACCGAACGCGAACTCGCGCTCGCGCGCGGCCGCAACACCGTGCGCTACACCGATGTCGCCGCGTTCATCGATCCCACCACCGTCCAGTTCGAGTCCCTGACCGACGCGGCCGGTACCGGCGTGATCGAGCAGAACTTCCAGTTCGACCTCGTCAGCCAGCAGAAGCTGCTGGAGCGCTACATCGACCGGAAAGTGACCGTGGACCAGGTGCGCGGCAACCAGACCGAAACGTTCAACGGGACCCTGCTCTCCATGGCCGGCGGCATGGTGCTGAAGCGGGACGACGGCTCGCTGCAACTGCTCCCCCACAACAGCGGCGTGCGCCTCCCCGACCTGCCGGGCGGCCTGATCACCAAACCGACGCTGGTGTGGGACATCAACGCCGCCCGCGCCGGCACGCACCGCACGCGCGTGTCCTACCAGACCAGCGGCCTGACCTGGTGGGCGGACTACAACCTGACCTACAGCGAAGGCAAGACTGCAAACCAGTGCAAGCTCGATGTCGGCGCGTGGGTCAGCATCCTGAACCAGAGCGGCGCGTCCTATCCGGAAGCGAAGCTGAAACTCGTCGCCGGCGACGTGCAGCGCGTGGCGCCCGTCGGGCGCTCGCGGCGGGACGCGGCGTATCCGGCGGCCGCGGAGGCCATGCAGAACAAGGCCGCGGGTTTTCAGGAAAAGGACTTCTTCGAATACCACCTCTACACCCTCGGCCGCCCCACCACCCTCCCCGACAACTCGACCAAGCAGATCGAGTTGTTCCCGGTCGCGCGCACGGTGCCCTGCGAGAAGACGCTGGTCTATTACGGTCTGCCGCCAGGCAGCTTCGGTTTTTTCCCCAGCCCGATGACCGACCGCAACTACGGCACGGCGACCAACAAGAAGGTGGACGTCTATCTGGGCTTCAGGAACGGCAAGGAACAGAACCTCGGCATCCCGCTGCCCTCCGGCCGCGTGAGGGTGGCCAAGCGGGACGACGCCGACGGCACGCTGGAGTTCATCGGCGAGGACACCATCGACCACACGCCGCGCAACGAGGACGTGCGCGTGAAGCTCGGTTCCGCCTTCGACATCGTCGGCGAGCGCAAGCAGCTCGATTTCAAGGCGGACGGCGCGCGCCAGCTCATGACGGAGGAAATCGAAGTGCGCCTGCGCAACCGGAAGAAGGAAGCGGTCACCGTGCTGGTGAAGGAGAACCTGTACCGCTGGACCAACTGGCGGATTACCGCAAAGACCCACGATTTCCGCAAGGAGGACTCGCGCACGATCGTGTTCCCGGTGCAGATCGCCGCGGGGGCCGAGGCGGTGGTGCGGTATTCCGTGCAGTATTACTGGTGATAGTGCACGGGCCCTCCGCTACAATCCCGCCGTCATTAATTCCGCGGAGGTGGCTATGGGAATCGGCCTGGTCATTCTGGTTGTTCTGCTCGGTGTGGCGCTGGTCGCGGTCGTGTACGGGGTCATGCTCTACAACAACCTCGTGCAGGTGAAGCACAACGTCACCAAGGCCTGGGCGAACATCGACGTGCTGCTGAAGCAGCGCCACGACGAGTTGCCCAAACTGGTCGACGCCTGCAAGGAATACATGAAGTTCGAGCAGGAGACGCTCGCCAAGGTGATCGACGCGCGCGCGAAGGTGTTCTCCGCCAGCCAGAACCAGAACATGCAGGCACTGGGGGCCGCCGAAGGCGAGCTGCGCGCGGGACTGGGCAAGCTGTTCGCGCTGGCCGAGGCCTACCCGGACCTGAAAACCAACCAGAGTTTCCAGCAGTTGCAGACCCGCATTTCCGGCCTGGAGGACGGCATCGCCGACCGCCGCGAGTTCTACAACGAGTCCGTCAACATCAACAACGTCCGCATCGAGCAGTTCCCCGATGTCGTCGTCGCCGGCATGTTCGGCTTCAAGCCGTTCGGTCTGCTGCAGTTCGAGGCCGCCGAAAAAGCCGACGTCAGCGTCGGCCAGTTGTTCAAACAATAGCGACCGCGCGTGATGCGCGTTCGCACCAGCACGCCGAACTGGCTGTTCGGCGGTGCCCACTTCGTCATCATCCTGATCGCCGGGCAGACCGAGTCGCGGCTCGGCTGGGCGCTCGGCTGCGTCGCCATGGCGGCGGTTTCCTTCTTCGCGTGGATCGCCAACTACGGCCGTTACCGCCTCATCGCCGACGTGCCGCTGTCCCAGGTCGCGACGGCGGCGCAGGGCTACGCCGAACTGATCGGGCGCACGGAGATCCTGCCCGGCTGCGAACTGCGCAGCCCGTACCGCAACGTGCCCATCCTGTGGTGCCGCTACCGGAAGGAGAAGAAAAAGGGCGACAACTGGCGCACCGAGGAATCCGGCGAGATCGGCGACGTCTTCAACCTGCGTGACGACAGCGGCGTCTGCACGGTCAACCTCGACCGGGCGGAGGTCCACTGCAACCGGCAGGACCAGTGGCTGCGCGACGGCTACCGCTACACCGAGACGCGCATCTCGCCGGGCGACCGGGTCTATGCGCTCGGCGAGTTCTCGAGCCGGGCGCAGCAGGCGGGCCTGACGCTGGGCGAGGAACTGAACCTCCTGCTCAATCGCTGGAAAGCGGACCGCGCCGGACTGCTCGCGCGCTTTGATGCGAACGGCGACGGCGAGATCGACCCCGGGGAATGGGAAGCCGCGCGCGCCGCGGCGCGCCGCGTGGTCGAGCCCCGCCAGCTGAAGCGGGCCATCGAGGCGCCCGTCATCCACACGCTGCAGAAACCCGCGGACGGACGGCATTTCCTCATTTCCACCGACGTGCAGGATTCGCTTGCGGCGCGTTTCCGCTGGTGGAGCATCGTGCATGTGATCGTTTTTCTCGGCGCGGCGGCCGGCGCCGTGGTGCTGTTCAACTGAATGGTTTTCCCGCTCCTCCCTCGCTACACTTCTCCCCATGCGCACTGACTCCGTGCAATGCCTCTCCGCCGGCGGCTTCCACCGCATGCGCTACACCGACTGGGGCGATCCCTGGTCTAAGCGCGTGGTGGTCTGCGTGCACGGCCTCACCCGCAACGGCCGCGACTTCGACGCGCTGGCCGCGGTGCTGGCGAAGGAGGCGCGCGTGGTCTGCCCGGATGTCGTCGGCCGCGGCCAGAGCGACTGGCTCGCGCTGAAGGACGGCTATCAGTACCCGCAATACCTGTCCGACATCGCCGTCCTGCTCGCGCGCGTCATGGCGTGGCCGCCCGCCGGCCACTGGCTGGGGCGGCTGAATGCCTTCCTGCGCCAACGCTACGGGCAGCGCGAACTGCTGTGGGTCGGCACCTCCATGGGCGGCCTGATGGGCATGCTGCTCGCGGCCCAGCCGGGCTCGCCGATCCGGCGCCTCGTCATGAACGACGTGGGCCCGCTCATCCCGCGCCTGGCGCTGGAGCGCATCGGCGACTACGTCGGCAAAAGTCCCCGCACGCAAAGCTTCGACGAGCTGAATGCCTACGTGAAGGAAGTGTCGCGCCCTTTCGGTCCGCTCACCGACGAGCAATGGGCGCACCTCACGCGGCATAACGCGAAGCAGTTCGACGACGGCACCTGGGGCATGAACTACGACCCCGGCATCGGCGACGCCTTCCGCGCGGGCGTGCTGAAGGACGTGGACCTGTGGCCCTATTACGACCGAATAACGTGCCCGACCCTCGTCATCCGCGGCGCCGAGTCGGATCTGCTGTCGAAGGCGACGGCGGAAGAAATGCAGACGCGCGGCCCGCGCCCGCGAGTGGTGGAGTTCGCCGGCATCGGGCATGCGCCGATGCTGATGAGCGCCGATCAGATCGCGGTCGTGCGGGATTTCGTACTGGCGTGACGACGCGCGGATGGGCGTTCGCCTGGCTGCCGATGCTGGTCACCGCGTGCGGCGACCCCACTCCCCAATTGACCGCCATGCGCAGCGCCCTGCAGGCCAATCCCCAGCAGGCGGAGTTGTGCGCGAGAGCCGGCGTGCTGACCACGCAGGCGCACGAACTGTTGAAAACGACCGAGGACCCCCTCGCCGTGACGCACCGGATGCTCAAGCAGTACGACCGGCCCGCCTTCTCCCCTGCGGAACGGGCGCGCCTCGAGACCATCCTCGTCGGCCACACCGAATTCGCGCAGCAGTTCAAGGGCCTCTCCGCCGAAACACTGGAGGTGGCCTACCTGCAGATCTGCCGTTTCCAGATCGGCGGCGGGCAGCCCGAATTCGCGGGCACCGCCTGGGCGAAGCGCCTCGACGCCGCCGAACGCTGCGAGCGCGAGTTCGACGCCGGCGAACGCCGCAAGGAATGCGTGGCGCGGGCCTTTTCGTACTCCTGAAGAAGGAGCTTCGGCTTACGTGACCTCTCCCGCCATGATCATCACCGCCATCACCGACCATCCCGGCTGGTTCGCGATCGACGTCGCGGGCCGCTACGCGCTGGACGATGCCCAGCAACTGATCCACCGCATCCTGAGCGAAGCGATCGCCCGCAAGCGCAGCCGCGTGCTGGTCGATCTGCTGCTGATGGAAGGCGACATCCCAGACTGGGAGCGCTTTTTCCTCGGCGTGGAAGCCGCCGAAGTGCTGGGCAGCGCGATCCAGATCGCGGTGGCCGCGCAGGGCGAAAAAATCAACTATTTCTGGGAAAACACTGCGGTCAATCGCGGCGTGCGCGCCGGCGTGTTTTCGAACCGGCCGCAGGCACAGGCATGGCTCCTGCGCGGCGCTCCGCCCCCCGGCCCCGCCGCCACACCGCCGGAGCCATAAATCCGGCGGCGCAGACTCAGCCGCCGCAGGCCAGGAATTCCGCCGGGCTGAGCCGGCCGTCGCGGTCCTTGTCGCACTCCGCAAAGCGTTGCGCGAGCGGAGCGTCCTTTACTTCCTCCGGGGTCAGCACGCCATCCTTGTTCGTATCGAGGGTCTCGAAACCCGGGGGCGGCGCAGGGGTAGTCGTGATCGTCGTCGTGGTGGTGGTCGTGGTGACCGGCGGCGGTGTCGGCGGCTTGGCGATAAAACGGCCGGCCAGCAGGCGATCGAGCATGTCGGGACTGCCCATCACCAGAAACAGCGCGAGCGCGCCGGCGCCGAAGCCCACCAACCCCGGACTGAGCTTGAACCTGCCCATGCCGCCCATGCGTTCGGTGGCGATCGTCTGCACGTTGCGCGCGGTCGGTTCGTCGTCCGGGCCGGGCGCCGCGGCCGGCAGCCCGCCGGGCGCCGTCGGCGCCTCCGCGGCCTCGTACGCCTGGCCGGCGAGGATGGCTTTCCATTCCTTGACCGAGCGCGGGCGGTTTTTCTCGTCGAGCGTCATGCCGCGGTTGATCGCGTGCAGGAACGGCGAGCTGTAGCGGTCCTTGGCCTTGACCAGGTCGTCCATCACCGGGTCGTTGCGCAGCCGCGTGACGGCATCGGGCGGATTCTCGTTGGTCACCGCGCGGTACATCACGCCGGCCAGCGAGTAGATGTCGGTCCATGCGCCCTGGTTGTCGCCGTCCTTGGAATATTGCTCGAGCGGCGCATACCCCGGACTGACGATGGAGGTCATGGTGCGCGTGATGTGCCCGCTCGCGAGCCGCGCGGAGCCGAAGTCGATCAGCAGCGGGCCGCCTTCCTTGCGGATGAAAAGGTTGGAGGGCTTGATGTCACGGTGCAGGAAGCCCTGCGCATGCACGGCCGAGAGCCCGTCGAGCAGCGGCATCAGCATCTGCCGGAGGCTGTACTCGGAGGGGAACGGCGCCTCCCGCAGCATCCTGCTGAAGGACTCGCCCTCCTCGTAGTTCATCACCATGTAGGCCGTGCCGTTGCCCTCGAAGTAGCGGTTGACGTGCACGATGTTCGGGTGCGTGAAGCGCGCAAGCAGCCGCGCCTCCTGCAGGAAGCGCTCGAGGCCCCACTTGTAATCGTGTTCGGTGCCGGTGTTGATCGGGACGATGGCGCCGTCGAGCGCGCGTACCGCCAGTTCCACCGGCAGGTACTCCTTGATGGCGACGTTCTTCTCGAGGTGGGTGTCCCATCCGAGGTAGGTGATGCCGAAACCGCCCGACCCGAGGATCTGGTCGAGCCGGTATTCCAGCAACATCGAGCCCAGCGGCAGCGAGTTGCGATAATCGATGACGTCTACCATAAATGAGGGCGAATACTACCGCACCGGCCCGGGAAAACCGGTCCCGGACACGCCTCGTGGCGGTCGCTTTGCACCGTCAACAACACCGGACGCGCGCTGCGGAAAATCCCCTGGGTTGCCGCTGTCGTGGCTGACAACCTTGCCCCCGTTAGAGTTGGTATGAGCCGCTTCGCGGGCTGTCGCGGCTTTGGGGCGCATCATCGCCCAACCACCCGTAAAAAGCCAACGGCGGGGGTAATCGCGCCCCCGCTGGAAACGCATGTCGCCGAGTCGGCCGCGACCGGTAAAATGACGATCCATGCCGCCAGCCGCCGCCACCGCCCTTACCCTTGCCGTGTTTGACATGGCGGGCACCACCATCCGCGACAGCGGCCAGGTCCCCGCCGCCTTCGCGACCGTGCTCGCCCGCCACGGCGTCACCGTCGACGACGCCGCGCTCGTCGCCGTGCGCGGCGCATCCAAACGGGAAGCCATTCACACCCTGCTCGCGCAGACCTTCCCGCGGGCCCCCGATCTGGAGACGCGCACCGACCGTGCGTACGCGGACTTCCAGGCGCATTTGGCCGACGTGTTCTCGCGCGGCGGCGTGCAGGCCATCGAGGGCGCGGCGGACACCTTCAAGACCCTGCGCGCGCGCGGCATCAAGGTGGCGCTGAACACCGGCTTCGACCGCGAGATGGCGATGCTCATCCTGAACGCGGTCGGCTGGGCCTCCGGCACCGTGGACGCGATCGTCTGCGGCGAGGATGTCCCTGCAGGACGGCCGGCCCCCTACCTCATCCACCGCTCGATGGAACTGACGGGCACCCTCGACGTGCGCAGCGTGGCGGCCACCGGCGACACCACGCTCGACCTCGAGGCGGGGCACAACGCCGGCTGCGGGCTGGTCGTGGGCGTGCTTTCGGGCGCGCACGACCGCGCGCGGCTCGCCACCAGGCCGCACCATCACCTCATTCCCAGCGTCGCCGCGTTTCCCGCGCTGCTCGACTGACGCCGTCATGTCCGGGTCTCGTCCGCACAGCATGAATGCACAAGGGTTCGGCGCCACGCCGCGCCAGCGACTGCGCGCCATCGTCGCCATAGGCGTGACGGCGCTGCTCTTCAGCCCGGCCGCCGGCGCCGGCCGGGCCAGCCTGCCGCCGCACGCGGCCGCAGCGCCCCTGCCCCCGCTTCAATACGCGCTGGCCGGGAGCATGGAACCGTGGCTGCTGGCCGACTCGAAACCACGCAGCGCCCCCGCGCCCAGAAACACCGGCAACCCGTCCGCGGCCAAGGCCGCGTCCGTGACACCACCGGCGGAGCCGCTGCCCGAACGCGCGCGCGCCTCCGTCGTCACGGTAACGGGCACCGGTCCCGGCCAGGCCGGCACCGTGCACTACTTTCTGATCAAACGGCCGAACGGCACGCTTGAATCGGGCGTCGGCATCGAAATGCCCGACCAGCGCATCGCCTGGTCGTTTCCCAAGCTCGGCGTGGTCGTCACGCCCTTCATCAAGTCCGGCGTGCTGACGGTGCGCGGCAAGCCCTTCGACCTGCAGCATCTCTACGGCCTCCGGCCCTTTCCCGACGATGCCTCGATGCGACGGTTGCAGTACGAGCTTGAATCACGCGTCATGGTGTTCGCCGACGACGGTACACCGCACTGCGACCCCGAGACGCGCGGCAAGGTCTTCTGCGTCAGCTGCCTCGGCTTCGTCCTGCGCGTGCTGTTCCCGGGCCGCTCGCCCGGCTACCCCGGGCTGCCGCCCGACTTCGAGCGTGCCAACGCGAACGCCTACAGCACCGAAGACCTGCTCCTGTACCTGAGCGGCCTGCACGGGATCAGCGACGAGGCACGCCTCAGGCGCATCGACGAGATCAATCCTCCGCTGGCGCTGCGCGAGGAACTGCTGCGGCTGACCGGCGTCACGGACGCCGCCACGACCGCCGGCAAAACGGAATCGCCTGGCGCCGCGGGTAAAGGCCGCCCCAACGCCGGGCGCATCGGCACGCGACCGATGCAGCGCAAGAAGCTGTAAGTCCCGCGCATGCCCGCGCCGCGTCGTTTCACCGCGATCGTGTCCGGCGCGGCACGGGCGGGCGGTGTACTGCTGGGCGGCTGCGTGTTTTTGTACGGATGCGCCACGGGCCTCACCGTCACCGGCGAGGAAACCACCGAAGCAGCCGGCCGGCGGCTCACCATGCAACGGCAGTGGCTCGAACCGCGCAACGGCGGCCGCCTGGTCGACGCGGCCGAACTCGAGCCCGGGGACATCATGCTGTCCGCGGCGGCCAGCGTGCCCTCCGTGGGCATCCGCCTCCTGACGCTGGCCCCCGTCAGCCATGCGGCGCTGTACGTCGGCCAGGGCCAGGTCGTGGAAGCCGTCGGTTCGGGCGTGCGCCTGCGGCCGATCGCCGCCGTGATCGACGAGGAAGTCGTCATCGTCGTGCTGCGGCATCCCGGCGTCGATGCCGCACGCCGGGAAACAATGCGTGCCTTCGCGCTGGCCAGCGTCGGCAGCCGTTACGACCACGTCGGCATCATGCTGCAGGCCCCGGTCTCGCTGCAGCGGCGCCTGTGCGAACTGCCGCTGCTGCCCTCATCCGTGCGCGACTACTGCATCCGCGGCGTCGCGGCCATCCACCTCGGCACCGCCCGCAACGACCGCTTCTTCTGCTCGCAGTTCGTGCTGGAGGCCTACCGGCGCGCCGACCTGCCGCTCACCAGCGCCGACCCACGCTGGCTCTCGCCCTCCGACATCCTGCACATGCGCGAAGGCGACGTGCCGTCGGTGAAAAGCCTGCAGTCGCTGGAATACGTCGGACACCTCAAGTTCCGGCTGCCCGGCGTGGCGGCGCCGACCGTCGGCGGCAGTTAGAGCCTGTTATGGACCTAAACGTATGCGGCGAACGTGGGAGTCGGGGTTCAGTGCTAGGAGCCGCTCGCGCCGCAGTGCCGGACACTGCAAGCGAGCGGCGACAACGCAATGGACCCCGAATCCCGCGTTCCCTTCGGGTTGAGCCAAAAGGGCCCGTCTG
>JBOIEQ010000079.1:0-19214 GCA_050741255.1 Burkholderiales bacterium | reverse complement strand
CGAAGGGGACATCGCGACCATCCGCGTGGCAGCCATCGCGGCGCTGGCCGCCGGCGATCTGCAGCGGGCCGCAGCCGGTTTTGAACGGATCCTGCAGCAACGGCACGACGACGCCGACGCACACCATTCCCTGGGCTTGATCCATCTGGCGCGCGACGAGATGGACGCGGCCGCCGATGCATTCCTGATGGCCACGCACTTCCGTCCCGGTGACGCCGTGGCCTGGTACCACCTGGCCCTCGTTGCGCGCCGGCGCGGCGACCGGCCCGAAGCCGTGCGCTGTCTGGAGCAGGCGGTGGCGGTCCGGCCGGACTATGCCGACGCGCACAACGCGCTCGGTGCCGACCGGCTTGCGCTCGGCGAGATCGACGCGGCCGTGGCGGCCTTCGAGCAGGCGGTGAGCCTCTCACCGCGCCACGCGCAGATGCTGAGCAACCTCGGCTATGTGCTCATGCGTGACCGCGCGGACTATGCCCGTGGCGCCGGCCTGATCCGCCAGGCGCTGGAGCTGGCGCCCGAGGACGCCGGTGTGTGGTGCAACTTCGGCCTCGTGCTGAACCATGAAGGGCGGCTGGAGGAGGCCATCGCCGCGTGCGATCGCGTGCTCGCCCGCGAGCCGGGCCTGGATGAGGCGCGCCTGAACCGCGCGCTCGCGAAACTCAAGCGTGCGCAGTATGCCGAAGCCTGGCCCGACTACGAAGCCCGCAAGCGCGTGCGCAGCAATTACCTGCCGCGCCCCTACGCGTTTCCCGAATGGCGCGGCGAGGCGCTGGCCGGCAGGACGCTGCTCGTCTACGGCGAGCAGGGCATCGGCGATGAAATCATGTTCGCTTCCTGCCTGGCCGACCTGCAGCAGACGGGGGCGCGCGTCATCCTCGACTGCGCACCGCGGCTGGCCACGCTGTTGCAACGCTCGTTCCCGGCGGTGCAAGTGCAGGGCGTGGCACAGAACGATCCGCAGCCGGCGTGGCTGGCCACGGCGGGGACGATCGATTATCAGATCGCGAGCGGCAGCCTGCCCGCGCACTTCCGGCAGACCCCGGCCGCCTTTCCGCACGACGTCTCGTACCTGGTGCCGGACCCGGCGCGCGTGGCCCGCTGGCGCGCGCGACTGGCGGCCGATGGCCGGCGGGCGGTCGGCATCGCCTGGCGCGGCGGCCTCGCCTCCACGCGCAGCAGCCTGCGCTCGACCGCGCTCCTTGACTGGGCGCCATTGCTGGGCGCGGCGGACTGCGTGTTCGTCAGCCTCCAGCACGGCGACTGCGCGCAGGAAGTGGCGGCGCTGCGCGCGCAAGGCGTGGCGATCGAGCACTGGCCGGAGGCGATCGCGGATCTCGACGAGCTGGCGGCCCTGATCGGCGCTCTCGACCTGGTGATTTCGGTGCAGACGGCGGCCGTGCATTTCGCAGGCGCGCTGGGGCGGCCGGTCTGGGTGCTGGTGCCGGCGGTCGCCGAGTGGCGCTATGGGGAACATGGCGCGACGATGCCGTGGTATCCGAGCGCCGAACTGTTTCGGCAGGGCCGCGACGGGGACTGGACGCCGGTGTTCGCGTCCGTCACCGGGCGCCTGGCACGCTTTGCCGGCACGGGCGATCTCACCCGCCCGGCGGCAGAGGCCGATGCCGCCGCGGAGCCTGTCGCGCCGGCTGCAGAGGCCATCGAAGCACTGCTCGCGCTGGCGCAGGCCGGCCGGGTGGTGGAGGCCGAGTTCAGGGCCGGGCTGTACTGCGCCCGCCGGCCCGCGGACGCCGCGCTCGCCAATGCCCACGGCAATCTGCTGCGCCTGCGCGAACAGCCGGCCGCGGCCGAGGACGCCTACCGGCGTGCGCTGGCCCTCGACCCGTTGCACCTCGCGGCCGCGGCGAATCTCGGACTCTGCCTGTTCGAGCGGAACGATATTGTGCAGGCCGAAACCGTGTTGCAAGCGCTGCTCGAACGCGCGCCGGGGCACACCGAGGCCCTGTTCAACCTCGCGCGGGTCCGCATCGAACGCGGGGACGACGACGGCGCGCTGGCCTTGCTCGAACGCTGCCTGGCGCAGGATCCGGAGTACGCCGCCGCGCACGCGCAGCGCGGTGGCCTGCTGCTCAAGCAGGGCCGCTGGGCCGAAGGCTGGGACGAGTACGAATGGCGCGACCGCGCGCAAGAATGGTTGGCGCCCACGATCCCTCCCGTGCGGCGCTGGCGAGGGGACCCGCAGCCGGACGCGTGCCTGTTCGTGCGGGCCGAGCAGGGCATCGGCGACCAGTTGATGTTCGCCGCGTGCGTGCCGGACGCACAGGCGCGCGTCGCGCAGGTCGTGCTGGAGTGCGATCCGCGGCTGGCGACATTGCTCGAACGTTCGTTTCCCGGCGTCCGCACACTGCCGTGGACGCGGGTGGACGCGCCGGCGGCGCCCGATACCACCGCTGAAATTCACCTCGGGTCGCTCCCGGGACTGTTCCGCCGGCGCACGGAGGATTTCCCGGCGCGCGCGGGCTATCTGGTCGCCGATCCGGCGCGACTCGCGCACTGGCGTGCGCAGTGGGCGGGACGGCCCGGCCCCGTGATCGGGATTGCGTGGCGCGCGGGCACCGCCACCACGCGCGGCAGCGCCCGTTCGCTGGCGGCGTCGGATCTGCTCGCGGCGCTGCGCGGACTGGGGGCCACCGCGGTGTCGCTGCAACGCGATGCCACAGCAGCGGAGTTGCAGGCGGCGAGCCGCGCGAGCGGCGTCGAACTGCTCGCGTGGCCCGGCATCGGCGACGATTTCGAGAATACCGCGGCGCTGGTGCAGTCGCTGTCCGCCGTTGTCAGCGTGTGCGGCACGCCGGTGCATCTCGCCGGCGCTCTCGGGGTGCGGACCTGCGTGCTGGTGCCGCAGGTCGCGGAATGGCGCTACGGGGGGGGCGGCGCGCGCATGCCGTGGTATCCGACCGTGCAGTTGCTGCGCCAGACGCAGGCGGAGGACTGGCGGCCGCCGCTGGCGGCGTTGCGGGCTATACTTTCCGCTCCGAGATGAACATGCTGACCCGACTGTTGCGCAGCTTTCGCCGCGCGGATCCTGCGACGCCTGCTGCGGCTTCGGCTGCGGACGCGCTCCTGTCGCTCGTCCGCGTGCCGCTGCCGCATCCCAAACGGCTCGATTACGAGGCCGTGGCCGTGGTGCTGGCCGCCGCCGGTTCGGCCGAGTACATGGTTCGGCACATGCAGGGCGCGCGCAATCTGGTGGGACATGAGGCCTTGCTCGCGCATGCGATCGCGTGTTGCGAGGTCGACGGGCTGATGCTCGAATTCGGCGTCTACCGCGGGAATTCCCTGCGGCGCATTGCCGGCGCCACCGAGCGCGAGGTACACGGTTTCGATTCTTTCGAAGGCCTGCCGGAAGACTGGACCTGGTTTCAGAAGCGCGGCCGCTTTTCGCTGGAAGGGCGCGCCCCGACATTCACGGAGCCGAACGTCCGCATCCACCAGGGCTGGTTCGACGCAGTGCTGCCCGGGTTCCTGGCGGACCACCCGCAACCCGTGCGGCTGCTGCACATCGACTGCGATCTGTACAGCTCCACGCAGACCGTGCTGCAGTTGCTGTCCGGCCGCCTTGTGCCCGGCACCGTGATCGTGTTCGACGAATATCTCAACTACCCCGGCTGGGAGCAGCACGAGTTCCGCGCGTTTCAGGAATTCGTCGCGGCGGGTTCCCTGCGCTACGAGTACATCGGTTTTGCCTCCTCCGACTACGCGGTCGCCGTGCGCATCAAGGTCTGAGCGCGGAACGGCGCTAAGTGACGAAAATTGTCACCTGTTTCGATATCGGCAGCTGTGGCGCGCCGGCCAGGCCGCCGGCCGTTCCGGTGCGGCGGCGCAGCAGCCTCGGTTGGGACCTCAGCGCAGGGGTGTTGGTCGTGAAGTAATCCACAGTCTTGCTGCCGGGTACGTGCGGTATTGCATGCCGGTACGCGTTTTCGCGGCTGCGGCCACCGGGATCCGAGCAGTAGTGCCGCATTACAATTAATGCAGGCAATCAATCATTTACCAGACTGGGGCGGTGGCATGGCGATTGCTACTACTGGTGGGCAGGCGCCAACCGGTTGGCGTTTGAGTTCATTCAGAAGTCAATCAAGGAGATCTTCCATGCAACGTATCCAACGGGGTTTTACCCTGATCGAATTGATGATCGTGGTGGCGATCATCGGTATTCTGGCGGCGGTTGCGCTGCCGGCGTACAGCGACTACACCATCCGCGCGAAAGTGTCGGAACTCGTGCTGGCTGCCAGCGGTTTCAAGACGACGATTACCGAGAAGGCGCAAGCCGACGGCACGCTCGGTTCGGCCGGTCTCGGTCTGACCGTGACGGCCGGCGGCAAGGTGACCAGCGGTTCGGTGAGCGCCACGGGTATTGTTCAGGTGCAGGCCGATGCGTCTGCAGTGGGCACGATCGTGACCATCATCCTCACGCCCTCCTTCAACGCGGGCGGTCGCTTGTCCTGGCAGTGCAGCACCGGCGCCAACACGGCGATCTACAAGTACGTGCCGGCCGAGTGCCGTAAGTAAGTCTGACTCTGTTGTTGTCGGTCCGGAAAGGCCCCTCAAGCGAGGGGCCTTTTCTTTAGCGAACCCTGATGGTGCCCCTTATGGCTGAACGCTCCTTCACCCGACGCGCGCTGCGCGGGTTTACGCTGGTCGAGCTCATGCTCGTGGTGGCGATCATCGGTATTCTGGCGTCAATCGCCATGCCGGCGTACACGGATTACACCATCCGCAGCAAAGTGTCCGAACTGGTGCTGGCGGCGAGCGGCTTCAAGACCACCATCAGCGAAAAAGCGCTGAGCAACGGCACGCTGGCCTCCGCGGGGGTCGGCTTGACGGTCTTCGTGTCGGGGCGGGTGACGGGCGGATCGGTGACCGACGCGGGCATCATTGCGATTACCGGCAGCAGTGCCAGCGTTGGGACCGCGATTACGGTCCTGCTGCGTCCCTCACTGGTGGTCGGCGGCCGGGTGTCATGGGAGTGTGCCACCCAGAGCGCTGCGCAATACCGGTTCGTCCCGACGGAGTGCCGCAGACCCTGAGCGCTGGTGTTCAGCGTGATTTGCGCAATATCGCCTGCCCGAGCGGCGTGGTTTCCAGCGGCGCCGCGACGCGGGCCGCGTAGTCCTCCCGCGCGCGACGCGCCCCGGGCCACGAGTAATCGTCGCTGACGATCAGCCCGCCCGGCGCCAGACGGGGGTAAAAATATTCCAGGCTTTCGTGCGTCGGCTCGAAAAGGTCGACGTCGAGATTGACGAACCGGTAATGCCGTTCGGGCAAACCCTCGAACGCATCCGGTATCCAGCCCGGATGCAGGGTGACGCCAGGGAAATCCCGCAGGTGTTCGCGCACGTCGGCCAGCGATGCGGCGAAGGCGCCGGGATGGCTCATGCGGCGCAGGGCGTCCGCGTTTTCCAGATCGTCGGCGATCCGATCCTCTTCCGTCGGCAGGCTCAGTCCCGCGAACGAATCGAAGCGGAAAAAATCCTTGCCGTCGTAGCCGGGCGTGCGGCGCCGTTCCTGGGCGCACAGGAAATACGCCGACAGTCCGCGGAAACAGCCGCACTCGGCAACCGCGCCGTCCACGCCGGACGCCTCCGTGAACAGTTCGCCCAGGCGGCTGAAGCGGCGGCGGCGCGGCAGGGGCAGGATCGGGTTGCGGGTGTCGCGCAGGGCGGCCAGGTAGTCCGCGTCGAAGGCCGCGGGCAGGGGTTCCTGGCCGAGTGCGAGCCAGCGCGCATAGGCGGCCAGCGCATCGTCGAGGCGCTCGAGGCGCTCGATCACGCGCGCGTGAGAATGGGTGATCGCCGGCAACGCCTGCGCGAGTTGGGTGAAAATGAATTCGGCGCCCTGCCAGTTGCCGGCCTGAAAATGGCTTTCCGCGACCTCCGCCGCGTGCGCGAGCGAGAGCGTCTTGCCGTCGGTGCGCGCGTCCGTCACGGGGTGCCGGGCCGTTCGCCGCGACCGCCCGCCGCCGTTCCGGGCCGGCGCTCAGCCGGCGAGTACCGTCGTTTCGTCACTGCGCTTCTCGCCGTGATTGTCGGTCCAGGAGACGCTGATGCGATCGCCGGTTTTCGCCCCGCGCACGCGCAGGCCCAGCAGCGGGTTGCTCGCCACCGCCTGGCTCCATTGCGCATCGAGCACGGTCCGGCCGTTGTGCTGCACGAGCACCGTCTGGATGAAGTGCACGGGTACCAGCACGCCCTTGGCATCCCGGCGCTGCCCGGTCTCCATCGGATGGGCCATGCGGATGCGCACGTCGGCCACATCGCCCTGGAGGACGGCGCGCAGGCGGATCGGTTCGCTCATGGGAGATTGTTTGCAGCCCGGTCAGACGCCGCAGCCGCCGAGCGTGACCTTGATTTCGCGCGCGGCGGTGAAAAAGCGCCCGTCGGCACGGACCACGCACCGCAGGCGGGAGCTCTCCGCCATCTTGATGCGGATCGATACGGTGGCTTCAATCCCCGCTTCGAAGTCGAAGGTGGCGACGAGCGGGAAGGGATTTTTCTCGGCGATGAGCGAGAGGGATCGCGTGTTCGCAATGCGGCTCGTCACAGTGACCGGCACTTCGGCGCCGTTCTCGGCGATGTCGGGCGCGGTGATGAGGATGTCCCGGCTTTCGGTCAGCGGCGCGGCGCCGAGGTTCTTCAGCACCTCGGCAACCGACTTCGCCTCGAATCCCTGCTTGTTCCAGGTCGCCGCGAGCGCCTGACCGGTCCGCAGCAGGCCGGCGCCGGCGCTGGCGAGCCAGGCGAACCCCAGGCCAAGCGCGCGGAGCGTACGGCGGCGGGTGGTCTGCATGCGGGTCATGTCGGCAGGCGGGTCGGTGCGGGCGGCGGAGGCGGCGATACTGCCAAAACCGGCGATGTCCTGTCCACTGCTCAGCGCGCGCGGCGCCAGCGCCCCGACCGACCGCCGGATTTCTCGACCAGTTCGACGCGTTCGATGCGCATGCCCCGGTCCATGGCTTTCAGCATGTCGTAGACGGTCAGCAGGCCGACGGCGCAGGCGGTCAGCGCTTCCATCTCGACGCCCGTGCGGCCGACCGTTTCCGCCGTGACGGTGCAGACGACGGCGGGGCGGCTGCGCGTCGTGGTGAATTCAGCGGTGACACGGGTCAGCGCGAGCGGGTGCGCGAGCGGAATCAGCTCCGGCGTGCGCTTCGCGCCCTGGATCGCGGCGAGCCGCGCCACACCCAGCACATCGCCCTTCTTCGCGCCGCCCGCCAGCACCTGGAGCAGCGTGGCGCGGCGCATCGTGATGCGCCCGCGCGCGATCGCCACGCGCCGGGTTTCGTCCTTGCCGCCGACATCGACCATGTGAGCGCGGCCGCCGGCGTCGAAATGGGTGAGGGCGCGGCGCGCGGCGGGCATGGGAGGCGGGGGAATGAGGACGGAAAAAGAGGGGGCGGAACAGGTTGCCGGGAGTCGGCCATGCGCGGGAACCGCCGACAGGCCGCAGGTATCATAGCACCATGAAATCCGCACTCCGCGCGTTGCTCGCGGCCTTGCTGGCGGCCCCCCTGGCGCTTGCGCAAACCCTGCCCGACCTGGGCGATGTCGCACAGGCCGATGTCACCCCGCGCGACGAGCGCCGCATCGGCGAGGCGATCATGCGCGAGATCCGGGCGGATCCCGCGTACCTCGACGATGCGGAGGCCACCGACTACCTCAACAGCCTGGGCTACAAGCTGGTGTCGGTGAGCGCGGATGCGCGCCAGGCGTTCGATTTTTTCCTGATCCGCGACCCGAGCGTCAACGCCTTCGCGCTGCCCGGCGGTTTCATCGGCGTGCATACCGGGTTGTTTCTCGCCTCGCAGAGCGAGTCCGAGCTGGCGGCGGTAGTGGGACATGAAGTTGGCCACGTCGTGCAGCGCCACATCGCGCGCCAGATCGCGCGCCAGAAGGACAACAGCGTGCTGACGATCGCCGCGCTGGCGCTGGCGGTGCTGGCGGCGCGCTCCAACCCCGAGCTCGCCTCCGCGGCGATTGTGGGCGCGCAGGCCGGGGCGATCCAGTCGCAGCTCAATTTCACGCGCGACAATGAGCGCGAGGCCGATCGCGTCGGCATCCAGATTCTGGACGGCGCCGGCTTCGATCCGCAGGCGATGCCGGCGTTCTTCGAGCGCCTGCAGAAGGCGACCCGCATCGTGGACACTGGGGCCGCGCCCGCCTACCTGCGCACCCACCCACTGACCTACGAGCGCATGGCGGACATGCAGGGCCGGGCGGACCAGTTGAAGTACCGGCAGGTGCCGGACTCGCTCGAGTTCCTGCTGGTGCGCGCGAAGCTGCGCGTGCTGACCGATTCACCGCGCGAGGCCGTGCAGTTCTTCGAGGAAAGCCTGAAGGCGCGCAAGTTCCTGAGCGAAACCGCCACCCGCTACGGGCTGACCGAGGCGCTGTACATGGGCAAGCAGTACGCGCGGGCGCAGGCGGAGCTGGCGCAGCTCGTCAAGATCGCGCCGTCCCATCCGATGATCGCGACCCTGTCGGCGCGCATCGCGCTGGCGGTGAACGAGGCGCCGCGCGCGCTCGCGATCTACCGGGAGGCGCTTGCGCGCTTTCCCAACAACCGCGGGCTGACTTACGGTTATATCGACGCGCTGCTGCGGACCGGTGATGCGGGCGAAGCGCTGAAAGTCATCGAGGCGCGCCAGCGGGTGAGCGACGACTACCAGATGTATTTCTCCCGCGCGAAGGCATACGCCGAATTGAAACGCACCGCCCTGTCGCACCAGGCGCTGGCCGAGGGCTACCTGCGCATGGGCAATCCGCGCGCCGCGGTCGAGCAGTTGACGATCGCGCAGAAGGCGGGCGACGCGAGCTTCCAGGAACTGTCGATCATCGAGTCCCGGCTGCGCGAGTTGCGCCGGCTTGAGGAACAGACGAAGAAAGAGCGCTGAGCGACGCGCCGCGTCAGGGCGCCAGCGCAGGCCACAGGCTGCGTGCCGCGAGGCCCGCCGCGCCGCAGGCCAGCAGCAGGGGAATGACGCCGGTCTGGTAGCGGAAGAGCGCCACGGTCGCGACCGCGCCGATGGCGAGCGACACCCAGTCGAACGGACCCGCGAATGGTGCTGCCGTGGAGGCCTGGGGCCACAGCACATGCCAGGCGAAGAACACCGCCAGGTTCACGATGACGCCGACCACGGCGGCGGTGATGCCGGTCAACGGGGCCGTGAACCGCAGCTCGCCATGCGTGGACTCGATGAACGGCGCGCCGGCGAGGATGAACAGAAAACTCGGCAGGAAGGTGAACCACGTCACCACGATGGCCGCCGCCGCGCCGGCCGCGAACAGGGCGTCGGTACCGAACAGCGCGTGCGTCCAGCCGCCGACGAAGCCGACGAAAGCCACCACCATGATCAGCGGTCCCGGCGTCGTCTCGCCGAGCGCCAGGCCGTCGATCATCTGGGTCGCGGTCAGCCAGTGGTGCTGTTCGACGGCGCCCTGGTAGACGTACGGCAGCACCGCGTAGGCGCCGCCGAAGGTCAGCAGTGCCGCCTTGGTGAAGAACCAGCCCATCTGCGTGAGCGTATGCTGCCAGCCGAACGCGGCGCACAGCGCGCCGAGCGCGATTCCCCACAGCAGCAGGCAGACCGCGACGACGCGGACCATGCGGCCCCAGGAGAAGCGCGCATGCGCGGGCGGCGGGGTGTCGTCGTCGATCAGCGCGCGGCCATAGTGTTTGTCGCCCTTGCCGTGGCCGCCGCCGGGCGCGAAATAACGGGGCGCGAACCGCCCGCCGAGGTGGCCGAGGAGACCGGCGCCGATGACGATCAGCGGGAACGGGAGGTCCAGCGCGAAAATGGCGATGAAGGCCGCCGCGGCGATGCCCCACAGCCAGGCGTTCTTCAGCGCGCGCGAACCGATGCGCCACGCGGCGAACAGCACGATCGCCGTGACCGCCGGCTTGAGCCCATAGAGCACGCCGGCGACCGCGGGCACGTGTCCGTACGCGAGATAGATCCAGGACAGCGCGATCAGCAGCGCGAGCGAGGGCAGCACGAACAGGCCGCCGGCGATGAGGCCGCCCCACGTTCGGTGCATCATCCAGCCGATGTAGGTGGCGAGCTGCTGGGCCTCCGGGCCGGGCAGCACCATGCAGTAGTTCAGCGCGTGCAGGAAGCGGCGCTCGGACAGCCAGCGCTTTTTCTCGACCAGGTCGTGGTGCATGATCGCGATCTGGCCGGCGGGGCCGCCGAAGCTGATGCAGCCGAGCTTGAGCCAGTACCAGAACGCTTCGCTGAAGCGCACTGGTGCGGGGGCGGCTCCCTCCGCGGCACCGGCGCCGGGCCGGTCGGTGGGGGGGCTGGAGGACTGATCGGTTTTGCTCTGCGGTGTTTCCATGCGTGCTCCTGTGCGGCCGCGGCGGACCGGTGCGGAGCAGAGCTTGGACGCCGCGCAAGCGGCGTCTGGCGGCGGGGAGTCTGCCGGTTCCCCGCGGTGACAGGGGGAGTGTAGCCGCGCCCCACCGAGGCCGTCAAAACCCGGGGCGGTCCGACGCCGCGCCGGACGGCCTGTGATAAAGTGTTGACGATTAAACGGAAATCGTCGGATATCGTCGGCTAGTGAGGATTGCCCGCCGTTCACCGCGCCTTTCACCGTATTCCTGACCGTATTCCTGACCTTCAGCGACGAACAACAAACCGTTCCGCGGCCTGCCGCGGCAGACACTCTCCCCAGACGATGGCGACTCCGCAGAAAATCGGCAAATACGAAATCGTCCGCGAAATCGGCAAGGGGGCGACGAGCATCGTCTACGAGGCGCTCGACCCCTTCGTCAATCGTCGCGTGGCGATGAAGGTGGTTTATCAGGAGGCCCTGGGCGACAAGGAACACGGCAAGCGCTACCGCAAGCTGTTCGTCACCGAGGCCTCGCTCGCCGGCAAGCTCTCGCACCCGCACATCGCGACCATCTACGACGCGGTGGCGGACGAGGAGGCGAGCTACATCGTCATGGAGTTCGTGGAGGGCACCACCCTCGAACAGCATTCGCGCGTCGAGAACCTGCTGCCGATCCAGAAGGTGATCGAGATCTGCTTCAAGTGCTCGAAGGCGCTCGATTACGCCGCCAAGCAGGGCGTCATCCACCGCGACATCAAGCCCGCCAACATCCTGCTGAAGGGTGACGGCGACATCAAGATTTCGGACTTCGGCGCGGCACTCACTTCCGCCACCGAGACGACGCAGATCACCGGCATCGGGTCGCCGGCCTACATGTCGCCGGAGCAGGTGAAGGAGCAGCCGCTCAACCACCAGAGCGATATTTTTTCGCTCGGCGTCGTGCTCTACCAGCTGCTGACCGGCAAGCTGCCGTTCCAGGCGACCAACAACTACAGCATGATCTACCAGATCATCAACGCGGAGCCGTCGCCGCCGTCGTCCGTGCGCCCGGAGATCCCGGCGCAGCTCGACATCGTGGTGATGAAGGCGCTGAAGAAGGAACAGCGGGAACGCTACCCGACCTGGGAGGAGTTCTCCCACGAACTCGTCAACGTGTTCGGCAGCCTGCAGAAGCCGGAAAAGGCGATGCCGGACAGCGAGAAGTTCGACACCCTGCGCAAGCTCTCCTTCTTCAACGGCTTTACCGACGTGGAGCTGTGGGAGGTGCTGCGCGTCACCACCTGGCATCGTTTCCCACCGGGCCAGGTCGTGATCCACGAGGGCGACGTCGGCACCTCGTTCTTCATCCTGGTGTCGGGCGAGGTGAAGGTCACCAAGGCCGAGAAACTGCTGAACATGCTCAAGCCCGGCGACTGCTGTGGCGAGATGGCCTACCTCGGCAAGAAGCAGTTCAAGCGGACCGCCAGCGTGACGGCGACCTCCGACGTGGCCATGATCGAGATCAAGTCCGAGGCGCTGGCGCAGGCCTCCGAGCTGTGCCGCCACCACTTCAACGGCGCGTTCCTGGAAATCCTGGTCGATCGCCTGTCGCTCGCCAATACGCGCCTGTCGCAACTGCTGACCGATCGCAACATCAGCGTGTTCTAGCAGCCGGCCGCTGTTTCCCGCTGCGCCTGCGGCCGGCGTACCACGAGGAGACCCACCCCATGGAATTCAACAAGGAACTCGACGCGCGGGGGCTCAACTGCCCGCTGCCGATCCTGCGCACGAAGAAGGCGCTCACCGACATGATCTCCGGCCAGGTGCTCAAGGTACTCGCGACCGATCCGGGGGCGACGCGCGATTTCCAGGCCTTCTCCAGGCAGACGGGCAACGAGCTGCTGGGCGTCGATACGCAGGCGAAGGAACTCATCTTCTTTCTGAAGAAGAAGTAAGGCCCCGCCGCTGTCCCGCATGGCCGACCGCCTATCGGAATCCGTGGAATTCGAAACGCCGCGGCTGCTCGATACCGGGTTGCGTCCCGCCGCCCAGAACGTGGCGCTGTCGCGCGCCCTGCTGGAGGCGCGCGCGGCGGCGGAAATCCCCGACACGCTCCGCTTCCTGCGGTCTTCGCCCGCGGCGCTGCTCGACGGCGGCCAGAGCGCCGCGCAGGAGTTCGACGTGGAGGCCTGCCGCGCCGCGGGGTTCAGCCTGCAGCGCCGGATCACCCGCGGTCCCGCGCTGGCGATCGCCGAAGGCGATCTGGGGTGGGAACTGTGCCTGCATCGGCAGCGTCTGGGCGTCGATCCGGAGACCGCCGCGCGCCGCCTGTGCAATGCCGCCGCCGCCGCGCTGGCCGCGCTTGGCATCGGCGCCCGCCATCGCGCGCACAACGAGATCGCGGTGGACGGCCGGCGGTTGGCCGTGACGGCGCTGGCGGGGGACGGCGCGGCGCTGCTGTTCCAGGGCGTCGTGCAGGTGGAGGCGGACCACGGCTACTGGTGCGCGCTGCTGCGCCCGCCGGCCGCGGCGCCGGATGAGGGCGTGCTGGCCGCCGCGCGCGAACGGGTGACCAGCCTCGCGGCGCTGCTCGGCCGCGCGCCCGTGCTTCCGCAGGTGCGGGCGAACCTGACCGAAGCCTTCGAAGCCGAACTGGCAACGGAATTCGCGGAGGGCGAGCTGACGCTTTCCGAGCACGAGCGCTACCGGCGGGCACTGGCCGAGATGTCCACCGACGGTTGGGTGCGCTTCGCGACCGCGGCGCGCGAGCGGGCGCCCTACGCGGCGGGCACGGTGCGGCATGCCGGCGGCGTGCTGCGCGCCGCGTTGCTCCACGATCTCGACGGCGGACTGCTCAAGCGGGTGTGGTTTTCCGGTGATGCGCCGGTGCGCTCGCGCGTCGCGCTGCTCGACCTGGAGGCGGCGCTCGCCGGCACGCCGCTCGCACGCCTCGAGCGGGTGGTGGAGGAATTCTTCGCGCGCCATGCGGACGCGCTGCGCGGGCTGCGGGCCGCCGACGTGACGGCCGCCGTGCGCGCGGCCACCCAGCCCGTGCTGATCGCGCGCTGAACCCGCGGCGCTACTCCTGGCTGATCCCGAGCCGGACGTAGATCGGCCGGATCGCCGCGCGCAGGCGGTCGAGCTTGCGCGCGAGCCAGAGCGCCGCGAGCACGCAGCATGCTCCGCCCAGCGCGAGCGTGTGCGCGGCGCCGATGCGGTCGGCGAGCGCCCCGGCAACCAGGCTGCCGACCGGATGCAGGCCCAGGAAGATCATCGTGAAGAAGCCCATCACGCGGCCACGCATGTGGTCCGGCACGATGGTCTGGAAGATGGTGCTGATCGACATCGCGCTCAGGATGAGGGTAAAGCCGGTCACGGCGATCGCGACGAGCGACAGGGCGAGCGAGGTGGATTCCGCAAATACCGCCAGCGAGAGGCCGGTGCCCGCGGCGCCGCCGACGATCCAGCGCGACAGTCCCCGCACGTCCGGGCGCGAGGCGAGCGTCAGCAGTCCGATGCAGCCGCCGAGACCCGAGGCGCCGAGCAGCCAGCCCAGCGTCTGCGGGCCGCCCCCGAACACCTTGTCGGCGAACACCGGCATCAGCGGCTGGTAGGGCGTGGCCATGAACGCGATCACCGCCAGCACCGGCAGCAGCGTGCGCACCACCACCGACTCGCGGCAGTAGGCGAACCCGTCGCGGAAGCCCTGCAGCACGGGCGTCGCGCGCGAGGGGGTCGAGGCCGGCAGGCGCAGGGCGAGCAGCGCCCACACCACGGCCACCTTCGACAGGGCGTTGGCGAGGAAGCAGAACGCCTCACCGGTGTAGAGGATCAGCAGGCCGGCGACCGTGGGGCCGATCATGCGGCCGCCATTCTGGATCACGCCGTTCAGCGCGATCGCGCTGGGCAGGTCGCCGACCGACGGCACCAGTTCCTTGGTGAGCGACTGCCGCACGGGCGTCTCGATCGCCATCACGCAGCCGAGCGCCACGGCCATCGCCAGCACGTGCCAGACCTGGATCACCTGCGCGTAGTCGAGGACCGCGAGCACCAGCGCCTGCACGAAGGCGATGATCTGCGCGATGATCAGCACGCGCCGGCGGTCGAAGCGGTCGGACCACACCCCGCCCAGGGGCGCGAGGACCAGCAGGGGAATCTGCCCGGCGAAAGCGGTGGCGCCCAGCCAGAAGGGCGAATCGGTGAGCCGGTACACCAGCCACATCATCGCCACCTGCTGCACCCAGATGCCGAGCACGGACAGGCCCTGCCCGGCGAAGTACAGCCGGTAATTGCGGTAGGAGAGCGCGCGCAGCGAGTGGAGCATTGCTGCCGGCAGGCGGCCTAGCCCAGGCGCGCGAGCTGCTGCCCGAGCCTGGCGAGCGTGTCCTCGAACTGCGCGAGCCGGGCACGTTCCTGTTCGACCACGGCCGCGGGCGCGCGATCGACGAAGCTGGCGTTGGCCAGTTTGGCCTTGGCCTTGGTGATTTCGCCCTGCAGGCGCGTCATCTCCTTCTGCAGGCGAACGCGTTCGGCGGCGACGTCGATCTCGACCTTGAGCATCAGCCGGAAGTCGCCGGCGATCGACACGGGGGCGTCGGCCTGCGGCAGTTCGGTCATCGGCACGACTTCCGACAGTCGCGCCAACGCCATCAGATAGGGCGCGCAGGCTTCCGTTACGGCACGATCACCGGCGACCAGCAGCGGCACCCGCTCGCCCGGCGACAGGTTCATCTCCGCGCGCAGGCTGCGGCAGGCGTTGACGAGCTGCTTCAGAAGCGCGATCTCCGCTTCGGCGGCCGCGTCGAGCTTCGCCGGCTCGCTCTTCGGATAGGGCGCGAGCATCACAGTCGAGCCGGTCTTGCCCGCGAGAGGCGCGGCCTTCTGCCACAGCTCCTCGGTGATGAAGGGGATGAGCGGGTGCGCGAGCCTCAGCGCGGTCTCGAGCACGCGCACGAGCGTGCGGCGGGTCGCGCGCTGCTGCGCCTCGCTGCCCGTCTGCAGCCGCACCTTGGCGAGTTCCACGTACCAGTCGCAGTACTCGTCCCATACGAATTCGTAGAGCGCGCGGGACAGGTTGTCGAAGCGGTACTCGGAGAAGCCCTGCGCGACCTCGGCCTCGCAGCGCTGCAGGCGGCTGACGATCCAGCGGTCCGCCGCGGAGAATTCCAGCGGGAGCGATTCGTCGAGGCCGGTGTCCTTGCCTTCGCAGTTCATCAGCACGAAGCGCGTGGCGTTCCACAGCTTGTTGCAGAAGTTGCGGTAGCCCTCGCAGCGACTGAGATCGAAGTTGAGCGTGCGTGCGAAGGTGGCGAGCGAGGCGAAGGTGAAGCGCAGCGCGTCGGCGCCGAAGGACGGGATGCCGTCCGCGTAGTTCTTGCGGATGTATTTTTCGACTTTCTGTTTGTGGCCGGCCAGCATCAGGCCCTGCGTGGACTTTTCGAGCAGGGCGGGGAGCGTGATGCCGTCGATGAGGTCGAGCGGGTCCAGCGTGTTGCCCTTGGACTTCGACATCTTCTGGCCCTCGGCGTCGCGCACGAGGGCGTTGATGTAGACGTGATGGAAAGGTACCTGGCCGGTAAAGTGCTTCGTCATCATGATCATCCGGGCGACCCAGAAGAAGATGATGTCGAAGCCGGTTACCAGCACGGACGAGGGCAGGAAGGTCTTGAGATCCGGCGTCTCGTCGGGCCAGCCCAGCGCGGTAAAGGGCACCAGCGCCGAGGAGAACCAGGTGTCGAGCACGTCTTCGTCGCGTTTGAGGGCGCCGGTGTAACCCTTCGCAGCGGCCTGCTGACGTGCTTCCGCTTCGGTGCGTGCGACGTAAATGTCGCCGTTGTCGGCATACCATGCCGGAATCTGGTGTCCCCACCACAGCTGTCGCGAGATGCACCAGTCCTGGATGTTCTCCAGCCACTGGTTGTAGGTCGTGGTCCAGTGCTCGGGAAAGAACTTCACCTCGCCGCTGGCCACGGCATCAAGCCCCGATTTGGCGAGCCCGTCCATCTGCACGTACCACTGGTCGGTCAGCATCGGCTCGACGATGACGCCGGTGCGGCCCGAACGCGGCACGCGCAGCTTGTACGGTTTTTCCGAGACCAGCAGGTCCTGTGCCTGGAGATCGGCGAGGATGCGCTTGCGCGCCTCGAAACGGTCGAGACCCCGGTAGGGCGCGGGGGCCTCGTCCGCGATCTTTGCCGCCAGCGTCATGATCGGCAGGGGCGTGAGCTTGTGCCGCTGGCCGACCGCCCAGTCGTTGAAGTCGTGCGCGGGCGTGATCTTCACGCAGCCGGTGCCGAACTCGCGGTCCACGTAGTCGTCGGCGATGACGGGAATGGTGCGCCCGGTCAGCGGCAGCACGACCTGCTTGCCGACGAACGCCGTGTAGCGTTCGTCCTTCGGGTTCACGGCGACCGCCGCGTCGCCCAGCATCGTTTCCGGCCGCGTTGTCGCGACCACCAGCGAGCCGGAACCGTCGGCGAGCGGGTAGCGAATCTCCCAGATCTTGCCGTCTTCCTCCTCGCTCTCGACTTCGAGGTCGGACACCGCGGTCATCAGTTGCGGATCCCAGTTGACCAGCCGCTTGCCGCGGTAGATCAGCCCTTCCTCGTGCAGTCGCACGAAGACCTCGACGACAGCGCGCGACATGCGCTCGTCCATCGTGAAGTAGCCGGCGTGCTGGCCGTCGGTGCTGGCGTAGTCCCAGTTCGCGGAAGCGCCCAGCCGCCGCATCTGGCCGATGATGGTGGCACCCGACTGCTGCTTCCATTCCCAGACGCGTTTGACGAAGTTTTCGCGGCCGAGATCGTGGCGGGTCTTGCCGTCGGCCTGCAGCTGTCGCTCGACCACGATCTGGGTCGCGATGCCGGCATGGTCGGTGCCGACCACCCAGTTGGTGTCGAAGCCGCGCATGCGGTGGTAGCGGATCAGCGCGTCCATCAGCGTCTGCTGGAACGCGTGTCCCATGTGCAGCGTGCCGGTGACGTTGGGCGGGGGCAGCTGGATGCAGTACGCGGGTGCTTGACCTCCGGCGCCGCCACCGGCCTTGAAATGCCCGGCGCGCTCCCACACGGGATACCAGTGCGATTCGATCGCGTGCGGTTCGAAGCTCTTGGCGAGTTCCACGGGGGAAGCAGACAAAACGGAAAAAGAAGGACGGGGGAGGCGCGCGCGCTTTTAATCAATGACGGCGCGCGAAAAGCCGCGGATTATACCGGAGGCTTGTCGCCGTCCGGCGGTGCCGCCGGGTCGGCGCCGGCGGGCGTGCGCAGCTTGCGCATCTGTTCGAAGAGCGTGGCTTCCAGCGACTGGCGTACTTCCTCGCGCTGCGCGGGCGGCAACTCGGTGCCGAGGCCAGCCAGCGCCTGCTCGACCGCGCGGCTGACGTGCTGCGGATCCGGCAGCGGTGCCGCGGCGGACGCGGCGGTTTCGATGACATCGGTCAGCAGCGGAATGTCGTCGCCGGCCGTGGCCGCCGGCGCGGGCGGCGACGTGGGAACCAGTTCCTCGGTCAGCGTCGGCACTTCGGTCGCGGCGCGCCGGTGCCGGCCGAGCAGACGGTCGGCGCGCGCCAGCAGGGCGTCGCTGTCGTTGCCGTCCGCGGAATCGGCCATGGCCCTACTCGAAGTCCTGGCCCTGCACACGGGCCTTCAGCGCGTAGCCGCGCTCACGGTAGAACTTCCAGCGCGTGCGCGCGTCCGCCGCGTCGTCATCCGCGCGGCCGACGATCTCGATCACGCGCTCGAAGCGGCTGAAATAGGGCGGCCAGTCGGCGCACAGGTTGACCAGCACCTGCTCGTGCTGCGGTTCGGCGCCACCGGCATCCACGCCCACGTGGATCGGCGTCTCGGCGGCCAGTGCGTCCTGCGGCGCGCAATGCGGCACAAAGGAGGTTTGCGGCACGCACCACAATCTTTTGCCGAAGCTCGCCGCCGTGTCGGGGTCGGGACAGCGCACGAGCACCTTGAGGCCCTGGCGGAAGGCCTTCGTCGTGAGCCGGCAGGCGACGTCCAGCTTGTCGCTGACGTGGGTATAGAAGTCGATCTGGGTCACGGCGGCAGGCGGGGTGACTCAGGGGTTTCTGTTCGCGGCGCGGTCGACCAGGAACTGCGTCAGCAGCGGCACCGGCCGGCCGGTCGAGCCCTTGGCTTTGCCGGACAGCCAGGCGGTGCCCGCGATGTCCAGGTGTGCCCATTTGAACTTCTTCGCGAAGCGCGCGAGGTAGCACGCGGCGGTGACGCTGCCGGCGGGCCGGCCGCCGATGTTGGCGAAGTCGGCGAAATTGCTCTTCAGTTGTTCCTGGTAATCGTCCCACAGCGGCATGCGCCACACCCGGTCGTGGCTCGCTTCGCCGGCCGCGGTCAGCTCGGCCGCGAGCGCCTCGTCGTTCGCGTAGAGGCCGCTCGCGACGTGACCGAGCGCGATGACGCAGGCGCCGGTCAGCGTCGCGATGTCGACGACCGCCGCCGGTTCGTAGCGTTCGGCATAGGTGAGCGCGTCGCACAGCACGAGCCGGCCTTCGGCGTCGGTGTTGAGGATCTCCACGGTCAAGCCCGACATGGTTTTCACGATGTCGCCCGGCTTGGTGGCGGTGCCGCCGGGCATGTTCTCGGTGGCGACCACGATACCGACCACGTTCAGCGGCAGTTTGAGTTCGGCGACCGCGCGCAGGGTGCCCAGCACGCTGCCGGCGCCCGACATGTCGTATTTCATCTCATCCATTTCGGGCGCCGACTTCAGCGAGATGCCGCCGGTGTCGAAAGTAATGCCCTTGCCGACCAGCACGACGGGCTTCACGCCGCGCGGCCCGCCGTGGTATTCGAGCACGATGAACTTGGGCGGCTCGCCGCCGCCGCGGGCGACGGAAAGAAATGCGCCCATGCCGAG
>JBOIEQ010000078.1:0-19301 GCA_050741255.1 Burkholderiales bacterium | reverse complement strand
GACGTGGACTTGCCCGAACCGGTGCCGCCGACGAAGATGATGAGGCCGCGTTTGCTCATCACCACGTCCTTCAGCACCGGCGGCAGCTTCATGTCGTCGAACTTCGGGATCGTGGTCGTGATCGTCCGCATCACCATGCCGACGCGCGCCTGCTGGATGAAGGCGTTGACGCGGAAGCGGCCGATGCCGGCCGGGTTGATGGCGAAGTTGCATTCCTTGGTCGCCTCGAACTCCTGCGCCTGCTTGTCGTTCATCATCGCGCGCGCCAGCTCCTGCGTGTGCTGCGGCGTCAGCGTCTGGTTCGAGACCGGCGTCATCTTGCCGTCCACCTTGAACGCGGGCGGAAAACCGGCGGTGATGAAGAGGTCCGATGCCTTCTTGCTGAGCATCGCCCGCAGCATGTCGTGCATGAACTTGACTGCCTGGTCTCTTTCCATTTCAGCTCCCTGCTTGCAGTAACCGCCGCGGCGCTTACTTGAAGTTGTCCTTGTTCGCGGCCTTGGAACGCGCCTCTTCCACCGATACGATGTTGCGCTTGAGCACATCCTGCAGGTTCTGATCGAGCGTCTGCATGCCGACCGCCTGGCCGGTCTGGATGGCGGAGTACATCTGCGCGACCTTGGCCTCGCGGATCAGGTTGCGGATGGCGGGCGTGCCGATCATGATCTCGTGGCAGGCCACGCGGCCCGAGCCGTCCTTGGTCTTTAGCAGCGTCTGCGAGATCACCGCGCGCAGAGATTCGGACAGCATCGCGCGCACCATTTCCTTTTCCTCCGCCGGGAACACGTCGATGATGCGGTCCACCGTCTTGGCGGCGGACGAGGTGTGCAGCGTGCCGAACACCAGGTGACCGGTTTCGGCGGCGGTCATCGCCAGCCGGATGGTTTCCAGGTCGCGCATCTCGCCGACCAGGATCACGTCCGGATCCTCGCGCAGCGCGCTGCGCAGCGCGTTCGAGAAGGACAGCGTGTGCGGGCCGACCTCACGCTGGTTGATCAGGCACTTCTGCGCCTCATGCACGAACTCGATCGGGTCCTCGACGGTCAGGATGTGGCCGTATTCGGTGGCATTGATGTGGTTGACCATCGCCGCCAGCGTGGTGGATTTGCCCGATCCCGTCGGCCCGGTCACCAGCACCATGCCGCGCGGCGTGTCGGCGATCTCCTTGAAGATCGCCGGGCATTTCAGCTCTTCCAGCGACAGCACCTTGGACGGGATGGTCCGGAACACCGCCGCCGCGCCGCGCTGCTGCACGAAGGCGTTGACGCGGAAGCGCGCGAGGTTGGGAATCGCGAAGGAGAAGTCACACTCGAGGTTTTCCTCGTAGAACTTGCGCTGGCCGTCGTTCATGATGTCGTACACCATGCCGTGCACGTCCTTGTGCTCCATTGACGGCAGGTTGATGCGCCGCACGTCGCCGTGCACGCGGATCATCGGCGGCAGCCCGGACGACAGGTGCAGGTCGGAGGCCTTGTTCTTGACGACGAAGGCCAGCAGTTCGGAAATATCCATGCGCGGTTCCCCGGTGATGTGAAGGTGCTGCGGCGCAACGAACCGCGCCGGCAAGCCTGCGCAACGCTGCTCAGCGCTGCTCAGGCCGCTGGTCAGACGCAGCTAAGCCCCTCACAATAAGGGAAAAGTATGATCGCACTCACCGCCAACATGCAAGCGACATACGCCCGCATCGCGGCCGCAACCGCGGCGGCGGGACGGCCGGCGGACGCCGTGCGCCTGCTCGCGGTCAGCAAGACCTTCGGTGCCGATCGCGTCGCGGAAGCGGCGGCGGCGGGACAGCGTGCCTTCGGCGAGAACTACCTGCAGGAGGCCGTCGCCAAGATCGAAGCGCTGCGGCAGACGGGGCCCCTGGGCCTCGCTCTGGAGTGGCACTTCATCGGCCCCCTCCAGAGCAACAAGACACGCCCGGTCGCCGAGCATTTCGACTGGGTGCACAGCGTGGATCGGCTGAAAATCGCCGAGCGGCTGTCGGCACAGCGCCCCGACGGTCTGCCGCCGCTCAAAGTGCTGCTGCAGGTCAATATCGACGACGAGGGCTCGAAAAGCGGCGTGACGCCGGCCGCAGCACCGGCGCTGGCGCACGCGATCGCGCAATTGCCGCGCCTGGCCCTGCGGGGCCTGATGACGATACCGCGCCCGGCTGAGGGTTTCGCGGCGCAGCGCACGGCTTTTGCCGCCCTGCGCCGGCTGCGCGACGAGATCACCGCCACCGGCCTGGCGCTGCCGGAACTCTCGATGGGCATGTCCGCCGACCTCGAGGCGGCCATCGCCGAAGGCGCGACCATGGTCCGCGTCGGCACGGCGATTTTCGGTGTCAGGCAGGCAAATTAGCCGCCACAGACCCCAAGAAAACCGTCAAACCGGAGATTCGCGGGATAATTCGTTCCACCTTCCCACTGCCTCCTTGGCGTCCTTGGCGCCTTGGCGGCCAACCTGCTCTTAGATTGCCTCATGAACATCACCTTTATCGGCGGCGGCAACATGGCGCGCGCCATCATCGGCGGCCTGCTGGCCAAGGGTCATCCCGCGGCCGACCTGCGCGTCGTGGAAATCGTGGCGGCCGCGCGTACCGCGCTCGAAAAAGACTATGGCGTCGCCACTTTTGCCACGGCCGATGCCGCGCTCGCGAATGTCGATTGCATCGTGCTGGCCGTCAAGCCGCAGCAGCTGCGCGAGACCTGCACGCACCTGGGAAGCCATCTGGAACGTGACCAGTGCCCGATCATTTCCATCGCAGCCGGCATCCGGCTGGCGTCGTTGATGCAATGGCTGGGCGGAAACTACCGGCGCTTGATCCGCGCAATGCCCAACACCCCGGCGCTCATCGGCAAGGGCATGACGGCCCTCTACGCGGCACGTCCGGCGGTCAGCGATGCGGACTTCCGTCTGGCCGATGCCATCCTGGCCGCCGTCGGCAAAACCCTCCGGGTCACCGATGAATCAGCACTCGACGCGGTCACCGCCGTGTCGGGCAGCGGTCCCGCCTATGTGTTCTATTTCATCGAGGCGCTGGAGGCCGCGGCCCGCGAACTCGGCCTCGACGCCGCGCAGGCGCGCACGCTGGCGCTTGAAACCTTCGTTGGCGCCGCCAATCTTGCCGCCGGCGCCGCGGAGCCGCCGGCCGAACTGCGCGCGCGCGTGACATCCAAAGGCGGCACCACCGAAGCGGCGCTCGCGAGCATGACGCGCGACCACCTCAAGGAAACCATCATCCGCGCCGTCCAGGCCGCCGCCGCCCGCAGCCGCGCACTGGGCGACGAGCTCGACCAGGCCTGAGGCGCCCGCATGCTCGCCCAGGCGCTCGAATTTCTCGTCCGCACGCTGTTCGATTTTCTGACCGCCGCGTTTCTGCTGCGCTTCCTGCTGCAGGTGGTGCGCGCGCCGGCCCGCAATCCACTATCAACCTTCCTGATCGCCGTCACCGATTTCGCGGTGCGGCCGGCGCGGCGGGTCGTGCCGGGCTGGCGCGGCTACGACCTGTCCACGCTGGTGCTGGCCTGGCTCGCGGCCACGCTGACCTGGGTCGCCGTGCTGATGCTGCGCGGCGCCCCGCTGGGCTCACCCCCGCTGGAGACGGCGGGCGGCCTCGCGCTGCTGGGTCTCGTCGGGCTGCTCAAACTCACCCTGTACATCGTTTTGTTTGCCGTGTTGATCCAGGCCGTGCTCTCGTGGATCAACCCCCACAGCCCGGCGGCGCCGCTGCTCGCCGCCCTCACCCGGCCGTTTCTCGCGCCGCTGCGCCGGCGGGTGCCGGCGGTCGGGGGCGTCGATATCTCGCCGGTGCTGGTGATCGTCGCCTGTCAGCTTCTGATCACGGTATTCGTGCCCCCGCTGGAAAACGCTGCCGCCGCCCTGTTGCGCGTGTGAACAGGTTCACGGTCGGCGGGAGGTGCCCGGCCAGCACGCCCGCCCGATGCGCGCGATAATCGGCTGCGGAAAACATGACAGCAGCACCCGCGGCCCGTCGCCGCGGGCCGGCCCGATGAGTGTACCGACTCTATGGTAGTAACACCGCCAAAACAGGTACTTACATCACGAAACACCCCGCTGCGGCCGGGCGGCGGCGCGGCATCGCCCGGGGACCGGACGACGGCACGGATATTGCAGCCTCTGGGGCAATACTCCGCCAACCGGCCGTAACCGCCCTCATGCCCAATCCCCTGCAGCAACGAGTCGCCGAATTCACGGCCTGGCGCGACGGTGTCGTCGCCAGCATCGACGAATTCCGCGGCTGGATCGACCGTCACGGGCCGGCGGACATCGAGCAGACGCTGCGCATGTACGACATGGTCGAGCAGATGCGCAACGACCGCATCCGCCTCGCCGTCCTCGGCGAGTCCGCCCCGGCCAAGCTCGCGTTGCTCAACGCGCTGGTGTTCTTCGACACGCCGGGCGGGCTGTTGCCCGGCGGGACGCAGGCCGACGCCTTGTGCACGACCGAGCTGTTCCACGACCCCAACGAAAAGCCCTACGTCCGCGCACTGCCCTTCGAGACGCGCGCGCGCGAGGACAGCCTCGCCTCGCTCCGCCGCAATCCAATCGACTGGGTGACGATGCGGGTCGACCCCGACTCGCCGGACTCGATCCGCGAGGCGCTTATCACGCTGACCGAGACGCGCACCGTGAAGCGAGAAGAGGCCGCGGCGAAGAACCTGCTCTCGACCGTGACCAGCGGCCTCGCCGACGGTCCCGAGGTCGAAATCCCTGCCTGGCGCTACGCGCTCGTCAACCTGCCGATGCCGATGCTGAAGAGCGGCCTGTCCGTCTTCTACAGCCCCAGCCTGAAGCAGCTGGCGGCAGAGCCGGAGATCGCGCTACGGCTGGGCAGCAGCGCGCTGTCGCTGATCCTGGTGCTGGGCGGCGAGTTGACCTCCACCGCGCGCAACGTCTGGGACCAGTACGTGCGCAACAGCCAGGCGCACAAGTTCGCCGTGGTGGACCCGACGGCCACCGCCATCCATTCCGCCGCCCGCATCGCCGAGTGGCTCGCGCTGTCCGAGGACCACGTGGTGCCGATCGCCGTCGAGGCGGAAGTCGCGGCCCGTCTCGCCGGTACCGCGGGCTCTTCCAGCGGTCTGGAAACCCTCGAGCGCCTGCACGGCGAGCGCATCATTCCCGAGCGCCAGGCCGCGCTGCTCGGCGGGCTCTCCCGCGAGCTGCTGCCGATGGTGCAGTCGGCCAAGCAGACGGTGGCCGCGCAGTTCATCGCCACCGTGCGCGAAATGCAGGACCTGACGGCCACCACCGGCAAGAACCGCAACGTGGCCCTCGCCATGCTGACCCGGCTCGAGGAAGAGCGAAAAATCTACCGCAAGGCCGTGGACACCTTCGAGGCCACAACCCAAAAGTTCCGCGCCGAGGGTGAGGAACTGCTCGCCAACCTCGAGGAAGAGAAAATCGAAGCCATCCTCGACCATGACCGCCAGTTCATCCAGGGCGCCTGGACCACTGCGGGTCTGTGGAAGAACATGCAGGGGCTGTTCGACTACTTCTCCGACCAGGTCGGCAAGGTGGTGACCTACGCGGAAAGCATCCGCGCGCTGGTCGACAAGACCTACGAAAGTTTTCACCAGAACTTCGGCCTCGCCAAGCTCGACGCACCGATGTTCAGCGTGGACCAGCGGCGCAAGTCGATGGCGACGCTGCACGAGAACGCGCAGCGTTTCTGCCACGACCCGATCAATGTGGCCACCTACAAGGACCGTCTGATCAAGAACTTCTACGACGGGCTGGTGGCCGAAGCACGCCAGGTGTTCGAGTTCACCCGGCTCGACACCGAGCGCTGGCTGAAAAGCGCGCTGGGACCGCTCACCGAGCAGATCAAGGAACGCGAGCTGCTGCTCATGAAGCGGGTCGAAAGCCTGCGCAACCTCCGCGACAACATCACCTCGGTTGAGGACCGCCTGAAACAGCTCGACGTGCAGCGGGTCTCCCTGAAGCAGCAGAGCGACGTGCTCGACCAGGTGCGCACCCGGCTGGGCCGCGCCCCGGGCATGCCGGGGGCCGCCTCGGCGACTGTCGCAGCCGCGCCACAGCCTGCCACCACCTCGGTGTCCTGACCCCCTTTCCCCCGTCGCTCCGCTTGCGGTTAAAGCCAGGATACGGTAAGAATATCAATATCTTGGCGCGACTATTTCACGTTAGTTCAGAAATGGCCTGCCTGCCGCGCTGTCGCGGCCGGGCGGCGTGCGCACGACGGGGCCCGGCGCGATGAGTTCCGAACTCGAACAGCAGGTCGCCTACTACCAGCGCTGGCGCGACCAGATGATCGCCGGCATCGAGTCCTACAAGCAGTGGCTCGACGCCAACGGCTACGCGGACATCCAGCAGTCGCTGCGCATCTACGACCTGATCGAAAGCCTGAAGAACGACCGCATGACGCTCGCCTTCCTCGCTGAGTTCTCGCGCGGCAAGACCGAGCTCATCAACGCGATGTTCTTCTCGGACTTCAAGAAACGCCTGCTGCCGTCGAACATCGGCCGCACGACCATGTGCCCGACAGAGATCTTCCACGACGCGACGGACGAGCCGTACATCAAGCTGCTGCCGATCGAAACCCGCAAGCGCCAGGAAAGCGTGAACGTGCTGAAGCGCCAGGCGGTGGAGTGGATCAAGATCAAGCTGAACGTCGAGTCCAGCGATGCCATGGCGGTCGCGATGCAGCACCTGGTCGAGACCAAGTCCGTCAGCATCGAAGAGGCCAAGGCGCTCGGCTTGTGGGACGAGACCAACCCCGAAATCACCACGGTCGTGGTCAAGGACGACCACGTCGATGTGCCGTCGTGGCGCCACGCCATGATCAGCTATCCGCATCCCCTGCTGAAGAGCGGCCTGACCGTGCTCGACACGCCGGGCCTGAACGCGCTCGGCACCGAGCCCGAGCTGACGCTGTCGATGATCCCGAACGCGCACGCCGTGCTGTTCCTGCTCGCCATGGACACCGGCGTCACCAAGTCCGACCTCGAAGTGTGGCAGCGTTACGTGCAGCCCGCCGTCACGCGCCGCATCGCCGTGCTGAACAAGATCGACCTCATGTGGGACGACCTGAAGTCGCAGGAAGAAATCGACACCGCGGTCGACCGGCAACTGGAAACCACCGCGACGCTGCTCAACCTGTCGAGCAACCACGTGCTGGCGATCTCCGCGCAGAAAGCGCTCATCGCGCGCGTCAAGGAAGACGGTCCGCTGCTCAAGAAAAGCGGCATCGAACGCCTCGAGCACCTGCTCGCCTCCGAGATCATTCCAGCCAAGCAGGAGATCCTGCGCAGCGCCGTCGAGCGCGAGATCGGCGGCATGGTGGACGCCTCCAAGCTCGCCGTGGACAGCCAGCTCGCCTCCACCCATGGCGAACTGAAGGAACTCAGCGTGCTGTCGGGCAAGAACAAGGCGGTCGCCCAAGCGATGGTGCAGCGGCTGGAGAAGGAACGCGAGGGCTACTCGGCGACGGTGCGCAGCTTCCGCGAGACCTACACCACGATGATGAACCGCGGCAAGGTGATGCTCGACCAGCTCGGCGACGCGCAGCTCCAGCAGATCCTCTACAAGGACAAGGAATTCATCGAAGGCTCGTGGACGACGGCCGGGTTGTGGACTGAAATGCAGAAACTGTTCCAGGTCTTCATCGAACACTCGAACAAGCTGCTCGCCTTCTCCAACGAACAGATCAAAGGCTACGTCGACGCCGCCTACCAGGAATTCCACAAGAAGTACGGCTTTCCGCTGCTGACGCCGCCGGCGCTGAACCTCGAGCGGCACACGCTCAAGATGACCCAGCTGATGGAGACCACCAAGGAGTTCTGCCACAACCCCGCGAACCTGGCCCGCTACAAAAAGCAGGTGATCGGCAAGTTCTACGAGGAACTGGTCGAGCAGGCGCGCCAGGTGTTCGAGATGACCCGCGGCGAGGCCGAGGACTGGCTGAAGAAAGCGCTGGTGCCGATCAACCACCAGCTGAAGGAACACGAAGGCATCCTGTCGCGGCGGGTGGACAACGTGAAGAAGATCCGCGACAACATCGGTTCGGTGGACGATCGCGCGAAGTTCCTCCAGCAGCAGCAGGTCGTGCTGATGAAGCAGAGCACCGTGCTGGGCCAGATCAAGACCGCCATTCAGGGGCAGGCGCCCGTCGCGCCGGCGCCCACGCCCGGTCCCGCGACGATCGACCGCCAGCCCGCCGCCGCCTGAAAAACCCGCGCGGCAGCGCGGCGCCTACATCAGCACGATGTCGTACTGCTCCTGGTGGTACGCCGTTTCGACCTGCAGAGACACGGGCTTGCCGATGAAGTCCGACAGCATCGCCAGGCTCTGCGACTCCTCGTCGAGGAATAGATCGATCACCGGCTGCGAGGCAAGGATGCGGAACTCGCGCGCGCTGAACTGTCGCGATTCCCGCATCAACTCGCGCAGGATCTCGTAACACGCGGTCCGCGCGGTCTTCAGCTCGCCGCGCCCCAGGCACACCGGGCAGGGCTCGCACAGCACGTGCGCCAGACTTTCCCGCGTGCGCTTGCGCGTCATCTCCACCAGGCCGAGCTGGGTGAAGCCGTTAACGGTCATCCGCGTGCGGTCGCGCGCGAGCGCCTTGCGGAACTCGTTCAGCACCGCGTTGCGGTGCTCTTCGGTCTGCATATCGATAAAGTCGACGATGATGATGCCGCCCAGGTTCCGCAGCCGCAGCTGGCGGGCGATCGACTGCGCCGCCTCCAGGTTGGTCTTGAAGATGGTGTCGTCGAAACTGCGGCCGCCGACAAAGCCACCCGTGTTGACGTCGACCGTGGTCAGCGCCTCGGTCTGGTCGATGATCAGATAACCGCCGGACTTGAGATCGACGCGGCGCGCGAGCGCGCGCTCGATCTCGTCCTCCACCCCGTAGAGGTCGAACAGCGGCCGTTCCCCGGAATAGTGCTGCAGGCGCTCCGCCGCCGCGGGCGCGTATTCCAGCGCGAACTCGCGCGCGCGCGCGAGCGTCTCCCGGGAGTCCACGAACACCCGCGTCGTGTCCTCGGTGACGTAATCGCGCAGCACGCGCTGAGCGAGGCCCAGGTCCTGGTAGAGCAGCGAGGGCGGCTGGGCCGTCCCCGCGCGGGCCTCGATCGTGTGCCACTGCTTGCGCAGGTAGGCGATGTCCGCCGCCAGTTCGGCCTCGCCGGCCGCTTCCGCGACCGTGCGGATGATGTAGCCGCCGGTTTCCTCCGCGGGGAGCAGCGCCGTCAGCTTCTCCCGCAGCAGCGTCCGCTCCTCCTCGTCGCCGATGCGCTGGGAAATGCCGATGTGCGACTCCTGCGGCAGGTAGACGAGCAGGCGGCCGGCGATGGAGATCTGCGTCGTCAGCCGCGCGCCCTTGGTGCCGAGCGGGTCCTTCACTGCCTGCACCGTCAGCGGCTGGCCTTCCGCCAGCACCGTTTCGATCGGCGGCGCGCCCGCGCCGTGCGTCCGGTGGCCGAACAGGTCGGCCACGTGCAGGAAGGCCGTGCGCTCGCCGCCGATGTCGAGGAACGCCGACTGCATGCCGGGCAGCACCCGCACCACTTTGCCGCGATAGATGTTGCCGACCATGCCGCGCGCCGAGGCGCGTTCGACCTGCACCTCCTGCACCACGCCCTGCTGGACGACGGCGACGCGCGTCTCCTGCGGCGTCACGTTGATGAGGATTTCTTCGGAAACCATGATCGCTACAGTAAACCAACATCGAACCGGGCGAGCAGGTCGGCGGTTTCGTGCAGCGGCAGGCCGACGATCCCCGAGTAGCTGCCCGCAATCGACGTGATGAAGGCCGCCGCGCGGCCCTGGATCGCGTAGGCGCCGGCCTTGCCGAGCGGTTCCCCGCTCGCGGCGTAACGCCGGATCTCGATCACCTCCAAGCGGCGGAACACGACTTCGGAGACCGACACGCGCAGTTCCGTGCGCTCCCGGCGCGTGACGGCCACCGCGGAGGCCACCTGATGCGCGCGCCCCGACAGGCGGCCGAGCATGTCGATCGCCTGTGCCGTGTCGCGCGGTTTGCCGAAGATTTCGCCGTCGACGATGACCGTGGTGTCCGCAGCCAGTACTGGGTACGGCGGCAGCCCGCGGCTCGCCACCTGCCGCCAGCCGGTCTCCGCCTTCTGCCGCGCCACGCGTTCGACGTACAACAGCGCTGCTTCGCCCGCGTGCGGCGTTTCGTCCACGTCCGCGCCCCGCCGCAGGTCCTCGCGCAGCAGCAGCAAATCGAAACTCGCGCCGATCTGCTTCAGCAGTTCACGGCGGCGCGGGCTGCGCGAAGCGAGGTAGAAGCGGCTGTCGGTGAGGGTCATGTGCTGGAGAAGGGCGTGGCCGCTTTACTCGCGGTGATACGGATGATTTTGCAGGATGGTCCACGCCCGGTAGAGCTGCTCGGCCAATACTACCCGCACCATGGCATGCGGCAGGGTGAGTGCGGACAGCGACAGCACGAGGTCGGCCTCTTTGAGCAAGCCGGGGTCCAGCCCATCCGCGCCGCCGATGGCGAACGCGATGTCCCGGCCCTCCTCCCGCCAGCGTGCGAGCTGTTTTGCGAGCGCCACAGTCGTCAGGGCCTTGCCCCGTTCGTCGAGCGCCACCAGCCGTGCCCCGTCCGGCACTGCGGCCCGCAGGCGCGCGGCCTCGGCCGCCTTGTCCTGGCCCTGTGCGCCCGCCGCCGGCTTTACGGCCGCCAGTTCGAGGCGCAGTTCCCGCGGCATGCGCCGCGCGTATTCCTGGAAGCCTTCATCGATCCACGGCGGCATGCGATGCCCCACCGCGGCGACGACGAGTTTCATCCCGACCGAGAGGTGCGCGCCGGTACGCGTTTGCGCGGCGCGGCGGCGCGGGCGGGTTTGGCGGGCTTGGGCGCGCCGCCCCAGAGTTCTTCGAGGTTGTAGTACTGGCGGATGGTGGGATGCATGATGTGCACCAGCACCGGCCCGAGATCGACCAGCACCCATTCGCCGTTGGCCTCGCCCTCGACGCCGTAGACCTTGGCGCCGGCCGCCTTCAGCTCGTTCTGGACGTTGCGGGCCAGCGCGTTGACCTGGCGGTTGGAATCGCCGCTGGCGATCACCATGCGGTCGAACATCGCCGTCAGCTTGCGCACGTCGAACACGACGATATCGTGCCCCTTCACGTTTTCGAGTGCGGCGACTGCGGCTTTGGCGAGGCGTTCTGGCGTCATTCCCGGTACAGGTTGTTGGCCCGAATATAGTCGAGAACCGGATCGGGCAGCAAATAGCGGGGACTCTCGCCGTCCGCCAGCGCGCGCCGGATCATGGTGGCGGAGATGTCGAGCGCGGCGATCGGCAGCGCGGCGATCCCGCCGAAGGGCTTGGTGTAAATGTTCAAGGCCTGCTTGAGCAGGCGCTTTTCGTACTCGCGGGCGAGCGGCTGCGGCATGCGGTCGGGCCAGGTTTCGGTGGGAAAGCCGGGCCGGTGCGCAATCACGATGTGCGCGAGGCCGAACAGTTCGTGCCAGCGATGCCAGGTCGCGAGTTCCAGAAAGGCGTCGGCGCCGAGCAGCAGCACGAGCGGGCGCTGGGCTCCCTCTTCCGCCCGCAGTTCGGTCAGCGTATCGATGGTGTAACCGGGACCGCTGCGCCGCACTTCTCGCGCATCCACCGCGAGGCGCGGATTGCCGAGGATGGCGAGCACCGCCATCGCCAGCCGGTGCTGGGCCGCCGTCGCGGGTGCCGCGCGATGCGGCGGCGTGCCGGCCGGGATCAGGCGCACTTCTGCCAGCTTCAGCGCCTCGGCCAGTTCTTCGGCCAGCCGCAGATGGCCGTAGTGGATCGGGTCGAACGTGCCGCCGAGAATGCCCAGCGGGGCGGTATTCGGCATCAGGCGCGAAGGGTCACAGCGACAGCCGTCGGATGTCGGACAGCACGCTGGAGAGGAAGGTGATGAAGTGCGCGCCCTGCGCGCCGTCGATCACGCGGTGATCGTAGGACAGCGAGAGCGGCAGCATGAGCCGCGGCGCGAATTGCTTGCCGTCCCACACTGGTTTCAACTGCCCCTTGGAGACGCCGAGGATGGCGACTTCCGGCGCGTTGATGATGGGCGTGAAGGCCGTGCCACCGATCCCCCCCAGGCTGGAGATGGAGAAGCAGCCGCCCTGCAGGTCCGCGGGGTTGATCTTGCCGTCGCGCATGCGCGCGCTGAGGTCGCCCAGTTCCTTCGCCAGGTCGACCAGGCCCTTCTTGTCCACGTCGCGCAGCACCGGCACCACCAGCCCCAGCGGCGTGTCCACCGCGACGCCGATGTGGAAATACTGCTTCAGGATCAGGCTTTCGCCGTCCGGCGCGAGCGACGCGTTGAAGTTGGGGAACTGCTTCAGCGCCACCACGCAGGCCTTGAGCAGGAACGCGATCAGGGTGAGGCGCACGCCCTGCTTTTTCAGTTCGTCGGACTGGCTCTTGCGGAAGGCTTCCAGCTCCGTGATGTCGGCCTCGTCGAGCTGGGTGACGTGCGGAATGGTGACCCAGTTGCGGTGCAGCGCCGCGCCGGAGAGCTTCTTGATGCGGGTCAGCGCCTGGGTTTCGACCGGGCCGAACTTCGCAAAGTCCACCACCGGCATGGGCGTGACATTGAGCCCGCCGCCACCGGCAGCCGCCCTGGGCCGCGTCAGCTCGCCCTTGACGTAGGCCTGCACGTCTTCCTTGAGGATGCGGCTCTTGGGCCCGCTGCCCTTGACCTTGCCGAGGTCGGCGCCCAGTTCGCGCGCGAAGCGGCGCACCGAGGGGCTGGCGTGTGCGAGCGCGTAACTCTTCTCGTCCACGGGTTCGAGAGAAGCGGTCGGCGAGGCGCTGGGCGTCCCGGCCCTGGGCTGTACGGCCGGCGGTGTGCCGGCAGCCGCGGCTTTCGACGCCGCGGGTGCGGCCGGAGCAAGCGCTGCTGCTGCCGGCGCTGCCGCACCGGTCAGCGTCAGGACCAGCGTGCCCATCGACACCTTGTCGCCGACCTTGATCTTCACGTCCTTGACGACGCCGGCGGACGGCGACGGCACGTCCATCGTCGCCTTGTCGGATTCGAGCGTCACCAGCGGCGTTTCGGCATCGACGGTGTCGCCGGCCTTCACCAGCACTTCGATGACCGGAATGTCCTTGTAGTCGCCGATGTCGGGCACTTTGACTTCAATCGTGCCGCCCGCGGCAGCGGGCGCGGGTGCGGCAGCAGGTGCCGGGGCCCGCGGTGCTCTCGCCGGGGCCGGTTCAGCTTTCGCCGGTGCGGCGGCAGCGGGTGCAGGCGCGGCCTTGGGCGCTTCAGCCCCCGCCGCTTCCAGCGTCAGTACCAGCGTGCCCATCGACACCTTGTCGCCGACCTTGATCTTGAGGTCCTTGACGACGCCGGCGGAAGGCGATGGCACCTCCATCGTCGCCTTGTCGGATTCGAGCGTGACGAGCGGCGTCTCCGCGTCGATCGTGTCGCCGGGTTTCACCAGCACCTCGATGACGGGGATGTCCTTGTAGTCCCCGATGTCCGGGACTTTGACTTCGATGGTTTGACTCATAGCCTAGACCGTCAGCGGATTCGGTTTGTCCGGATCCACGCCGTATTTCTTGATCGCTTCCGCGACTTTCTTCTGCGGCAGCACCTCGGTGTCCGCCAGCGCTTTGAGCGCCGCGACCGCCACGTAGTTGCGGTCCACCTCGAAGAAACGGCGCAGTTTCTCGCGCGTGTCGGAACGGCCGAAACCGTCGGTGCCGAGCACCGAGTAATGCGGCGTCGGCAGGAAGGCGCGCACCTGGTCGGCGAACAGCTTCATGTAATCGGTGGCGGCAATCACCGGACCCTCGCGGTCCTTCAGGCACTGCGCGATGTGCGGCACGCGCGGCGTGGCTTCCGGGTGCAGCATGTTCCAGCGTTGGCAGTCGAGGCCGTCGCGGCGCAGTTCGTTGAAGCTGGTGACGCTCCAGATGTCGGCGGCGACGCCGAAATCCTTCTCGATCAGTTCGGCCCCGGCGATCACTTCCCGCAGGATGGTGCCGCTGCCCAGCAATTGCACGCGCGGACCTTTCTTCCCGCCCTTGCCTTCGCGCAGCAAGTACATCCCCTTGAGAATGTTCTTCTCCGCGCCCTCGGGCATCGCCGGGTGCGGGTAATTCTCGTTCATCACGGTGATGTAGTAGTAGATGTCTTCCTGCTCCTGGTACATCCGGCGCAGGCCATCCTGCATGATCACCGCCAGCTCGTAGGCGTAAGTGGGATCGTAGGTCACGCAGTTCGGGATCGTGCCGGCCAGCAGGTGGCTGTGGCCGTCCTCGTGCTGCAGGCCTTCGCCGTTCAGCGTCGTGCGCCCCGCGGTGCCGCCGAGCAGGAAGCCCCGCGCGCGCATGTCGCCGGCGGCCCAACACAGGTCGCCCACCCGCTGGAAGCCGAACATCGAATAGAAGATGTAGAACGGGATCATCGGAACGCCGTGCGTGCTGTACGACGTCGCCGCCGCGATCCACGAGCTCATCGCGCCCGCCTCGTTGATGCCTTCCTCGAGGATCTGGCCCTTCTTATCTTCCTTGTAGAACATGAGCTGGTCGGCATCATGCGGCGTGTAGAGCTGCCCCACGTGCGAATAGATGCCGAGCTGGCGGAACATGCCTTCCATGCCGAAGGTGCGCGATTCGTCGGGCACGATCGGCACGACGAACTTGCCGAGCTTCTTGTCGCGCACCAGCGTCGACAGGATGCGCACGAACGCCATCGTCGTCGACATCGCGCGGTCGTCGCCCGTCGCCTTCAACAGCGACTCGAAGGCCGACAGCGCCGGCACTTCCATCGCCTCGGATTTCTGGCGGCGCTGCGGGATATAGCCGCCGAGCGCCTCACGGCGCTCGCGCATGTACTGCAGTTCCGGCGAGCCCTCGGGGAAGGTCAGGTAAGGCATCTCCTCGAGCTTGTCGTCCGCCACGGGAATGCCGAAGCGGTCGCGGAAAGCCTTCAGCGACGAGGTGCCCATCTTTTTCTGCTGGTGGGTGATGTTCTGCGACTCACCCGACTCGCCCATGCCGTAGCCCTTGATCGTCTTGGCGAGGATGACCGTCGGCTGGCCGGTGTGCTTCACCGCCGCCGCGTAGGCCGCGTACACCTTGTGCGGATCGTGGCCGCCGCGGTTCAGGCGCCAGATGTCGTCGTCCGACATCGTGGCGACCAGCTCCAGCAGTTCGGGGTACTTGCCGAAGAAATGCTTGCGCACGTAGGCGCCGTCCTTCGACTTGAAGGTCTGGTACTCGCCGTCCACGCACTCTTCCATGCGCTTCAGCAGCAGGCCGCTGGTGTCGCGCGCGAAGAGCTCGTCCCAGTAACCGCCCCACACCACCTTGATCACGTTCCAGCCGGCGCCGCGGAACTCGGCTTCGAATTCCTGGATGATCTTGGCGTTGCCGCGCACCGGGCCGTCGAGGCGCTGCAGGTTGCAGTTGATGACGAAGATCAGGTTGTCGAGTTTCTCGCGGCCGGCGAGCGAGATCGCGCCCAGCGATTCCGGCTCGTCCATCTCGCCGTCGCCCATGAAGGCCCAGACCTTGCGGCCCTGCCCCTCGATGATCCCGCGGTCCTTCAGGTAGCGCATGAAACGCGCCTGGTAGATCGCCATCAGCGGGCCGAGACCCATCGACACCGTCGGGAACTGCCAGAAGTCCGGCATCAGCCAGGGATGCGGGTAGGAGGAGAGCCCCTTGCCGTCCACTTCCTGCCGGAAGTTGTCCATCTGCTCCAGCGTCAGGCGGCCGAGCATGAACGCGCGCGCGTAGATGCCGGGCACCGAATGGCCCTGCGCGAACAGCATGTCGCCGAGGAAATTCTCGTTGGCGGCGCGCCAGAAATGGTTGAAGCCCACGTCGTAGAGCGTGGCGGCGGACGCGAAGCTCGCGATGTGGCCGCCGACATTGGTGTGCTTGTTCGCGCGGATCACCATCGCCACCGCGTTCCAGCGCACGTACGAGCGGATGCGGTGCTCCAGTTCGTGGTCGCCCGGCGAGCGCGCCTCGGCGTTCGGCGGAATCGTGTTGGCGTAGGCGGTGTTGAGCGAAAACGGCAGGTGCCCGCCGGCGCGGCGCACGCGCTCGACCATCTGGTCGATCAGGAAGTGCGCGCGGTCGGGGCCCTCGAACTTGAGCACGGACTCGAGCGCGTCCAGCCACTCCTGTGTCTCCTGCGGGTCGACGTCCGGCGGCATGTCCTGCATGTCCTTCATGTCCATGGCGAGACTCTCGGTGGCTCTGTATCGGGGGCGGATCGGAAGCTGAAAAGGAGACGGGCGGAAAGACCGCTGCACGGCTTTTTTCGGCCCGATTATACCTTCCGACCATGCCGCTTCCGGCCGGCCGGCCGGAGTTTTTTACCGCGGCGCCGTACCGTTCGCGCGCGAACCGGGCACACCAATAAAACACACCGTAAGGATGGCCTTCGCTCAGGTCTGGAGCGTGGTGACTGCGAACCGATGCACTTTAATCGTGCCGATATCGCACGTTCACGGTGTCGTCATCGACCCATGCCGCGTCTTGCAGCGCAGCATTTATTGGCCCCGGAATTTGGGCGGGCGCTTCTCCAGAAACGCCGCCATGCCCTCCTTGCGGTCGGCGGTGCCGAACGCCACGGCAAACAGGCTGGCCTCCAGCGTGCAGCCGTTCGCCAGGTCCATGTCGAGCCCGCGGTGCGCCGCCTGCTTGGTGACGCGCACTGCGATCGGCGCCTTGCCCGCGACCATGCGCGCGAGTTCCAGGCCCTTCGCCAGCAACTGGTCCGGCGGCACGACGTGGTTCGCAAGGCCGATGCGCAGCGCCTCGTCCGCCTTCACCTGCCGGCCGGTGGTCAGCAACTCCATGGCCATCCCGCGGCCGACGAGCCGCGGCAGGCGCTGCGTGCCGCCGAAGCCGGGTGGAATGCCGAGATTCACTTCCGGCTGGCCGAAGACCGCCTTCTCGGACGCCACGATCCAGTCGCAGGCCATCGCCAGTTCGCAGCCGCCACCGAGCGCGTAGCCGTTGACCAGCGCGATCGCGGGCACCGGCAGCGCCTCGATCGCCGCGGCCACCTGCGTGCCCCGCCGTGAAAACGCTTCCGCCTCGATCGGACTCATCGCCAGCATGCCGCTGATGTCCGCGCCGGCGACGAAGGCTTTTTCGCCGGCGCCGGTCACCAGCAGCACTCGCGTGCCCGCGTCGCCCCCCACCTCCGCCACGGCATGCGCGATCTCGTCCAGCGTCTGCGCGTTGAGTGCGTTCAACGCCTTCGGCCGGTTGATCGTCAGCAGGCGGATGCCGGGTTCGGGCTGGTCGAGCAGGATGTTTTCATAGGTCATAAATTCGGGATTCGGGATTCGGGATTCGGGATTCGGGATTCGGGATTCGGGATTGGAAATCAAAAGCGCGTCTGCGCCAGAGGTCGGGGGAAGTCTAATCCCAAATCCCCAATCCCTAATCCCGCCTTTCCACTCACTTCGCGCCCATCCGAATGGCCCCGTCGAGCCGGATCACTTCCGCGTTCAGCATCGTGTTCTCCACGATGAACGCCGCCAGCCGCGCGTAATCCTCCGGCTGGCCCAGCCGCGACGGAAAGGGAATCTGCGCCGCCAGCGACGCACGGGTCTCGGCGCTCATCGCGGCCAGCATCGGCGTGTCGAAAATCCCCGGCGCGATGGTAACCACGCGGATGCCGATCCGCGCGAGTTCCCGCGCGACCGGCAGCGCCATGCCGACGACCGCCGCCTTCGATGCGCCATACGCCGCCTGCCCGATCTGGCCTTCCCACGCGGCGATCGACGCCGTGTTGATGATCACCCCGCGCTCGCCTTCAGCCGACGGCGTGTTGTTCGCCATCGCCGCCGCTGCGAGGCGCAGCGTGTTGAAGGTCCCGATCACGTTGATGTCGATGGTGCGGCGGAAACTGTCGAGCCGGTGCGGCCCCGTCTTGCCCAGCACGCGCTCGCCGGGCGCCACGCCCGCGCAACTGATCGCGCCGTGCAGCCCGCCGAAGGTTTTGACGGCGAGGTCCACCGCCGCCTGCATCGGGGCTTCCTGCGTCACATCGGCGGCGATTGCCTTCGCCGATGCGCCAATCTCCGCGGCCACTGCCTGCACGGCCTGGTCGTTGACGTCGGTGACGACGATTTTGCCGCCTTTGCTCGCGAGCAGTTTCGCCGTGGCGGCGCCGAGGCCGGAGCCGCCGCCGGTGACGAGGAACACGCTGTTTTCGATGTTCATGGCGTGCTTTCTGTAGAAGGCGGTTTGCCGTGGCGGCGCAAAACGTCCAGCAGCGGCTTCACGTCCGGCAGAGTCTCGAAGCCATCCACCAGCCGCTCGACCTCGGCGACACCGGCGGGCTGTAGCGCGAGGCCCGCGAGTTCGCGGAATTTGTCGCGCAGCTCCGACTCCTGATAGGGACGCTGCAGGTCGCCACGGGCACTCTCGACGGTATGCGTGCTTTTGCGGCCGTCCTTCAGCGTCACGGTCGCGCGGCCCGGCTTGATCCGCGGCGCGGCGGCGGTCATCGCGTCGTCGGCCGTGACATGCACACGGTGGCGCAGCGCCGCGATGACCGGATCGCGCACGAGTTCCTCGGTGAACGAGCCGTAGCCCGCGTTGCCGCGCGCCACGATCGCCGCGGCGGCATGCGGGAGCGAATACTTCGCGGCGAAGTAGTTGGACGGATCCGGGTTCTGCATGACCGAGGCGAACTGGTAGGTCGCGACGTCGATGCGTTCGATCGCCTCGGGCCGCGGCGATCCGAGTGCGGCGAGGCTCTCCTCCAGCGCATCGAGCGCGCCGTAGATCGGATTGCAGCAGGCGCGGATGCGAAAATGGTTGAGCGTGATGTGCCAGACGTCGCCCAGCTTGTCGAGCAGCGTGCCCGGTTCGAAGCGGTCGCCGATGAGGTGGCCGAGCATCTGCTCGACGCCGTCCTCCTGTGCCGTGAACCCGGCTAGTGCCAGGTCGGGCGCCAGCACGCCCATGAAACTGCTCATGCCGCCGGCGACGTTGAGCGTCGTCGCACCGGCCACCGCGTTGGTGTAGCTGGGCGACAGCATCATGGTCGCGCCCACGCGCAGGGCGAGGCTGGTCTGCGCCGCGCTGAAGCCGCGCAGGCGGCTCCCCGCCGCGATCGCGCCGAGCATCGGCGTCTGGCCGTTCGGGTGGGACAGCGGCCGCCCGGTGAAGACCGTCGCCGTGCGGATCGAGACGTCATACGCCATGATCAGCGCGGTCAGCATGTCGCGCCCCGTGCACGGCAGGCCTTCCCCGCTCGCCAGGATCGCGGGCAGCGCCTGCACGCCGGGCTGGCCGATGACGTAACGGCAGGTGTCGCAC
>JBOIEQ010000077.1:0-19337 GCA_050741255.1 Burkholderiales bacterium | reverse complement strand
CCGCTACGCTGGTCGGCAAGACCGTTTCCTTCAGCTCCGATGATCGTCTGTTCGGGGGGGGCGGACGCGACATCCTCAATGGCCTTACAGGCGACGATTATTTGGAAGGCAACGCCGGTAACGATACGCTGGAGGGGGGCTTCGGTGACGACGAGCTTCTTGGAGGGCTCGGTGAAGACCGCCTTGAGGGTGGTCCGGGCAACGACAAGCTCTCCGGCGGCATGGATAACGACACGCTCTACGGGAACGCCGGCAACGACGAACTGATTGGTGGCAAGGGCGACGACGTACTCGACGGCGGTAAAGGCTTTGATCGCTACGTATCTACCCCGGGTGACGCGGCGCTAGACGAAGTGGGAGATGGCTCCGACACTATCATCGACTATCGCGAGGGCGGCGCGAAGCGCGGGCAGATCGTATTCGCGGGCCAGGACCTCGTCGGTACGAAGACTCTGGCCGATCCCGGCAATCCCAAGCTATTTACCGATGCGACGGGAATCCGCTACTTCTTCACCGGCAATGCGGGTTCCAGCGGGTTGCTGACCGTTTATCTCCCCGGGTTGCGCGGCGATCTGCGCCTGCAGGACTTTCGTAGCGGCGACTTTGGGATCGTTCTGCCCGAAGTGCCACCGCCCGACAAAGTCAACGTCAACGGCGACAACGAATCCAACATCCTCGGTCTCCTCGGCGCGGCCTTCACCAAATTCTTCGGCCTGGGCGGTGACGACCTGATCTGGCTCAACCTCGCTGAAGCCGAAGGCTGGGGCGGCCTCGGCAACGACATCCTCAGAAACGGTGACGGCGATCAGTATTTGCACGGGGAGGAGGGCAACGACATCCTCGTCGCCTCCGGCGGCAACGACGAACTCTACGGCGGCGAGGACAACGACGCGCTGCAGGGCGGCCTCGACTCCGACTACCTGACCGGGGATGCCGGCAACGACGTCGCCTCAGGCGGCGCGGGCGACGACGTAATCGAAGGCGGTGAGGGCAACGACTTCCTGTTCGGCGATCTCAACCTGGAGGCGGAGGGTCACGGCGGCACACAAGCGGGCACGATCCTCGATGCCGCCGGCCAGGGCTGGGTCATCAGCCACAACGAAGGCGGCGGTTACTACCTGACGGGTTTCATCGGCCAACTCCAGCCGGGCGGTGTGGATGGCGGGGATGTGCTCGACGGCGGGGCTGGGGATGACCGCATCTGGGCCGGCGGCGGCGATGACCTGGTCCTCGGCGGCGAGGGCGAGGATCACGCCTCCGGAGACGGCGGCGCCGACACGCTCTTCGGCGGCACAGGCGGGGACATCCTGTGGGGGGACGCTTCGACCTTTGAAGAGGGCCAGTTCAACTCGGTGGCCTTCACCGATCACGGCAACGACTTCCTGGACGGCGAAGAAGGCGACGATTTCCTCTACGGACAGGGCGGCGCCGACACGCTCTACGGGGGAGAGGGCGACGACGAGCTGCAGGGCGACCAGTCCGATCTCGACGGGATCTGGCACGGCGACGATTACCTGGACGGCGGCGCGGGTAACGACCACCTGTTCGGGCAGGGCGGCGCGGACATCCTGTTCGGTGGCGACGGCGATGATGAGGTTTCCGGGGATGACCACACGCTCGCCGGCAACTACCACGGCAACGACTTCATCGACGGCGGCGCCGGCAACGACATCCTGAACGGCGGTGGGGGTGACGACGAGATCTATGGCGGTGACGGCAACGACAACATCGCCGGCGACGACGCGCGGGTCGCGACCAATCAGAATGGCAATGACCGCCTCGACGGCGGCGCGGGGGATGACGGCCTGTTCGGTTTGGGCGGGGACGACCTGCTCGCAGGGGGTTCGGGCGCGGACAACCTGGAAGGCGGTGAGGGCGACGACCAACTCGAGGGCGGCACCGGCAATGATGTCCTCAAGGGCGGCGCCGGCCGCGACACCTACGTACTCAACGCGGGCGACGGCACCGACAGCATCACCGAGGAAGACAACGGCAACATCATTCGCTTTGGCGAGGGCGTTGCCGCTGCCGGCCTCACCGCGCGGCTGACCGCCGCCGCGCCAGGCGTGCTGTTCCTGCATTACACCGCCGAGGACACCGTCACGATCGCCAAGGCGCTGACCGGCGCCGTCACGCAGTTCGAGTTCGCCGACGGCAGCGCGATGAGCCTGCGTGAACTGCTGAACCACACCTTGGCGGACGACGTAGCGGTGACCGGCACCGGCGGTGCGGACCAGGTTCACGGCGGGCGCGGCGCCGACACGCTGAACGGCCTGGATGGGGACGACACGCTGACCGGCGGCGCGGGCGACGACCTGCTGCGCGGGGGATCGGGCGACGACACCTACATTTATTTCCAGGGTGAAGCGGGCGACGACGGTGCGGACCTCATCGTCGATACCGCGGGCAACGACACGCTGCTAGTGAGCGGCGTCAACCCCGGGGACGTGACCTACGAGCAGGACGGCAAGAGCCTGCGGGTGGTGATGAACGCCGGGGCGAGCGGCATCCTGCTCGCGCAGGCGGTGCTCGACCCCGAAAGCCGCATCGAGCGCGTGGTGTTCGACGACGGCACGGAACTCGCCTTCGACGAGATGCTCGCGGCAGCAAGCGAAGTGCCGTCCCTGGGCGGGGTGCTCTCCGGCACGCCGGGGCCGGACGTGCTGACCGGCGGCGCGGGCAAGGACGTGATCTTCGGACTGGACGGGGCCGACACGCTCGACGGAGCGGGCGGCGATGACTTCCTCGACGGCGGCACCGGCAGCGACACCTACCTGCAGAGCGCGGGCGAAGACACCATCGAGGACGCGGACGCCAGCCCCAACCTCGACCGCTTGGTGCTGGCGGCGGGCGTGACGCCGCTCACCGTCAGCGTCGGTGTGCACGCGGGCACCGGGCGGCTGATCCTGTACACAAGCGCGGGCAATGTCGCGCTCCCGAACTCGATCGACGAGGCGGACACCGTCAACTTGATCGAGCGCGTCGAATTCGCCGACGGCACGGTGTGGGGGCCGTCGGACCTGCTCGACCGGGCGAACCTGGAGATCTTCGGCGGCGACGGCGCCGATACCTTCTTCGGCACGGACGTCAACGACCGCATCCTCGGCCGCTTCGGCGACGATTACCTGGCCGGCGGCAAGCGCCGCGACCAACTCTACGGTGCCGAGGGCGACGATACGCTCGACGGCGGCCCGGGCGACGATTACCTGGTGGGCGGCGGCGGGCGCGACACGCTCCTGGGCGGCGATGGCTTCGATCAGTTGCTCGACGACGCGGGCGCGAACACCTTCGAGGGCGGGCGCGGCAACGATCTGCTGCGCGGCAGCCAGTTCGATCACGACGTCTACCGCTTCAACCTCGGCGACGGGCAGGACGTGCTCATCGACCGCGCCACGCCGTACGCGCCCAACCGCATCGTGTTGGGGACGGGCATCACGCCCGGGATGCTGCACTTCGACGGCGCCTTCCTGCACGTGGGCGACGCCGGCGACCGCATCGAGTTGGTGTGGACGGGGCTCGAGGGCGGCCATCCGGGCAGCGTGGTCGGCGAGTTCGCGTTCGAGGACGGCACGGTGTTGAGTTACCCCGAACTCCTGGCCGCGACCTTGATGCTGCCGCCGGTGGGCACCCCGACCGAGGGCAGCGACTTTCTCCGCGGAGGTGCTGCCGCCGACGCGATCGACGGGCTGGGCGGCAACGACAGCATTGTTGGGCAGGGTGGCGACGACACGCTCGCGGGCGGGGCGGGGGACGACACGCTGTTCGGCGGTGACGGCGCGGACGTGCTTGCCGGCGGCGCCGGCAATGACACTTTGCAGGGCGAGCGCGGCGGCGATACTTACCTGTTCGGTCGCGGCGCGGGCGAGGACGTGCTGTTCGAGAACGACCCCGATCCCGCGAACGTCGATACCGTCCGATTCGGTCCGGATGTCATCCCCGCCGAACTCGATATCCTGCGCGACGACCGCAATGTTTACATCACGCTAGCCGGCGGCGCCGATCGGCTGACGATTCTCGGCTGGGGCGACGGCCAAGCCCACCGCATCGAGCGCTTCGAGTTCGCGGACGGCACGGTGTGGACAGGCGAGCAGCTCATCGACCGATCCGCCTTTGGCGTACCTGACCTGGTGATCAACGGCACCGCGGGTGCCGACGTACTCATGGGCGGCGCCGGCAACGACACGCTGCGGGGCGGCGCCGGCAACGATGTGCTGGACGGTGGCACGGGCGACGACCGGCTGGAAGGTGGTACGGGCGACGACGCCTACGTCTTCGGCCGTGGTTACGGCCACGATGTGGCGGTCGATGCCGATCCGGCAGCCGGCAACGAGGACGCGGTGTGGCTCGCCTTCGGCATTGCGCCCGAGGAAGTCACGCTGACCCGCGACGACACCAACGTCTACCTCGCGCTGCCTGATGGCGAACAACTCACGCTCGCCAACTGGATGCTGGGCGAGGCGGACCGCATCGAGACGATCCGCTTTGCGATGGGCACCGGCGTCGTCTGGGATAGCGCCGAGATCCTCGATCGCGCGATTCCGCTGCCGCCCCCGGGGGAAGGTCTGAACGGCACCGCAGGCGACGACGTGCTGTTCGGCACCTTTCAGGATGATGCGATGCACGGCTACGCCGGACAGGACATCATTTACGGCAACGAAGGCCACGACACCATCGACGGCGGCAGCGGCGACGACACGCTCTATGGCGGCACGGAGAACGATGCTCTCTATGGCGGCGACGGGAATGACGCCTTGTACGGCGAAGACGGCGACGACACGCTCGACGGCGGCGCGGGCGCGGACGTGCTCGAAGGCGGCGCGGGCGCGGACAGCCTGACCGGGGGCGCCGGGGCGGACGTGCTGCGCGGCGGCGCGGGCGGCGACACTTACCATTTCGGACCGGGCGCGGGCGCGGACGTGCTGTTCGACCCCGACGCCACGGCGGGGGTAATCGATCGCGTGGTGCTCGAGGGTGGCCTGACGCCGGCGCAAGTCACCGCCGTGCGTTCCCTGGACGATCTGGTGCTGACCGTCGACGGCACCGGTGACCGGCTGACCGTAGCCGCCTGGTTCATCGGCGCGGCCTACCGCGTCGAGCGCTTCGAGTTCGCGGACGGCACGGTGTGGACCGCGGACGCGGTGACCGCGATGTTTCCGCCGCCCGCGCCGAGCGAAGGCGACGACGCGCTGCGCGGCACGGAGGACGCGGACGTCATCGACGCGCTTGGCGGGCGGGATACCGTCTACGGGTTCGGCGGCGACGATAGCCTTGCCGGCGGCGCGGGGTCCGACCTCCTGCTGGGGGGCGCGGGCGACGATGTGTTGCTCGGTGGCGCGGACGCGGACAGCCTGCTCGGCGACGCGGGTGCCGATACGCTGGACGGCGGCGCCGAGGGTGACTATTTGCAGGGCGGCGCGGGCCATGACGTGTATCTGCTGCGCCGGGGCGAAGGGGGCGACACGCTCAGCCAGTACGGGGCGCTGGCGTCCGATGCCGATGTGGTGCGCTTTGTGGACGCCGCGTCGACGGAACTGGCGCTGGAGCGCAACTACCACGATCTGTCGCTGCAGCTCGACGGGCAGACCTTCACCCTGTCCGGCATCTACGACCTCGCGGTGACGGGCGGGCTGCACTTCGAGTTCCAGGACGCTGTGGTGTGGACGCTGGCTGAAGCCACCGCGCGTGCGACCTTCATCGAACCGCCGGGCCACGCGTTTTACGGCACCCCGGAGGACGACAGCATCGTGGGCGGCGAGGGCGCCGACACGATCGAACTCTACGAGAAGAACGATTACGGGTACGGCGGCTTGGGTGCCGACCTTTTGCTCGGCGGCCCCGGCAGCGACCGGCTGTACGGCGAGGGCGGCGACGACACGCTTGACGGCGGGGAATACGGCGCGGAGTTTGGCGTGGCCCGCGACGTGCTGGAGGGCGGCACGGGCAACGACACGTACATCATGCGGCCGAGCACGGACGAGGACACGATCGTCGAGTACGACGCCACCGCGGGCAATATCGATACGCTCGCCATCACCGGTGGTGTGCTGCCGGCGGAGACCTTTCTCCGCCGTGACGGCAACGATCTCGTCGTGGCGCTTTACCACCCGGTGTCTCCGACCGGCACGGTCACCCTCTTCAACTGGTGGCTGGACGAGGCGTACCAGGTCGAGCGCATCAGCTTCGATGACGGCACGGTCTGGGATACGGCGGCGATCGTCGCGCGCTTCACCGTGGCGTCCGAGGGCAACGACCAGCTCGACGGCGGTTCGGGCAACGACACGATCGACGGACTGGGCGGCAACGACCTGTTGTCCGGCAAGGGTGGCGACGATGTCCTGATCGGAGGCGCGGGTGAGGACACGCTGGACGGCGGCGCCGGCGCGGATCAACTGTTCGGCGGCGCGGACTTTGACCAACTCGCGGGCGGGGCGGGTGATGACCAGCTCGACGGCGGGCCGGGCTACGACTTCGTCAACGGCGGGCCGGGCAGTGACCGCTACGCGTTCGGGCGCGGCTCGGAGCAGGAGTACGTCACCGACGGCGGCACGGGCGTGGGCGAGATCGACGAAGTCCGCTTTAACACCGATGTCCTGACCACCGATCTGCGGGTCACCCGCAACGCCGCCAACCTGCTCGTCAACATCAACGGCGCCCCCGATCAGCTGATCCTGGCTGACTGGTTCGCCGGCGCCGGGTCCTTCATCGAGCGCTTCAGCTTCGCCGACGGCACCGTATGGGACGCGGCCGCGCTGGAGTCACGTCTGGTCCTGAATGCGGCGACCGCGGGCGGCGACACGATCTTCGGTTCGCGCGGTGCGGACACGATCGACGGTCTGGGGGGAAGCGATTTCCTTTACGGCTTCGAGGGCGATGACACGCTCTTCGGGAATCTCGGCAACGACACGCTGAACGGGGACGCCGGCAACGACACGCTCAAGGGAGACGCCGGCGCCGACAGCCTGTTCGGCGGCGCGGGCAATGACACCCTCGACGGCGGCGCCGGCAACGACGTGCTGCAGGGCCAAGGTGGGGACGACACTTACGTGCTCGTGCGCGGTATGGGCGCCGACTTCGCCAGCGACAACGATCCCGCCGCCGGCGCGGGCAGCCGCGACCGGGTGCTGGTCGGGCCCGGCGTCACGCCCGCGCAGTTGCTGGTCACGCGTAACGGGAACGCACTCGACCTCGCCATAGCCGGCACCGCGGACAAGCTCACCCTGGGTTCATGGTTCCTCGGTGCGCGTTACCTGATTGAAGAGGTGCAGTTCGACGACGGCACCGTATGGGGCACGGCCGAACTCCTTGCGCGCCTGTTGGTGCCTTCAGAAGGCAACGACACCCTGTTCGGTACTAGCTACGACGACCGGATCGACGCCCTGGGCGGTGACGATCAGGTGAGCGGCGACGCCGGCAACGACACGCTGGACGGCGGCACCGGCAATGACGTGCTGTTCGGCGGCGCCGGGCACGACGTGCTGCGCGGTGGTGCCGGGGCGGATGTGCTGTATGGCGATGATGGGGACGACGTCTACGACGGCGGCAGCGGAGACGACGCATTCTTCGACAACGCCGGTGATGAAACCTACGTGCTGGCGCCCGGTGGCGGCCGGGACACGGTGCAGGATCTCGCCGGCACGAACCGGGTGCTGTTCGCCGCCGGCGTCACGCCCGCGGACACCGCGTTCAGTGTCGAAGGTGGCGATCTCATTGTCGAACTGAAATACACCGGTGATGCGCTGCGGCTGATCGGCTGGGTGGTGGCGCCCACCGTCCAGCGCTTCGAGTATGCGGACGGTCTCGCGCTCGACATCGATGCCGTGCGCCAGTTGGTGCTGGACGATCCTCACGACACGGGTCCCGTCAACAATTACTTCCTGACCATGGCATCGGGCGAATTCGGCGCGGCCGTGGATGATCCGTACGATACCGCCGTCGAGCAGTTGATCGTGGGCGACGGACTCACGCCGGACGATATCCGGGTGTTCCGCAGCGGGTCGCGCCTGGTGGTGGAGATCGAGGGCACCGGCAACCGCGCCGTATTTTTCGGCTGGTACGACGACGCACGTCATCGTCTCGACGCGCTGCGCTTTGCCGACGGCACGGTGTGGGATCGCGCGACGATCGACGCGCAGGTGGGCGCCGATCCCGGCACGCCCGGCCGCGATATCCTGTTCGGCGGCAACGCGAACGACACCATCAATGGCGGTGCGGGCGCGGACGATCTCTACGGCGGTGAAGGCGACGACGTGCTGATCGGCGGCGACGCCGGTGATTTCCCGGCACGGGCGCCCGATCCCGCGCGTACCTTCGGCGGCCACGGCCTGCAATGGTTTGAAACCTACGGCGATCTGCTCGACGGCGGTCCCGGCAACGACATCCTGCAGGGCAGCGGCGGGCGCGACCTGCTGTATGGCGGCCCGGGAGACGACCTTTTCAACGGCGGCCTCGGCGGTGACTGGCTGATGGGCGCCGAGGGTAACGATGCGTACGTCGTGAACATCGGCGACGGCTGGCCGGTCACGATCTTCGAGACGGATGCGACGGCGCATCCCGAGTTCGGTGACGCGAACCGCATCCGTTTCGGCGCCGGCATCACGCCGGACAGCCTGACCCTGCGCACCGGCGCGGCGGACCGCTATCGGCGCGCGCAGGCGGCGGATGACGGCGGCTTCTACGATGCGGCCGACCTGGTGATCGGTTACCACAACCCCGGCACCGGCGACGCCTACGGCGCGGCCCCGCCGCCTGGCGGCCAGCATCTGGTGACGCGCGGCGAGCCGTATTCGGAACTCAATCACCAGCCGACATTTCGCGGCGACATCGACGAGATCATCGTCAAGGACGGCATGCTCGGCCGCGTGCAGTACTTCGAGTTCGCGGACGGCACGGTCTGGGATTTCGCGCAGATCGTGTCGCGGCTCGAACGGAGCGTGGACGGAACGGACGGCGCGGACACCCTGTCGGCGGACGCAGGCAGCACGCGTGTGCGCGCCGGCGGCGGTGACGACACCGTGTACGGGGGCGACGGCGGGGATGACCTGTCCGGCGACGACGGCAACGACACGCTCGACGGTGGCGCGGGCACTGACTACCTGCAGGGCGGTGACGGCGCCGACGTGCTGCGGGGCGGCGAGCATGGCGACTACCTGTTCGGCGGTGCGGGGGACGACACTCTCGACGGCGGCGCGGGCCCCGACTGGATCCAGGGCGACGCCGGCGCGGACGTGCTCGATGGTGGCGCGGGCGATGATCGGCTGGACGGCGGCGATGGCGATGACACGGTGGCCGGGGGGGACGGCAACGATCGTCTCCAGGGCGATGCGGTGCACACGCGCATCGATACGTTATCGGCCCAGACGGTGTTCTACACGCTCGCGGGTAACGATACGCTCGACGGCGGTGCGGGCGACGACCGACTCGACGGACTCCACGGCGATGACGCGCTCTTCGGCGGCGACGGCGACGACGTCCTGCTGGGCGATGCGGGCAACGATCTGCTCGACGGCGGCGCCGGCGCGGACCTGATGTTCGGCGGGTCGGGCGATGACATCTATGTGGTGGACGAGGCCGGCGACACGGTGCGGGAATTTGCCACGGCCTTCTCCGCGTACACCTTTTCTGGACTCGCGGGGGGCCACGACCTCGTGCGATCGTCGATCGCCTATGCATTGACCGACGAAGTCGAGGATCTGACACTGACCGGCACGGCCGCGATCGATGGCACCGGCAACGCGCTCGCGAACCGCATCGAGGGCAACGCCGCCGCGAACGTGCTGACCGGCGGCGCTGGCAATGACACCTACGTGATCGACGCGGCGGATACCGTGATCGAAAGCGCCGGCGGCGGCGTCGATACGGTGCTGGCGGACTTCACTTATGCGCTCGGCTCGAACCTCGAAAACCTCACCCTGACCGGAACGACGGCGATCGACGGCTTCGGCAATGCGCTCGACAACGCCTTCCGCGGCAACGTCGCCGCCAACGTGTTCGCGGGCGGCGGCGGCAGCGACGTGTATCACTTCGGACGCGGCGCGGGGCAGGACGCGGTGGAGGACTACTCGACGCAGTCCGGCGAGGTCGATGCGGTGGCCATGGCCGGAGATGTTGCGCCGGCCGAGGTGACGGTGTACCGCGTGGGCAACGACCTGCAACTGGGCATCGCCGGCACTCTGGATACGCTCACGCTGCGCCACTGGTTCGTCGATGCGGCCTCGCAGGTGGAGCAGGTGCGCTTCAACGACGGCACGATCTGGGATATCGCCTACCTCGAGGCGCACGCCGGCGAACCTGGCGCGAACGAGGCGCCGCAACTCATCCACCCGCTGCCGGACGCAGCGGTAAGCGAGGATACGGCGCTCACGTTCGTGGTGCCCGCAGACGCATTCGCCGACCCCGACGCCGGCGACCTCCTCACCTACACCGCGCAGTCGGCGGACGGCGCCGCGGTGCCCGCGTGGCTGACCTTCGATCCGCTCACCCGCACCTTCACCGGCACCCCCGGCAACACCGAGGTCGGCACCGTGAGCCTGCGCGTTACCGCTACCGATTCTGGTGGCCTAACCGCCTCGGACACCTTCGACCTCACGGTGACCAACGTCAACGACGCCCCCACGCTCGCCACCGCACTCACCGACCAGTCGGCGACGGAAGACGCAGCGTTCTCCTTCACGCTGCCCGCCGGCAGTTTCACGGACGTGGATGCGGGCGATGTACTCACTTACGCCGCGACGCGAGCGGATGGCAGTGCTTTGCCGGCGTGGCTCAGTTTCAACGCCGCGACCCTTGCCTTCAGCGGCACGCCATCAAATGCGGAGGTCGGCAGTCTGGGCGTCAAGCTCACCGCGACCGACAGTACGGGCGCCGCGGTGTCGGACACCTTCGACCTGACGGTGACGAACGTCAACGATGCCCCCGTGCTGGCGACCGCACTCGCCGACCAGTCCGCGACGGAGGACGCCCCGTTCTCCTTCACCGTCCCCGCCAGTGCGTTTACGGATGTCGATGCGGGCGACACGCTGGCCTACGCCGCGTCCTTGGCCGACGGCAGCGCACTGCCGGGCTGGCTGGCCTTCAATACCGGCAGCCGGACGTTCAGCGGCACGCCGGTCAACGCGGACGTGGGAACGCTGTCGGTCCGGGTCACGGCGACCGACGGGGCGGGTGTCAGTGCGAGCGACACCTTCGATCTTGGCGTCGCCAACACCAACGACGCGCCTACCGTTGCCGCGCCGCTCGCCGACCAAACCACCGCCGAAGACGCGCCGTTCGCGTTCGTGATTCCCGCCGGCGCCTTTGCCGACGTGGACGCGGGCGACATGCTGACGGTTGCGGCGACGCTGGGGGATGGATCGGCGCTGCCGGGCTGGCTCGGCTTCAATGCGGCGACCCGCACGTTCGAGGGCACGCCCGGCAACGCCCAGGTCGGCACCGTGAGCCTGCGCGTCACCGCCACCGACGGCACGGGCGCGAGCGCCGCCGATACGTTCGATCTCACCGTCACGAACGTCAACGACGCGCCCGTACTGGCCACCGCCATCGCCGACCAGGCGGCCACCGAGGACGCCGCGTTCAGCTTCACGCTGCCGGCCGCGACGTTCGCCGACGTGGATGCGGGCGATACGCTCGCCTATAGCGCATCCCTTGGCAGCGGCGCGGGCCTGCCCGCATGGCTGACCTTCAACCCCGTCACCCGCAGCTTCGCGGGCACGCCCGCTAATGGCGACGTGGGCAGCCTCACCCTGCGGGTCACCGCCACCGATGCGGCGGGCGCAACGGCGACCGGGAGTTTCAACCTCTCGGTGGCCAATGTGAACGACGCTCCCGTGCTGGCGGCTCCCGTCGCGGACCAGTCCGCCGTCGCCGGCACTGGCTTCAGCTTCCAGTTCGCCGCCGGCACTTTCACCGACCCGGATGCGGGCGACAGCCTGTCTTATACGGCGACGCTCGTCGCCGGCGGCATGCTGCCCGCCTGGCTGGCCTTCAACGCCGCCGCGCGCACTTTCGAGGGCACGCCCGGGACCGCCGATGCGGGCGAACTGCTGGTCCGGCTGACCGCCACGGACACGAGCGGGGGCGCCGCCACCGACGATTTCCGGCTCACCGTGCAGGGCCTGACCTCCGGCGTCACGCTGATCGGCACTCCCGGCAACGATGCTCTGCTGGGGGGCGAGGGCGACGACCTGCTCGACGGCCTGGCGGGGGCGGACCGCCTGACCGGCAGCGCGGGCAACGACACCTTCCAGTACGCGCGCGACGGGGTCTGGACCGGCGGCTTCATCGCCATGAACGTCGGCAGCCCCGGCAACCCCGGCACCAACCGTACCGCCGCCATCGCCGGCAAGCAGCGCTCGTTCGATGTCTTCCTGGGCGGCGCGGGCTACGACACGCTCCTCGGCACGGCAAGCGACGACGCGCTCTTCCTCGACGACCAGTACAGTGCCTTCTACGCCAATGCCAAACGCGGCCGGCTCGATAGCATCGAACGCATCGCGGTCGGCGACGGCAACGACGTGGTCGATCTCACCAGCACGCTCTACGCCCACGGCGACGTGACGATCGAGGGTGGGGCGGGCAACGACGTCCTGTGGGCGTCCAGCGGCAACGACGTGCTGTACGGCGAGGCCGGCAACGACGACCTGTTTGGCGGCGCGGGCCACGATTTCCTCGCGGGCGGCGAGGGCAACGACACGCTGAACGGCGACCGCGGCAACGATCTGCTGCAGGGGGGCGCGGGCAACGACACCCTGACCGACAGCGCGGGGGCGAATCTCCTGCAGGCGGGCGCGGGCAACGACACTCTGACGGGGGGCGCCGGCAACGAGCTGCTGATCGGCGGCGCCGGAAACGATGCGATCAATGGGGGCACGGGGCGCGATCTCATCGCCTTCAACCGCGGTGATGGGCTGGACACGGTGACGATGACCGCCATGGTCGAGAGTGCCACCGCGGTCTCGCTGGGCGGAGGGATCGGCTATGGCGACCTCTTCCTGAAGAAGAGCGGCAACAACCTCACCCTGGAAACGGGCACGGGCGAGGGGCTGACCTTCAAGGACTGGTATGCGAGCGCGAGCCGTCGCGCGGTGGACCGCCTGCAGGTGGTGGCGGAGGCGATGGCCGGCTTCGATCAGGCGGGTGCGGACCCGCTGAAGGACGACAAGCTCGAGACCTTCGACTTCAAGGCGCTGGTGCAGAAGTTCGACCAGGCGCGTGCGGCGAACCCGGCGGTGAACCGCTGGGCGGTGACCAACGCGCTGCTCTCCGCCCATCTCGGGGGCAGCGATACCGAGGCGCTGGGCGGGGATCTGGCCTACCGCTACGGACTCACCGGCACGCTGGCGGGCATCGGCATCGGGTCGGCGCAGGGAATCCTCGCGGATAGCCGCTTCGGCAGCGCCGCGCAGGAACTGCAACCCCTCGCGGGGTTGCAGGAGGGGTTGGTCAAGCTGGGATGAACAAGGAGAGCCGCGATGAACAATGACGCTCCCGGTTACGCCAATACGGACCGCTGGGATTTCGCGCGCGCGGATGTCGCCGCCGAGCACCGGCCGGCGTCCCCGTATCCGCGCTTCGTGCTCTACACGCTGCTCGCGCTGTTCGCGGTGATGTTGCTGTGGGCAGTCGTCGGCCGGCTCGACATCGTGGCGGTGGCGCAAGGCAAGCTGGTGCCGCAGAGCTACCTGAAAGTCGTGCAGCCGGCCGACAGCGGCATCGTGAAGGAAATCCTGGTGCAGGAAGGTGACACGGTTACCGCGGGCCAGGTGCTGATGCGCATGGATACGCGCCTGTCGGAAGCCGACCGTCGGACGTTGCAGAACGAGCTCAGCCTCAAACAACTGCAATTGCGCCGCATCGACGCGGAACTGGCGGGGCAGTCGATGGCGCGCAAGGCCGACGAACCGGCGGCGTTGTTCGCTCAGGTCGATGCGCAGGCGCGCGCGCGCCGGCTGGCCTACCAGGACGCGATTGATGCGGAGAAGGCGGCGCTGGCCAAGACCCAGCACGACCTGAAGGCGGCGTCCGAGACGGAAGCGAAACTGCAGCAGACGGCGCCGCTCTTCCGCGAGCAGGAAGAGGCGTGGCGCAAGCTCACGAACGAGGGCTTCGCCGGCAAGCTGTACCTGAACGAGCGCCAGCGCCAGCGCATCGAAAACGAGCAGGACCTGAAAACCCAGCAGAACGCAGTGGAGTCGTTGCGCGCTTCCGTCGATCAATCCGTGAAGCGTCTCGCGCAGATCGGGTCCAATTACCGCCAGCAGTTGCAGAACGAGCGGGTGGAGGCGGCGGCGCAACTGGCGAAGCTCGAACAGGAATGGGACAAGCACGTTCACCGGCACGGTTTTCTGGAACTGAAGGCGCCGCAGGCCGGCACGGTGAAGGACCTCGCCACGCACACGCCCGGCACCGTCGTGCAGCCGGGCACCATCCTGCTGACGGTGGTGCCGCAAGGCGAGCCGCTGCTGGCGGAAGTGTGGGTGTCCAATACGGACGCGGGTTTCGTCGCGAGCGGCCAGCCCGTGCGGGTGAAGCTGACCGCGTTTCCCTTCCAGAAGTACGGCATGGTCGAGGGCCGCGTGAAGCACGTCAGCGCAGATGCCACCGACCGGCAGGAGAAGGATGCCGCGGGAAAAAGCCCCGCGGCCGGCGCGGACGCGGGGCTGAACTATCGCGCGCTGGTGGAACTGACGGCGCCGCTGGTCAGCGCGCAGGGCGCGACGCTGCGCCTCGCGCCCGGCATGCAGGCCTCCGCCGAGATCGTGCTCGGCACGCGCAGCGTCATCGAGTACCTGCTGTCGCCGGTGCAGAAGACTGCGCACGAGGCGGGGCGGGAGCGCTGAGAGCGTTTGCATTACCGATAGGTGCGTGCGATACTGCGGGTATTACGATATTGGTATCGATAAACATTTACTCATACGAGGGTGCCGATGGATACGGTAAAAGTATCGCCCAAGTTCCAGGTGGTCATCCCGCTGGCCGTGCGGGAGGCGCTTGATATCCAGCCCGGACAACGGATCCAGGTTCTGGTGTACGAAAACCGTATTGAATATATACCCGTGCAGACGGCGAAGCGCATGCGCGGATTTCTCAAGGGGATCGATACGGCGGTGCTTCGCGACGTAGATCGCGCATGAACGTGGTCGACTCATCGGCTTGGCTGGAGTTTTTTGCGGATGGTCCCAACGCCGGTTTTTTCAGCGAACCAATCCAGCGCACGAGCCAACTCCTGGTACCTGCAATTACGATATTTGAGGTGTTCAAGCGCGTACTGCAGCAACGCGATGAAAGCGCGGCTTTGCAGGCGGCCGCGCTCATGCAGCAGGGGCGTTTGATCGCGCTCGATGCGCCGCTAGCGCTAGCCGCGGCGAAACTCAGCGTAACTACGCGGTTGCCGCTTGCCGACAGCGTAGTTCTGGCGAGCGCGCGCGCGTACGAGGCGGTTCTCTGGACGCAGGATTCCGATTTCGAGGGCCTGCCGAAAGTGATGTTCCGGCCGAAACAGTAAGCGATGAAGAACACGAATAGCTGGTGGCATGAAGCGGTGATCGCCGTAGCTTCGTTTGCGGCAGCGTTGCTAACCGCCTGCGGGTCCATCCCCACCGATCGCGGTTTCCGCGAGACCCTCAACCAGTTCCATGGCGGGAGCATTGCCGCGGTGGAGGATCGCTTCGGCAAGCCCGACCTGGCCGAGAAGAAGCCCGACGGCAACACGCTGTATACGTGGCGGCGCATGCAGACGGTGCCGGTGGCTTTCCACAAGGGCGAGGAACTCAGCGAACCCATGGTTACCAAGGTCCGGGTGTACGGCGCCTCGGTGCAGGAGAGCCGCGTTTCGGGTTGGCCCTACGGGAAGCAGATTCACGACGCGAATCGCGAGGAGCAGTTCTGCTTCTTCGTGTTCGAGACCGGCGCCGGCCAGCGCGTGATCGGCTACGAGTACTGGGGCAACTTCTGCCGGCTGTCGTCGCCGCCCGCGGCTAAATAGTATTGCTATAGTGCGCGCATGCTGCCCATCGACCTGGACCGCCTGCTGATCGCCGCCGACCACGCCTTGCGGACGGTGTTCGCCGTCCCCGTCGCGGAGCGCGCGAATCCCGCCGCCGCCGTGCCGGAGAGCGCGGAACCGCTGCCGGATGCCGAGCGGACGCATGTCGCCGGCCTGATGCGCGTGAACCATACCGGGGAGGTTTGCGCGCAGGCGCTCTACCACGGGCAGGCACTGACGGCGAAAACGCCCGCATTGAAGGCCGGCCTCGAGCGCGCGGCGCGCGAGGAAACCGATCATCTGGCGTGGACGGCGGAGCGCATCACGGAACTGGGCGGCCGAACGAGCCTGCTGAATCCGGTGTGGTACGCGGGGTCGTTTGTGATGGGCGCGCTGGCGGGGCTCGCGGGTGACCGCTGGAACCTGGGATTCCTCGCGGAGACGGAGCGCCAGGTCGAGCATCATCTCGATGGCCACATCGCGCAGGTGCCGGCATCCGACGCGCGCACGCACGCGATCCTCGACCGCATGAAGCAGGACGAGGCGGGACACGCGGTGTACGCGGAACAACAGGGCGCGGCGGAACTGCCGCCGGCGGTCAAAACGGGGATGCAGCTGGTGTCGCGGGTGATGACGCGCACCGCCTACTGGATTTAGGCAAGAACAACGCTGGAACCACGGAGGCACAGAGACACGGAGGAAGGATTAAATTTGAATTTCTTTTGACTTGGTTTTCTCCGTGCCTCTGTGTCTCTGTGGTTCAAACCTTTGGTTCTGACGCCGCCGCTTCCTTGATTTCAAAGTCGTGCGTGATCGCGGCGGTCTTCGCCAGCATGATCGACGCCGAGCAGTATTTCTCCGCTGACAGTTGAATCGCGCGTTCCACCTGGGCGTGCTTGAGTCCCTTGCCCGTCACCGTGAAGTGGAAGTGGATCTTCGTGAACACCTTGGGGTCGTCGGCGGCGCGCTCGGAGTCGATGTCGACCACGCAGTCGGTGACGTCCGCGCGGCCCTTCTTGAGGATGTGCACCACGTCGTAGGCGGTGCAGCCGCCGGTGCCGATCAGCACCGTCTCCATCGGCCGCGGCCCGAGGTTGCGCCCGCCGCCTTCCGGCGGACCGTCCATCACCAGCGAGTGCCCGCTGCCGGATTCACCGGCGAAGGCGACGCCTTCGATCCATTTGATGCGTGCTTTCACGGGGAAGCCCTCCTCAACGGAGCGCGGATTTTAATCGATACCATCCCATGCCCAGCCACTCGCGCAGGGCCAGGCAGGCCTCGGCGAACGCCGTGGCCGAGGGCACCCACGCCAGCCCGCCATCGGCTGGTGCGCCGGTCAGTCCGGTCGGCGCCGGGATGACCTTGAACCCTGCCTGCTCGAATACCAGCACTGAACGCGGCATGTGCCAGCCGTGGGTTACGAGCAGGATGCGCTCGATGCCGAGCGGCGCGAGCAGGGCACGGCTCGCCCGCGCGTTCTCCTCGGTCGTATTTGAGGCGATTTCGACCCAGCGCGTGTCGACGCCAAAATCGGCCGCAAGGGAGGCTTTCATGGCGACGGCCTCCGGCAGCGTCCGGCCGGTGGGATTGCCGCCGGTGACGAGAATGGGCTTGTTCAGGCGCCGGTGCAGATGGGCGCCGTAGCGCACCCTTTCCAGCGTGTAGGCGTTGACGGTATCACCGCCGAATTCGGGCGCCTGGGCCCGCAGACCCCCGCCCAGCACCACGATCGCCTGCGCGGCGGCGGCGTGCGCGGGATCCAGGGGAGCGCCTTCCAGGGACAGTTTCAGGCGGGTGCTGACGGCCGGGAGCGACAGCGCCAGCAGGGCCAGCCAGGCCAGCCCCGCGACCGCGATTCCCAGCCGGCGCCGGCGCTTTGCCACCCAGATGCCCAAAACCAGCAATAAAAGCAGGGAAAAGGGCGGTAAAAGGGCCGATTCGAGCACCCGGGTGGCCAGCAAACCCGCGTTCACAAAACCCCCGCCGAAAGGCCTTCACGGTTTGACAGAGCGCGAAAAACAATAATAAAATCCGCGCCTTTCTTCACGTCCCCCCGATTTCCCCGCAGGCCGGGTTGAATGCCGCGCGGGCCGGAAAAAGCCATGAAAACGTTTGTAGCGAAAAACGAAACCGTACAGCGCGACTGGTTTGTGGTCGACGCGTCCAACAAGGTGCTGGGCCGCCTCGCGGCCGGGCTCGCGCATCGTCTGCGCGGCAAGCACAAGCCGGAATTCACGCCGCATGTGGACACGGGCGATTATATCGTCGTGCTCAATGCCGACAAATTGCGCGTAACCGGCAACAAGGCCACGCAGAAGACCTACTACCGCCACACGACGTACCCGGGCGGCATTCGCAGCAACACGTTCGAGAAGCTGCACGCGAAGCACCCGGACCGCGTGCTCGAGATGGCGGTCAAGGGCATGCTGCCCAAGGGCCCGCTCGGCTACGCGATGCTGAAAAAACTGAAGGTGTACGCTGGCACGGCGCACCCGCACACGGCGCAGCAACCCAAAGCGCTGGAAATCTGAGAACGCAGAGGCAAGCAATGGCGACCCGCCAGCAACAACCCCAATACAAATACGGCACCGGCCGCCGCAAGACCGCGGTGGCACGTGTGTTCCTGAAGGCCGGCACCGGCACGATCACCGTCAACGACAAGCCCTGCGACGAGTTCTTCTCGCGCGAGACCGGCCGCATGGTCGTGCGCCAGCCGCTGGTGCTGACCGACAATCTGAGCACGTTCGACATCCTGATCAACGTGAACGGCGGCGGCGAAAACGGCCAGGCCGGCGCGGTGCGGCACGGCATTACCCGCGCGCTGATCGACCACAACCCGGAGTTGAAGCCGGTGCTCAAGAAAGCGGGCCTCGTGACCCGCGATGCGCGAGAAGTCGAGCGCAAAAAAGTGGGTTTCCACAAGGCGCGCCGGCGCAAGCAGTTCTCGAAGCGCTAAGCGCCGAGAGATTTGTGCAAAGCCGCCTGCGGGCGGCTTTGTTGTTTCTGGAACCATTGTTTAATCCTGGTTACGAACAGTCGGAAACGTGCGGAGGTGCGCAATGGCACGCGGGACGGCAGGCAAGACAGCAGGCAAGACGATCAAGGTCGGCGTGGTGGGCGGCACCGGGTACACCGGCGTCGAGCTGCTGCGCATCGTGGCGCAGCATCCGGATTGCACGCTTGCCGCGATCACCTCGCGCGAGCACGCCGGGACGCCGGTGGCGGCGATGTTCCCCAACCTGCGCGGCCACGTGACGCTGCCCTTCGTGACGCCCGCGGAGGCGGATCTCACGCATTGCGACGTGGTGTTCTTCGCGACACCCAACGGCATCGCGATGAAGGAAGCGCGCCCGCTGGT
>JBOIEQ010000076.1:0-19467 GCA_050741255.1 Burkholderiales bacterium | reverse complement strand
GCCGTGAACAGCTCCTTGCCCACCTTCACGCGGCAGCGGCGCGGATCGAGCCGACGCGCAAGCGCCAGGGCGCTCGCGGCATCCGCATAGTCCAGCGCAACAATGATGCGCGGGTCGTTCACGCCGGCAAAGCTTTCTCTTCCGTACGCCGCGGGGAATAGGTCTCCCATTTCCCGCACGCCGGGCAGCGCCAATAGAACTGGCGGGCGCGGAAACCGCAGGCATCGCACTTGTACATGGCGAGGCCGCGGGTGTGCTGGTGCACGAGGTTCTTGACCAGCTCCAGGTCGTGCCGCCGCTGCGGCGGGGCATCGAGCAGCTGGGCCTCCAGCAGTTTGTCCAGGCCCAGCAGTGTGGGGTTGCGCTTCAGTTCTTCGCGCACCACCTGGTAGGCGGGCTGCGCGCCCTCGCGCTCGAGCACGCCCTGGAACACCACGTTCAGCATGTCGAGCGAGCCGTATTTGGACAGGTAGCCGCGCAACAGGTTGACGCCTTCGTCCAGCTTGCCCAGCCGGCGATAGGCGGTCAGCAGCTTGTCGGTGGCCAGCGCGAGGAAGACCGGGTTCTGGCTCTCGATCTTCTTCCAGGCTTCGACCGCCTGCACGTCGTCGCCGAGCGAGGCTTCGAGGTCGCCCAGCAGCAGGTGGGCCCGCACGCACTTGCGATGATGGCCCAGCGCCTGCGCGAGGTGCGGGCGCGCCGCTTCCGGACGCGAGTGGATCATGTGGTCGGCGGCCAGTTCGCAGTGGAAGTTGGCGATCTCCGTCTGGAACGAACGGCCGGTTGTCTGCTCGAGCGCGAGCGCCGTGTCGATCGCCTTCTGCCAGTCCTTCTCCTGCTCGTAGATGTCGAGCAGAAACTTGAGCGCGGACTCACCGTGCGCCGTGTCCTTCAGTTTCGAGAACAGCTCCTCGGCGCGGTCGAGCAGGCCCGCCTTGAGATAATCCTGCGCCAGCTCGAACACGGCGTTCAGGCGCTGCGTCTCGTCGAGGTCGGGCCGCTCGGCCAGGTGCTGGTGCATGCGGATCGCCCGCTCGATCTCGCCGCGCCGGCGGAACAGGCTGCCCAGCGCGAAGTGCAGCTCGATGGTCTGCGGATCGACCTTCACCACTTCAATGAAGGCCTCGATCGCCTTGTCGGGCTGCTCGTTCAGCAGGAAATTGAGCCCGCGGAAGTACGACGAGGGCAGCGCCCGCGATTCGGTCAGCAAGTGCTTGATGTCGATACGCGCCGCAAGCCAGCCGAGGGCGAAAAACAGCGGGAGGGCCAGCAGCCACCAGTACTCGAATTCCATTCAGCGTCTCCCCGGCAGAGACGGGTCCACGGCCGCCTCCGCTGCCAGCACCGGCTGGACAGCCGGCGCAGCCTCCACCGGCAGCGTCGGCGAAGGTGCCGGTGTGAGCCGCGCCAGCCGGCGGCGCTGGCGCAGGATGATCCCCAGGCTGGACAGCACGCCCAGCACCGCGCCGGCGCCGAAGAAGGCGAACAGCACGGCCACCAGCGGCGCGCGCCATTCGACGCCAAAGTACGTGCGCAGGGTCACCGGATCGGTGTTGAGGATCGCAAAGCCCAGCAGCACGACGAAAACCGCGACTTTGGCGAGCGTGGCGAGCAGGCGCATCGGGGTCGATTAAAGGTTAACTACAAGCTTGATTCTGCGCTACGGCACCCGCTCCGGCAGACGCGGCGGAAACAAAAAGGACGGCTCGTGATGTCACGATGCCGCCCCGTTGAACCGGTGCCGATGCCAGGACCGCGTGCGCGTTATTGTTGCTGCTGCTGTTGCTGCGCGAGGGCGGCAGCCGCCTCTTCCAGATCGACCCGCTCGCGCAACTCCTTGCCGGCCTTGAAATGCGGCACGTACTTGGCCGGCACCTGCACCTTCTCGCCGGACTTCGGGTTGCGGCCCACCCGCGGCGGACGGTAATTCAGGCCGAAGCTGCCGAACCCGCGGATCTCGATGCGCTCGCCCTCCGCGAGGCTTTTCGCCATCGCGTCGAGGATCATCTTGACCGCCAGCTCGGCGTCCTTCGCCACCAGCTGCGGATAGCGCGCGGCCAGCTTCGCGATCAGCTCTGACTTGGTCATGTCCATCCCCGGGTTATTTTTGGTCGCTCCCCGACGGCTCCAGCTTCGCCTTGAGCAATGCGCCCAGGTTGGTGGTGCCGGCGTTGGCGGGCTTCTCGGCGGCGATCTTCTGCATCGCCGCGGCCTCTTCGGAGAGGTCCTTGGCCTTGATCGACAGGTTGATCGTGCGGTTCTTGCGGTCGACGTTGATGATCATCGCCGTGACCGAATCGCCTTCCTTCAGGTGCGTGCGGATGTCTTCCACGCGGTCGCGCGAAATTTCCGAAGCCCGCAGGTAGCCGTCGATGTCGCCGCCGATCGCAATCACCGCGCCCTTGGCATCGATAGCCTTCACGGTGCCGGTGACGATGGAGTTTTTCTCGTGGGTGGCGATGAAGCCGGAATACGGGTCGCCCTCGAGCTGCTTGATGCCGAGCGACACGCGTTCGCGCTCCACGTCGATCGACAGCACCGTCGCCTCGACCTCCTCGCCCTTTTTGTACTTCTTGACGGCTTCTTCGCCCGCCACGTTCCAGGACAGGTCGGAGAGATGCACCAGGCCGTCGATGCCGCCGGGCAGGCCGATGAAGATGCCGAAATCGGTGATGGACTTGATCGTGCCCGCCACTTTTTCGCCCTTCTTGTGGTTCATGGAGAACTCTTCCCACGGGTTCGCACGACACTGCTTGATGCCCAGCGAAATCCGGCGGCGGTCCTCGTCGATCTCGAGCACCATGACCTCGATCTCGTCGCCCACCTGGCAGACTTTCGAGGGATGCACGTTCTTGTTGGTCCAGTCCATCTCCGAGACGTGCACCAGGCCTTCGATGCCAGCCTCGATTTCCACGAACGCGCCGTAGTCGGTGAGATTGCTGACCTTGCCGAACAGGCGCGTGCCCTGCGGGTAGCGCCGGCCGATGCCCACCCACGGATCTTCACCGAGCTGCTTCATGCCCAGCGAGACGCGGTTCTTCTCCTGATCGAACTTGAGGATCTTGGCTTCCACCTCGTCGCCCACCGTCAGCACTTCGGACGGATGCTTGACGCGGCGCCACGCGAGGTCGGTGATGTGCAGCAGGCCGTCGATGCCGCCCAGGTCCACGAACGCGCCGTAGTCGGTGATGTTCTTGACGATGCCCTTCACCACCGAGCCTTCTTTCAGGTTTTCCAGCAGCGCCTGGCGCTCGGCGCCCTGGCTCTGCTCGAGCACTGCGCGGCGGGAAACGACGACGTTATTCCTTTTGCGGTCGAGCTTGATGACCTTGAATTCCATGTTCTTGTTTTCATACGGCGTGGTGTCCTTCACCGGCCGCGTGTCGACGAGCGAACCGGGCAGGAAGGCGCGGATGCCGTTCACCATGACGGTGAGGCCGCCCTTGACCTTGCCGGAGATGAGGCCCGAGATGACCGTGCCTTTTTCAAGCGCGTCTTCAAGTTCGTGCCACGCCGCGAGGCGCTTGGCCTTGTCGCGCGAGAGGCGCGTTTCGCCATGGCCGTCTTCCAGCGCGTCGATCGCAACCTGCACGAAATCGCCGGGCTTGACGTCGACGGCGCCCTGGTCGTTGTGGAATTCTTCGAGGGGAATATAGGACTCGGACTTGAGCCCGGCGTTGACGACCACGAAATTGGCGTCGACGCGGACGACTTCGGCGGTAATCACTTCGCCGATGCGCATTTCCTTGCGCGACAGACTTTCTTCGAACAGCGCGGCGAAATTTTCCATCTCGACGGGCGCAGCGGACGCGGGGGTAGCAGTAGCGGTGGCAGGCATCATTTTGGAATCAGACACTTAAGTTCCCGGCCGAACATCCCGGCACGGGGTTGATTGCACACGCCTTGCAGCCGGGGGGGCCCAAGGCACCAGTGGAACGGTGAAGCTGCAGGTTCGCCGTGAAAGACGCGCTTAGCGACGGGGAGAATCTGAACTAACCCGTTGATATTGCGCCAACACTTTTGAAACAACCGCGTCGACGGAAAGCGAAGTTGTGTCGAGCTCAACGGCGTCTGCACCCTTCAGCAGCGGGGCCACTGCACGCCCGGCATCCCGGGCATCGCGCTGGCGGAGTTCCTGCAAAAGGGCCGCAAGATTAGCATTCATTCCCTTATCCATCAACTGCTTATAGCGACGTTCCGCCCGCACCTCCGGGCTCGCGGTCAGAAAGACCTTGAGCACGGCGTCCGGAAAGATCACGGACCCTATGTCACGGCCATCGGCCACGAGGCCGGGCGGCTGGCGAAAGGCGCGCTGGCGCGCCAGCAAAGCCGTCCGGACGGGAGGCAAGGCGGCCACGACAGAGGCCGCAACGCCGATGGCTGCGGTCCGGATATCGTCCGTAACCTCTTTATTTTCAAGGAGTATTTTCTCCCCTTGGAAAATAGCCGGTAGTCCATCGGCCAGCCTGGCCAGCCCTGTCTCGTCCGTCAACGGTATCCCCGCCCGCTCCGCCGACAGCGCGACCAGGCGATAGAGCGCGCCGCTGTCCAGGTAATGAAAGCCGACACTGGCCGCCACCCGCTGCGCCACCGTGCCCTTGCCCGACGCCGAGGGGCCATCGATGGCGATGACGGGGACCGCGACCGAACTCATGCGCGGACGACCTGCGCGTAGCGCTGAAAGAAGTCGGGAAAGGTCTTGTTGACGCAGGCCGGATCGTTGATGCGCACCGGCACGCCGCCCAGCGTGACGAGCGCGAAGCACATGGCCATGCGGTGGTCGTCGTAGGTGTCGATCGCCGCATGCGGTGTCAGGCCGGCCACGGGCGGCGTCACCGCCAGGAAATCCGCCCCCTCTTCCACCGTGGCGCCGACCTTGCGCAGTTCGCTCGTCATCGCCGCGATACGATCGGTTTCCTTCACGCGCCAGCTGGCAATGTTGCGCAGCCGGCACGGCCCGTCGGCGAACAGCGCGCAGATCGCAAGCGTCATCGCCGCATCCGGAATCAGGTTGAGATCGAGGTCGAACGCGCGCAGGCGCCCGGCTTCAGGGGCGCAGGCCTCGATCCAGTTCTCGCCCATGGCGACCCGGGCGCCCAGCGACTGCAGGGCATCGGCGAACTGCACGTCGCCCTGCACGCTCGCGCGGCCCACGCCTTCCACCCGCACCGGCCCGCCGCCGATGGCACCCGCGGCGAGAAAGTACGACGCCGAGGACGCATCGCCCTCGACGAACACCGTGCCGGGGCTGCGATACCAGGTGCCGGCGGGCACGCGAAAACGCGACCAGCCCTCGCGCTCGACCGCGACGCCGAACTGCGCCATCGCCGCGAGCGTGATCTCAATGTAGGGTTTGGAAATCAGTTCGCCGACCACTTCCACTTCCGCCGCCGCGCCCGCGCGCCGCGCCAGCAGGGGTAGCGCGAGCAGCAGCGCAGTCAGGTACTGGCTGGAAACATTGCCTTTTACACTCACGTGCGCACCAAGGCGTGTGGCGCCCGGCCTGATCGCAAGCGGAGGGAAACCAGCCGCGCCTTCGTAATCGATGACGGCGCCGGCCTCACGCAGCGCATCCACCAGATCGCCGATCGGCCGTTCATGCATGCGCGGCACGCCGGAGAGGCGGTATTCCCCTTGGCTCAGCGCGAGGGCTGCGGTGAGCGGGCGCACCGCCGTGCCGGCGTTGCCCAGGAACAGGTCGGCGCGCTTGACCGGGAACGCGCCTGCAAGTCCCTCGACCCGATAGTCATCGTTACCGCCATGGCGCTCGAGCGGCACGCCAAGTTTCACCAGCGCCTCGAGCATGCGATCCGTGTCGTCCGACTCGAGCAGGTCTCGCACCTCGGTAACACCCTCCGCGAGGGCGGCGATCAGCAGCGTGCGGTTGGAAAGGCTCTTGGAACCCGGCAGGCGCAGCACGCCCTCGGCGTGGGTCGCTGCGGGCAAATCCAGATACGCCGGTCCCGCCATGCGACGGCTCAGCGGCCCTGGCTGGCGGCCCAGCGGTTGCGCGCGCGGCTCGCGCGGTCCATCACTGTCGCGAGCCCCTCGAGGTCTCCGCGCTCAAGCAGCGCGTGCATTTCCTCGACCTTGGCCTCGTAGCGCTCCAGTACCGCCAGCACGGCCGCGCGGTTCGTCGCACAGATGTCGCGCCACATCTCCGCGGTGCTGCCCGCGATGCGCGTGAAGTCGCGGAAGCCCCCGGCGGCGAAGCCGAACAACTGGCGGGCTTCCGGATCGGTGGCGACGATGTCCACCATCGCGAACGCCAGCAGGTGCGGCAGGTGGCTCACCGTGGCGAAGACGCGGTCGTGTTCCGCCGGCCGCATGCGCACGACCTGCATGCCGCAGGCCTGCCACGCCCGGCTTACGGTGCGCACGGCGGCCGCGGAGGTCTGCGACAGCGGCGTCACCACCAGCTTGCGACCCTTGAACAGTTCGGGAAAAGCGGCAATGGCCCCGTGCTTCTCGGTACCGGCGATCGGATGCGCCGGCACGAAACGCGGCAGCGCTGCGCCCAGATACCGACGCGCGGCGGCGATGATCTCCTGCTTGGTGCTGCCGGCGTCGGTGACGATGGTGCGCGGGCCCAGGTGCGGCGCGATGGCCGCGAGCAGCGGCGCCATCTGGCCCAGCGGCGTGGCCAGCAGCACCACGTCCGCGCGCGCCGCCGCCTCTGCCGGCGTCGCGATCTCGTCGATGATGCGACGCTTGCGCGCGATCTCCAGGTTTTTCTTCGAGCGGCCGACGCCCAGCACGCGGCCGACCACGCCCGCGCGCTTGAGCGCCAGGGCGAAGGAGCCGCCGATCAGGCCGACGCCAAAGATCGCGAGCGTGCCGATCAGCGGCTTCTTGCGTGGTGCGGCTTTCTGCTTCACTTGCGCAGCACCTCGCCGAGCGCGGCGAGGAAGCGCGCGTTCTCGCTTTCGAGGCCGATCGAGACGCGCAGCCATTCCGGCATGCCGTAACTCGCGATCGGCCGCACGATGACACCGCGCTTCAGCAATTCACGGTAGATCGTGGCGCCGTCACCCACCTTGAAGCTGACGAAATTGCCGAACGACGGAATCCATTCAAGCGCCAGAGCGCGGAAGCCGTCGAGCAGTTGCCGCATGCCGCGCACGTTGAGCGCATAGCTTTCCTGCACGAAGGCATCGTCATCGAGCGCGGCAGCCGCGGCGGCCAGCGACAGGCTGTTGACGTTGAACGGCTGGCGCACGCGGTTCATGAGGTCCACCACGCCCGCGGCGGCCAATGCGTAGCCCACGCGCAGCCCGGCCAGGCCGTAGGCCTTGGAAAAGGTGCGCGTCACGACCAGGTTCGGGAACTCGGCGACCCACTGTGCGCTCGGGGACCGCAACGCCGGCGCCAGGTATTCGTTATAGGCCTCGTCCAGCACCACCAGCACCGTTGCGGGCACGCTTTCGAGGAAGCGGCGCAGGCGCGGGGCTTCCAGCATGGTGCCGGTCGGGTTGTTCGGATTGGCGATGAAGACGAGCCGCGTGTCTGCGCCAATCGCGTCGCGCAGGGCGTCGAGGTCATGGCCGAAATCCTTCGCCGGCACCTCGATGCCGCGCGCGCCGACCGCCTGCACCGCCAGCGGATAGACCGCGAAGGCGTGCTGCGAATAGACCCCGCTGGTCCCGGGCGTGAGGAAAGCGCGGGCCGCCAGTTCCAGCACGTCGTTCGAACCGTTGCCCAGCACGATCTGGTCCGGCGCAACGCCGTTCTTGCGCGCCACCGCGGACTTCAGCTCGAAACCGTTGCCGTCGGGATAGCGGGAAAGATCGTCGAGTACCGCCCGTATCGCCGCCAGCGCCTTGGGACTGACGCCGATCGGGTTCTCGTTGGACGCCAGCTTGATGATGCTGCCCTCTTCGAGCCCGAATTCGCGCGCGAGCTCGGCGATCGGCTTGCCGGGCTGGTACGGCGCGATCGCGCGGACATAACGCGGTGCCAGGTCGCAGAGGTCGGCGGCGCTGCGGGAGGAAAGAACGGCGGACATCAAATGATCCTGGCTAATGGGTAATGGGTAATGGGTAATGGGTAATGGGTAAAAACGGTTGCAGCTCATCACCCATTACACATCACTCGTCACTGCAGTTACGCCGCCGGATAGGACCCCAGCACCTTGAGCATCGCGGCCTTGCGCGTCAGCGCCGCCAGCGCGCGTTTGAGGCGCGGTTCTTCCGCGTGGCCTTCAAGGTCGACGTAGAACAGGTACTCCCACATGCCCGTGCGCGACGGCCGCGATTCGAGCTTGGTCATCGACACGCCGTTCTTCGCCAGCGGCGTCAGCAGGCCGTGCACCGCCCCCGGCAGGTTGCGGGTGGACATGACCAGCGAGGTCTTGTCACGTCCCGACGGTCCGGCCCCGTGCGGGCCGATCACCAGGAAGCGTGTCGTGTTGTTCGGATCGTCCTCGATATTGCGCGCGAGCAGTTTGAGGCCGTAGACCCTGGCGGCCGTCCTGCCGGCGATGGCGGCGGCGCGCGCTTCCTTCGAGGCCAGCCGCGCGGCTTCCGCGTTCGACACCACCGGCACGCGCTCGGCCTGCGGGTAGCGGTGGTTCAGCCACTCGTGGCACTGCGCAAGGCTCTGGCTGTGCGAATAGACGCGCGCCACCCGCGCTGCATTGCCGCTCTTGTTCATCAGGCACTGGTGCACGGGCAACAGCACCTCGCCGCAGATCCTGAGCGGTGTGGTGAGCAAGAGGTCAAGCGTGCGGCCGATCGTGCCCTCGGTGGAATTCTCCACCGGCACCACGCCGTAGCCGCATTCGCCCGCCTCCACTGCGCGGAAGACTTCGTCAAACGAGGCCTGCGGCATCGCCTGCACCATGCCCCCGAAATGCTTGCCGACCGCCTCTTCGCTGTAGGTGCCGCGCGGTCCGAGATAGGCGACGCGGAACTCCGCTTCCATTGCACGGCAGGCGGAGACCAGTTCCGCGTACAACCGCGCCACCGCCGCGTCCGGCAGGGGTCCGCGGTTCGCCGCGGTCAGCCGGCGCAGGATCTGCGCCTCGCGCTCGGGGCGGTAGGCGTGGGCATTGCCCTTGATGCGCGCCACCGTCTGCGCGAACCCCGCGCGCCGGTTGATCAGCTTCAGCAGCTGATCGTCGAGCGCGTCGATGCGGGCGCGGATGCGTTTGAGGGAATCGGCCATGGTGCGGGTCGGGCGGTCCGGCGGGCTGCCGGTAGCGAATTCTAACGTGCCGCGCTCAGGCGGGAAGGTAACGCACCCCGAGCACGCCCGGGATGGCCGCGAGCCCGCTGATCGCGGCCTCGGGCACCGCGCTGTCCATGTCCACCAGGGTGTAGGCCATCTCCCCCTTCGACTTGTTGAGCATGTTGTGGATGTTCAACCCCGCGTGGGCCATGGCGGTCGACATCTGCCCCAGCATGTTCGGCACGTTGGCGTTGGCGATGCAGACCCGCCACGGCGACTCCCGCGGCATCGCTACATCGGGAAAATTGACCGCGTTGACGATGTTGCCGTGCTCCAGAAAATCGCGCACCTGGTCCACCACCATCACCGCGCAGTTGTCCTCGGCCTCGCGGGTCGAGGCGCCGAGGTGCGGGAGCGCGATCACGCCGGGCTGGCCGCCGAGCGCCTGCGACGGGAAGTCGCAGACATACCAGCGCAGCTTTTTCGCTTTCAGCGCGGCGGCGACTGCCGTGTCGTCCACGATCCCGTCGCGCGCGAAGTTGAGCAGGATGGCGCCGGCCTTCATCAATTTCAGGCGTTCCGCGTTGATGAGGTTGCGGGTGCCGTCGGCGAGCGGCACGTGCACGGTGACGAAATCGGAGGCTTTCAGCACCTCCTCGACCGAGTGGGCTTTTCTCACCTGCGAGGGCAGGCCCCATGCGGCATCGACGGTCAGGTGCGGGTCGAACCCGATGACCTGCATGCCCAGCTTGATCGCGCTGTCGGCCACCAGACTGCCGATCCGGCCCAGCCCCAGGATGCCCAGCGTGTGGCGCGGCAGTTCGAAGCCGGCGAACTGCTTCTTGCCGTCCTCCACCGTCTTGTGCACCGCGGCATCGTCGCCCGCCAGACCCTCCACGAACTTCAGCGCGGGCGCCAGATTGCGCGCGGCGATCAGCAGGCCGGCGATAACCAGCTCCTTGACGGCATTGGCGTTGGCGCCGGGGGCGTTGAACACCGGCACGCCGCGCGCGGATAGCTTCGCCACCGGGATGTTGTTGACGCCGGCGCCGGCGCGGCCGACGGCCTTCACGCTCGCCGCAATCTCCATCGCGTGCAGGTCGGCGGAGCGCACCAGAATGGCGTCGGGCCGCTCGATCTGCGTACCGACCTCGTAACGCTCGGCCGGAAAGCGCTTGAGCCCGACGCCCGCGATGTTGTTGAGCGTCAGGACCCGGAAACGCTCAGCCATGCGTCTTGGCGAACTCGCGCATGAAGGTGACCAGCGCCTGCACGCCTTCGGCCGGCATCGCGTTGTAGATCGATGCGCGCATGCCGCCCACCGCGCGGTGGCCCTTCAGCTGGTCGAGGCCGCGCGCCTTGGCCTCCTTCAGGAAGGCTTCATCGAGCTGGTCGCTCTTCAGCCGGAACGGGACGTTCATCAGCGAGCGGTCCTCGCGGGCGACCGGCGAGAAGTAAAACTCGGTTTCGTCGAGGTAGTCGTAGAGCAGCTTCGCCTTGGCGCGGTTGCGCTTTTCGATGGCCGGCAGGCCACCCTGCTCCTGCAGCCAGTCGAACACCAGACCGGCGATGTAGACCGAGTACGTGGCCGGCGTATTGAGCATGGAATCGGCCTCGGCCTGGGCCTTGTAGTCGAGCACCGACGGCGTCGCGGGCAACACTTCGCCGAGCAGATCTTCGCGGACGATCACCACCGTCAGGCCCGCCGGGCCAATATTCTTCTGTGCTCCGGCGTAGATCAGGCCGTATTGCGACACGTCTATCGTGCGCGACAGGATGTGCGAGGACATGTCGGCGACCAGCGGCACGCCCTTGGTGTCCGGCACCCAGTGGAATTCCACGCCGCCGATCGTCTCGTTGGTGCAGACGTGCACGTAGGCCGCGTTCGGATCGAGCTTCCACGCGGATTGTTTCGGCGCGTAGCTGAATTTCTGGTCCTCGGACGAGGCAGCGACGTTGACCGCGCAGTAGCGCTTCGCCTCCTTGATCGCCTTCTTGGACCACTCGCCGGTGTTGACGTAATCCGCCGACTTTTTCCCGCGCAGGAGGTTCATCGGGATGGCGGCGAACTGCAGCGTCGCACCGCCCTGCAGGAACAGAATCCTGTAATTCTTCGGCACGGCCATCAGCTTGCGCAGCCCCGCCTCGGCGCGCGCGGCGATGTCCACGAACTCCTTGCCGCGATGGCTCATCTCCATCACGGACATGCCGCTGCCGCGCCATTCGAGCATTTCCTCCGCCGCCTGCCGAAGCACAGGCTCGGGCAGCGTGGCGGGACCGGCGCCGAAGTTGTAGAGCCGGCTCACGCGTCGCCTTCCACGTCGTCCTCCGGCTCAGCGATGCGCTCCAGGCCCACCAGTTTGCCGCCCTCGCCGATGTTGATTAGCCGCACGCCCTGGGTTGCGCGCCCCATGTCGCGGATTTCGGAGACGCGCGTGCGGATCAGCACGCCGCCGCTGTTGATCAGCATGATCTCGTCGTCGTCGCTGACGATCTGCGCGGCGACCAGCTTGCCGTTGCGCTCGGAAGTCGAGATGGCGATCATGCCCTGCGTGCCGCGGCCGTGCGGCGTGTACTCCGAAATCGGCGTGCGCTTGCCGTAGCCGTTCTCGGTGGCCGTCAGCACGGATACTTTTTCATTGTCCGTGGTCAGCAGGGAAATCAGGTGCTGCCCCTTCTGCAGCTTCATGCCGCGCACCCCGCCCGCGGCACGCCCCATGCCGCGCACCTCGGTCTCGTCGAAGCGCAGGGCCTTGCCGGCGTCCGAGAACAGCATCACCTGATGCTTGCCGTCGGTGATGGAGACGCCGATCAGGTAATCGCCATCCTCGAGATTGATCGCGATGATGCCCTTGTTCATCGGGCGCGAGAACGCGGACAGCGCGGTTTTCTTGACCGTGCCGTTGGCGGTCGCCATGAACACGAAATGCTCGTCGTCGAAGACCTTGACCGGCAGCACAGCAGTGATCTTCTCGTGCTCCATCAGGGGCACCAGGTTCACGATCGGCTTACCGCGCGAGGCGCGGCTGCCCTGCGGCACCTGGTAGACCTTGAGCCAGTAGACGCGGCCGCGGTTCGAGAAGCACAGGATGAAATCGTGGGTGTTCGCGATGAACAACTTCTCGACGAAATCGTCCTCCTTGGTGGTCGTCGCCTGCTTGCCGCGGCCGCCGCGCTTCTGCGCCCGGTAATCGTCCACCGGCTGCGACTTCATGTAGCCGCCGTGCGACAGCGTCACCACCACTTCCTCGGACTTGATCAGGTCCTCGACGTTGATATCCTGTGCGTTCTCCTCGATCTCGCTGCGGCGCGGGTCGCCATACTGCTTCTTCACCGCGGCCAGCTCTTCGCTGATGATCTTGGTGGTGCGCGCCGGCTTGGACAGGATGTCGAGGAGATCGATGATCGTCTCCATGACTTCCTTGTACTCGGCCACCAGCTTGTCCTGCTCGAGCCCGGTCAGGCGCTGCAGTTGCATCTCCAGGATGCGCTGCGCCTGGGCCTCGGACAGTTTGTAGCCCTTCTTCTGCAGCCCGAACTCGGCGGCCAACCCCTCGGGCCGTGCCGCCTGCGGATCGACGCGGACGAGCATTTCCTCGACCAGCGTGGAACGCCACAACCGCGCCATCAGCTGTTGCTTGGCCTCGGCCGGCGTTTTTGCCGCCTTGATCAGCGCGATCACGTCGTCCACGTTCGACAGCGCCACCGCCAGGCCTTCAAGGATGTGACCGCGCTCGCGCGCCTTCTTCAGCTCGAACACCGTCCGGCGCGTCACCACCTCGCGGCGATGGCGCAGGAAGGCTTCCAGCATCTGCTTGAGGTTCAGCACGCGCGGCTGGCCATCGACCAGCGCGACCATGTTCATGCCGAAGCTGTCCTGCATCTGCGTTTCTTTGTACAGATTGTTCAGGACGACTTCCGGCACCTCGCCACGCTTGACCTCGATCACCGCGCGCATCCCGGACTTGTCGGACTCGTCACGGATTTCGGAGATACCCTCGAGACGCTTCTCCCGCACCAGTTCGCCGATTTTCATCAGCAGGTTGGCCTTGTTGACCTGATAAGGGAGTTCGTCGATCACGAGCAGCGTCTTGCCGCGCTCGGCTTCCTCGAAATGGGTGCGGGCGCGCATGACCACCCGGCCGCGGCCGGTCCGATAGGCGTCCTTGGCCCCGCTGGTGCCGTAGATGATGCCGGCGGTGGGGAAATCCGGCGCCGGCACGATGCGGATCAGCTCCTCGATGTCCATCTCGGGCTTTTTCAGCAGCGCCTGGCAGGCGTCCACCACCTCGTTGAGGTTGTGCGGGGGGATGTTGGTGGCCATGCCGACCGCGATCCCCGACGAACCGTTGATCAGCAGGTTCGGCACCCGCGTGGGCAGCGTGACGGGCTCCTGCTCCTTGCCGTCGTAGTTCGGCACGAAATCGACGGTTTCCATGTCGATGTCGGCAAGGATCTCCGAGCTGATCCGCTGCAGCCGGCACTCGGTATAGCGGTAGGCTGCCGCCGAATCGCCGTCGACCGAACCGAAGTTGCCCTGGCCGTCGATCAGCGGATAGCGCAGGGAGAAGTCCTGCGCCATGCGCACCAGCGCCTCGTAGGTCGCCGAGTCGCCGTGGGGATGGTATTTGCCCAGCACGTCACCGACCACGCGCGCGCATTTCACGTACGCGCGGTTCCACACGGTGTTCGATTCGTTCATCGCGAACAAAATCCGCCGGTGCACGGGTTTCAGCCCGTCGCGCACGTCTGGCAGCGCGCGTCCGACGATGACGCTCATCGCATAATCGAGATAGGAGCGGCGCATCTCCTCTTCGAGGCTGACGGGGATGGTTTCCTTGGCGAATTGATCCATGAGTAACGGCTACAAAGGTGAAAGTAAGGGCGTCAGGGCAACAAGCGGCGCGGGAGAGGTCGGCTCAGCCGCAGGCCGCGGAGGCAAGCTCCGCAGCGACGGCGGCTACACGTACAACGCGTTCAGCACGTTCGAATTCCCCTGTTTCGGCACGCAAACTAAAGCCAGTAATTTTAGCATGCGAGCGCTGCCCGTCCCGACCACTACGCGGGCCTTCAGCGTGCCGCGACGATCACGGTAAACCTGGCCGGGCGGCCGCCGCGCCACGCGCTCCAGGAGCGGCCAGTCCCGGCTGAAAACGGCGGGCGCGCCACGCACGGCACTACCGGCGGCGTCCGTCACCGGCGTGCTGGTGAAGCGCGCGTGCGCAGCTCGGCTCGGCGGACCTGTCCCGGCCGCAAACCCGGTCCGAATCGGCGCCTTGGCGCACCACTGCCCCCGGGCGGGACATTCCACTGGCATAACTGGCGGTGCCCGCTATGCCGAATAGTCGCTTGCTGAACGCCGGCAGCCATGGTCTGTGGCAAAATGGGTTCAGGATGGATTTGTTGCAGTGCGGACCTCATTTTTCCCACAATTTCAAGGGACCAGGACCCTGTGGTTTCGCTGCAACACCTTGTGCTAACCGCCAGAAAACTGTGGTAATCTTCACGCGGCAATGGAACTGGCTCGGAAATCTGTGGTCCCGCGGCCGTTTCTTAGATGATTTAGCTTCAAGGGGAGTGTTAACGATGTCGTTTCAATTCAATCGTGTGCGTGATTCGGGAGGAGCCTCAGTCATGAGTTCAGCGTTCCGCAAAATCCTCGTTGGCGTCGCCGCAGCACTCGTGCTGCCGGGTCTGTCGCTTGCCCAGCAATTAACCAAAAATCAGGGCTATCTCGTCGATGCGATGACGGGCAATGTCGTCACCGCCATCGGTGCCGGCGTTTGCGTGCGCACCAGCGACTGGACGCCGGCTCTCGCCGCCAAGGCCGAGGCCTGCAAACAGTGCACGCCCGACCTGTGCCCGAAACCGCCGCCGCCGAAACCTGAGGTTAAGCCTGCGCCGAAGCCGGAAGCCAAGCCGAAGCCGCCGGCCAAGCCGCAGATGATGAACGTCGAGTACAAGATCGAGCTGCAGGGCATCGCCTTCGCCAAGCCCGAACTGACCGACGACAACAAGAAGGATCTTGACGCCTTCCTGGCGAAAGAGATCAAGGGCGTCACCATCGGTGCCGTGATCGTCACGGGTCACACCGACCGGATCGGCAGTCTGGCGTTCAACCAGAAGCTGTCCGAGAAGCGTGCGCTCAACGGCAAGGATTACCTGGTGTCGAAAGGCATCGATCCGAAGCTGATCTTCTGGGAAGGCAAGGCGTTCAAGAACCCGATTCCGGTCACGAAGTTCTGCGACAACAAGATGTCGCGGAAACAACTGATCGAGTGTCTGGCTCCGAACCGCCGGGTCACCGTCGAGGTCGTCGGCACCAAGCCGAAGCCCGCGCCGAAACCCGAAGCCAAACCCGAAGCCAAACCCGAAGCCAAACCGGAAGCGAAGCCGAAGACGTAAGCGGCCAAGCTCGAAAAAGCCCTGCGCAAGCAGGGCTTTTTTTTGTCCATCGTTCAGCATTGCCAACTGTCGCCCCGACCAACCGAACCCGACCCAACGCCCACCCATGGCCCCTGCCACCGCCCCTGACGATCTGCTGATCGAGGCCCGCTGGATCGTTCCCGTGATACCGCGCGGAAGCGTGCTGTCCGGACACGCCGTGGTTGTCCAGCAGGGCGCCATACAGGCGGTGCTGCCTGCCGCGGAGGCAGTGGCGCGCTACCCCCGCGCCACCCGTGTGCGGCTCGACCGGCACGTCCTGATGCCCGGGCTGGTCAACGCGCACACCCACGCCGCCATGACGCTGATGCGCGGACTGGCGGACGATCTGCCGCTGATGCGCTGGCTCGAGGACCATATCTGGCCGGCTGAGGGCCGCCTGATGTCGGCCGAATTCGTCCGCGACGGCACGCTCGCCGCCTGCGCCGAGCTGCTGCGCGGCGGCGTCACCTGCTTTTCCGACATGTACTTCTATCCCGAGCAGGCCGCACGGGCAGCGCTCGAAGCGGGCCTGCGCGCGATGATCGGCATGATCGCGATCGAGTTCCCGTCCCCCTACGCGGCCGACGCCCAGGACTATCTCGACAAGGGCCTGCAGGCGCGCGACCTGCTGCGGGCGGAAGCCCTGCTCACGTTCTGCTTCGCCCCGCATGCCCCCTATACCGTCAGCGACAAGACCTTCCAGTCCATGGCCACGCTGGCGGCCGAACTTGACCTGCCCGTGCATACCCATGTGCATGAAACCCTGGATGAGATCCGCGAGAGCGTCGAGCGCCACGGGGTGCGCCCGCTGGAACGGCTGGCGCGCCTCGGGCTGGTCAATCCGGGGCTGATCGCCGTGCATGCCGTCCACCTGGAGCCTGCCGAGATCGCTGCGCTGGCGCGCGCCGGCGCTTCAGTCGTGCACTGCCCGTCCTCCAATCTCAAGCTCGCCAGCGGCATCGCCCCGCTCACCCAGCTGCTCGCCGCCGGCGTCAACGTGGGGCTGGGGAGCGACGGCGCGGCCTCCAACAACCGGCTGGATCTGTGGGCAGAGATGCGGCTTGCGGCGCTGCTGGCCAAGGGGGTGACCGGCGACGCCACTACCGTACCCGCGTGGCAGGCGCTGGAAATGGCCACTTTGGGCGGCGCCCGGGCGCTGGGGCTGGCCGACCGGATCGGCTCGATCGAACCCGGCAAGCGCGCCGATCTGACGGCGGTGGACCTGGACGCGCTGGAACTGGCGCCCTGCTACGATCCGGTCTCGCATCTGGTGTACGCCGCCGGTCGCGAGCATGTTTCCCATGTCTGGGTCGACGGCGTGCCTTGCGTGGCCGACGGCGTCTTGACCCGGCTCGACCCGGAAGCCATTGCCGCCAAAGCCCGCGCCTGGCAACACAAAATCCAGCCCCGAATGCCCAATGAACGTCGATAGCGCCGAAGTCGAGAAATTCAGCCGCCTCGCGCACCGCTGGTGGGATCCCGCCAGCGAGTTCCGGCCACTCCACGAAATCAACCCGCTGCGGCTCGCCTGGATCGAAGCCCGGGCGCCGCTGGCGGGAAAACGCGTGCTGGATGTGGGCTGCGGCGGCGGGATCCTCGCCGAGTCCATGGCGCGGAGCGGCGCCGCAGTGACCGGCATTGACCTGTCCGACAAGGCGCTGAAGGTCGCGGCGCTGCACCTCCACGAAAGCGGACTGCAGGTGGATTACCGCGCCATCGCCGCCGAAGATTTTGCCCGGGAAGCGCCCGCCACTTACGACACGGTGTCCTGCATGGAAATGCTGGAGCACGTGCCGGATCCCGCGAGCACGGTGGCGGCCTGCGCGGCGCTGGCGAAACCCGGTGGCGATCTCTTCTTCGCCACGCTCAACCGCAATCCAAAATCCTTCCTGTTCGCGATCCTCGGCGCCGAATACGTGCTGGGGCTGCTCCCCCGCGGCACCCACGAATACGCGCGCTTCATCAAACCCTCCGAGCTCATCACCATGGGCCGGAACTCCGGCCTCGATGTGGCCGGCATCACCGGCATGACCTACAACCCACTGGCCAGGGTCTACGCGCTCGACGCGGATACAGACGTTAACTACATCCTTCACTTTAAAAAACGGGATTAGAGATTCGGGATTTGGGATTGGAAGGCTGGAAACGCGCGGGTTCAAATCCCCAATCTCAAATCCCCAATCCCGACTTCAAACATGATCAAAGCCGTGCTCTTCGACCTCGACGGCACGCTTGCCGACACCGCGCCCGACCTGTGTTACGCGCTCAACCTGATGCGCCGCGCCCGCGGGCTCGCCGATGTGCCTTTGGCCGACACGCGGCCGCGCACCTCGATGGGCGCCCGCGGCATGCTTGCCGCGGGTTTTGCCATCGCCGCGGATCACGCGGACTACGACGCGATGCGGCTCGAGTTCCTCGCCAACTACGAGGCGAACCTGTGCCGCGAAAGCCGCCTGTTCCCGGGCATGGCGGAACTACTGCAGGGACTGGAAACCCGCGGCCTGCGCTGGGGGGTCGTAACGAACAAGGCGGAACGCTTCGCGGTGCCGCTGATCGAACGGCTGGGCCTCGCGACCCGCAGCGGTTGCGTCATCGGCGGCGACACCACCCCGCACATGAAGCCCCATCCGGCCCCCCTGCTCGCTGGCGCCGAACGGCTAGCCATGCCCGCCGCGGATTGCCTCTATGTCGGCGACGACGCCCGCGACATCGAAGCCGCCCGCGCCGCCGGCATGGGCGCGGTGGCTGCCGCGTACGGCTACCTGAACGGCCACGACCCCCTGGACTGGAAGGCTGACGTGGTCATCCGCAACCCGCTGGAACTGCTGGCGCACCTGTCCGCAGGCCCCATCCCTTGAACCGGGGCGCTGCCGGCCGCATATGGGATAATGCAAGCTGGTTTCGGGGTTTTCGAATCCCGATGCCTGCATCCCGAATCCTGTTTTATCGGGGGCGACTTGGCTTCGACGTGGGTTACGACGCAGTGCAGTGCATACCGAGGCCCAGCTACCTCGTAAATACAACTGGATCGCTATAAATGCGAACGAAGATAGCTACGCTCTAGCCGCTTAATACCGGCTGGACTCTGCACCGGTTTTCTCATGGGCCGGCCGGCGCAAGCTGGAGCAGAGTCATATACATGAGATCGTGCCGCGCAGGGTCACTTTGCACGGCATCAAATCCAAGGTGACTCGCCGCGTGCCAGCCTGCCGGTTGGCGGGCCCGCGGTTAGATCAAACAACCAGGCTAAGTATGTAGATCTCGCTGTAGAGGACTTGCGGACGCGGGTTCGATCAAGTGGTCGCCTCTGCCTGTAAAGGCAGAGTGAAAACGGAGCTCACATCGGCGAAACCTTCGCCGCCCTGCCAGGGGCGGCATGGCAACACCGAGGGGTAGGAAGAGGGCCAACCTCAGGCCTGCCCTGTAGAGACTCATAGACCTGCCGACCGGCAGAGCGACGCCGGCGGGCAGGCACTAGGATTCGCGCAAGGCAGCAATTGATGCGCGAATAACACGCTCCGCATCCCGGGCAACCGGGATGAAGGCATAGTCCAGCCCGTTCCGAAAGGAATGGACCAGCTGTCCCGCCGCCTCCACCATTCTGGCAAACCCCTGGCTGCGCAAGCAGTCAGGGGTTTATTATTTCCGCAACCCGCCGAAGGTTGCCGATGGCCAGCTACCGCAAAGCCGCCGTTCTGTCCCCGACTGACGCAGCCTACCTTGCCGGACTGATCGATGGCGAAGGAACCATTGGCCTCACCCGCCGCCATCGCAACGACCAACGACAAGTCGTTGTCAGCATCAGTAACACGGAGCGTCCGCTGCTCGAATGGGTGCTGTTGACCGTCGGTGCCGGAAAAATCACCGGGAAGA